>NZ_JCATID010000005.1:0-308749 GCF_059693745.1 Sphingobium sp. WR1 | reverse complement strand
CGTTCCGGGATCTGCCACCCGCAAAACGGCAAATCGTCCGCCTATTGGCACTACTGTCGCTGCTGCTTTGGTTTGTTGTCATCTTTTGCGGCCGGTGGATTGCTTACGAATAATTGACGCCAGAATATCGGAGAGCGCGTGGTGGGCATCATGGACTTTTTTTCCTGGATTGAGGCGCGACCTTTCGCGGTCGCCATCGCTGAATCCCCGTGGATGTTTCCGGCGATCGAGGTGGTTCACGTCTGNATCATCTTTTGCGGCCGGTGGATTGCTTACGAATAATTGACGCCAGAATATCGGAGAGCGCGTGGTGGGCATCATGGACTTTTTTTCCTGGATTGAGGCGCGACCTTTCGCGGTCGCCATCGCTGAATCCCCGTGGATGTTTCCGGCGATCGAGGTGGTTCACGTCTGTGCGCTCACGCTCGTCGTCGGCTCTATCGCCATCCTTGACCTACGCCTGATCGGGCGGGTCGGACGGGATCGGGGCGTGATGGAACTGGCGGCGGAAGTGCTGCCTTGGACATGGGTGAGCTTTACGGTGGCTGGGTTGAGCGGCCTGTTGATGTTCTGTTCGGCCGCTACCAACTATGTTGATAACATACCTTTCCGCGTGAAACTGCTTCTCCTGGTCGCGGCGGGTGTCAACATGATGATCTTTCATTCGACCATATATCGAACCGTTCATGAATGGGACCGCACGTTGCCCACGCCGCCGAGCGCTCGTGTGGCTGGTATGCTCTCCCTCACTTTCTGGATCTGCGTGGTATTCCTGGGGCGCTGGATCGGTTTCGTCTGAACGGGACGAAGTCGACCGCGCCCCGCTTCAGCGGCCTTGATAGGCGGGATCGCGCTTCTGCAGGAATGCCGTCATGCCCTCGGACTGATCTTCGCTGGCGAACAATATCTGGAAGGCCTTGCGTTCGAGCTGCAGGGCGCTGGACAACGGCATGTCTTGACCCAGCTTCATCGCTTCCTTGATCGCCATGACCGACAAGGGTGGCATGGTCGCTATTGTCGCGCCGAGCTGTAGCGATGTCTCCAGGGCGTTGCCCGGTTCGACGATTTGCGAAACGAACCCCATGATGAACGCATCTTCCGCAGACACATGCTCCCCCGTCAGCACCATCTTCATGGCGCGATACTTGCCTATCGTTCTGAGCAATAGCTGCGCGCCGCCCGCGCCGGGCATGATGCCGACACGAATTTCCGGTTGACCAAATTTCGCATCGCGCCCCGCGACGATAAGGTCGCAGGCAAGCGCGAGTTCGCACCCGCCGCCCAAGGCAAAGCCTTCGACGGCCGCGATAAGCGGCTTCGAACAGTCGCGCGCCGCCTGGAATACCCCGTCGGTTTTCAACAGATTATGATCCACAGGCGACAGATTGGCCATTTCAGCTATATCGGTGCCTGCGGCGAAGGCGCGGCCTGCGCCGGTAAGGATGATCGCGCGTACCTCCTTCTCCTGATCGAGCGAGCGGATCAGATCTTCTATGCCCCGTTTGACCTCCAGGTTCAGCGCGTTCAGCCGTTCGGGCCGATTGATCGTGATGAGGGCGATCCTGTCCAGCGGCCGGCTCAGCTCGATCACCGCTTCCGTTTGCGCGCTCATGCGGCGGCCGCCATTCGTTCGGCCACAGCCGCGCGGCGGCGCAGAGCGGCGGAGGCGCGATAACGGCCTTCGGGATAATGGCTGGCCAGCGCGTCCAGCACGCCGACGATCTGACGCGCCCCGATTCGTTCTCCCCAAGCCAGGGGGCCGATCGGATAGTTCACCCCTTTGATTATGGCGAGGTCGGTATCTGCGGCTCCGGCGATGCCCTGCAGCACCAATTCCTCGGCTTCGTTGACCAGCATGGACACTGTGCGCATCACCACCATGCCCGCAATATCGGCCACGACTGAAACCTGTTTGCCAAGCGCTTGCAGGAAGCCGCTCGCGGTCACTCGCGCATCGGCGTCGCCATCCGGCAGGGCGAGGCCGATGCGACCCGCCGTTCGATAATCAAGCGCCAGATCGATCAGCGCCACGGGACCTTCGACCAGGCTCCGTTCCGTGGCGGTGCGGCCATCTGTCAAGGCGATCGCCGTCGATCCCACGCGAAGCCGACCAGCGCCCCGCTTTTCCCGAATGGGGATTCCCGCATCGCGGGCCAATGCCACCAGCGGACCCAGCGCGCCCGGATCGCCCTCCACATCGATATGAGCGGGGCGAGGGGCGAGTGGTTCATTCAGGGGAAGCGATGGCTCCGCCGCACCGGTATAGTCGTAAAAGCCCCGTCCGGACTTGCGGCCCAAATGCCCTGCTAGCACCAGCTCCTGCTGGAGAAGCGAGGGTTTGTAGCGGGGATCCTGAAAGAAGCCTTCATGCAGCGAGCGCGTGACCGCGAAATTGACGTCCTGGCCGATCAGGTCCGTCAGCTCCAGCGGACCCATGCGAAAGCCGCCGCTTTCCCGAAGCAGCGCGTCGATCGTTTCCGGCGCACATGCCTTCTCTTCCAGGAGGCGCAGGGCTTCGCCGTAAAAGGGCCGGGCGACCCGGTTGACGATGAACCCCGGCGTGGAGGCACAGAAAACGGCGGTCTTGCCCCAACCTGTCGCCAGCGCGCCAAGATGCTCGATGACGGAGGGGCTGGTCGCGGCGCCCCGTATGACTTCCACCAGGGCCATGGTATCGGCCGGATTGAAAAAGTGAAATCCGGCGAAACGCTCCGGTCGGCGCAGGCGTGCGCCGAGCGCGGTGATCGAGATCGACGAGGTGTTGGAGGTGATGATCGCGTCAGTCGCCAGATACCCCTCCATTTCGCGCAACACATCGGCCTTGATGTCGATATTTTCGACGATGGCCTCAATAATGAGACCGACGTGGCTTAGCGCCGCAAGGCTGTCGACAGATCGCAGCCGCCCGATGCAGGCGTCGACGTCCGATTGGGCAAGCTTGCCGCGTTCCGCCCGTTGGGCAAGCCTTTTCCGGCAATATTCCAATGCACGGGCAGCCGTGTCCGGCGCTGCATCATAGAGCAAGACCTGTTCGCCGGCCAGCAGGGCGGCCAGCGCGATTCCGCATCCCATCGACCCGGCGCCGATGACCCCTATCTCATTCGTCATTTGAATACGATCTCCAAAGCCTACCGATTGTCCGAAGGGCGTCGCGACGCACAAATTAATAAAAACCTATTATATTGGACTTTATAAATTGCAAGCCAGCCGGCATATTCCAGATATGCAATATGTCCCGACTGCGTTGATGGAGAAGACTTCGGCCCGGTTGGTCCGTACCATCATGACCGCTCGGCCACGATCATGATGGTACGGACTAGCACTCCCGCGGCAATCCGGTGAGGTCGAAGGCAATCAGGGGCGAACGGGCTAAAAGGGCGCTATATGCGTAGATCGACGGGACAATATCTGTGCCTTGCCTGCCTGATCGCCCTCCTGCCATTGGGAGGAGAAGCGCTGGCCCATGCGATAGAGGGGCGCGACGCGGCGTTTGTGGCCGCCGCTCGCGGCCCGGCGCCCACGATATTTCTATATCTTGGCGCAAAACATATGTTCGCGGGTTATGATCATCTACTTTTCCTCGCAGGGGTGATTTTCTTTCTACGCCGCTTTCGCGACATATTGCTCTATGTTTCCCTCTTCTCTGCCGGGCACAGCATCACTCTTCTCGCGGGCGTCCTTGGGGGGGGAGCGCGAATGTCGCGCTGGTCGATGCTGCCATCGGCCTGTCCGTGGTCTATATCGCAAGGCGACGGGGTTGCGCGACCAGGGCGTGCTGGTCGCGCCGTTCGAGGGCGTTCATGGCTGGTTTTTCCAGAACCAGTACGGAAAGCCGGTCAGAGTACATCTCCGGCTTTCAGACTTTTACGACCTTGTGCCTGGCGGACAAGCCGGCAATGAAGCCGGCCTCAAAGCCACTCCGATCCGGTAAGCCTGTGGCCATGATATGGGCGATCTTGTCAAACGGGGCGGCCCTGCTTGTCAGGTACATCGAAGCCGTGGCAGTTGCCGGGGTATTGTCGATGGTCGACGAAACATGCTGATCAGCCGTTTTCGCGCATTGCCCTAACCGCCGCGTCTGCGGATGAAATCCAGGACCCTGGCATTGAATGCGTTGGGCTGCTCCCAATAGGCGCTGTGACCGGACCCTCGGATTACCGCAAATTCGCTGCCCGGCGTTCGCCGGTGAAATTCGCGCAGCAGGGGAGGGGGCGTATACAGATCGGCATCGCCGGTCATCCATAAAATGGGGAGTTTCAGCGCTTCAATGTCGCTCCATTGAGTCTGGGGGCCGTTCGGCCGTCCTGGTGCCCGGGGCGGCGCAAGCGTCGCCGTGCGGGCGATCTTCTGCAATGCCACCCATCTCGCCACGCCCGCTGGATTGGCTGCGCGATAGCTGGGACCAAGTTCTCGCACTTCGGCAGGCAAATGATCGAAGGGATCAGGGCGCAGGCTGTCGCTTAGCGCGAAATATTCCGGATCGGCGAGATTGGCGAGGCTGCACGAGACCGTCAATGTGCGCACGCGCCCGGGGCGCGCGATGGTATAGTCGAGCAGCGCGCCGGCGCCTCCCGCAGAGCCTATCCCATGGAATCGATCGATCTTCAGCGCCTTGAGCAGAAGGTCGATATCGGCCACGCCCACAGGCCCGCGAATATCCTGTCCTTCGCTTGGGCTATGGCCGCGCCTGGACCAGGCGATGACGCGATAGCCGGCCGCCGCGAACACGGGCTGTTGATAGAGCCAACTCCGCGCATTGCCCGTCGCGGGATGCGCAAGCAACAGCGGCGCGCCTCCGCCGCCGGTGTCCCAATAATAGAGTCGGCCCTGGGGTACATCGACATAGCCGTCAGTCATCGCGACCTGGGGTGGGACCGGGACCGGAACGACATAGTCGTCGATGTCGCTTGGGCTGTTCGGGCAGGAAGATTGTGCCATGGCACGCTCCCCGAAAAGAGGCAGAGAAAGCAATGCCATCCCCGTCAGACCCATGACCTCGCGCCGTGCCGGATTTCGGGGCTTTTCCGTCCCTGTCATCCTTGTTTCACCTTCCGCCTTCGCCGACGGTTCATTACGCGCCGTTTCATGCATGGTTCCGGCGCTCCGCTTCAAAGGCCCGTACTATCGCGATCGCGAGTAATCCTCCCATGACGGTGAGATGCTCGTAAACGACCATCAGGGATGAATGACGTGCGCGCCCTTCCATCTCCCAAAAGGGCTGGGCGATGGGAATGGTGAGGGCGATGAAGACGATGAGCATCCCCGCGCCTACCCAGGCACGCCGCCCCCATATGATCAGGGCCGTTCCGATAAGCTGCGTGGCGATGGTGGCGGCATTGAAGATCGCCGGCGGATTGAGATTGAAGTGGCTCATGATCCCGACGCCCGACTGCCACCAGAATAATTTGGTGATACCGCTTATCCAGAAGGTGAAGGTCGCCAATATCCGCGCGAAAATTCTGACGAATGGGCTGAGCAGGACTTGGTCTGGAGAGATGGAAATCATATTGCTCCCTTCGCTCTTTACCGTATGAACCGCCTCAAGCAAGATGTTCGGATAGCGGGATAACGACAATAACTCGTTATACCATGTTATTAGGTTTTTCAAGCGTCCGGCGGGAGTATGGAACGCTCCATGACCGGCCGGGCTCATGGCTGCACGATTTGGGTCGGAGGATGGCCCACAGCTTGGGAGCCATCGGCGATCACCTGCTTTTGGTGGAACTGGATATAAAAATATGCCCATTCCATGTTTAGCACATGGTATCATTGGCGAGTTTGACCGATATTGGCCCAATGATGCAGCACGTAGCGATTGTAGATGATCACCCGGAGATCCGGGATCTGCTCAGCGCATTTCTGAGCAATAGCGGCTATCGGGTAACGACCGCGCAGGATGCGTCCGACCTTCGCGCCTTGTTGCAGATTACTGCCCCGGATATCATCGTCCTGGATATCATGATGCCGGGCGAAGATGGCCTGTCGCTTTGTCGAAATCTGCGTGAAACAACGGATATCCCGGTCATCCTGTTGACCGCAGTCTCGACCGACGTTGACCGCATCATCGGATTGGAGGTGGGGGCGGACGACTATGTCGCAAAACCGTTCAACCCCCGTGAACTTCTTGCCCGAATCAGGGCGGTTCTACGGCGCACCCACAGCCTGCCGCCGAAACAGAAGGTCCCAAGGGGACGGCGCCTGCGCTTCGCTCATTGGATCTTGGATCTCGCCAAGCGCGAACTGCTCGATGATGTGGATCTCGCAACGCCGTTGAGCACCGCTGAGTATCGCCTTCTCAAGGTCTTCCTGGATCATCCGCAGGTCGTTCTGACCAGGGATCAACTGCTCGATCTTACGATCGGACGCGTTGGAGACGTCTTCGACCGCAGTATCGACAACCAGATCAGCAGACTTCGAAGAAAGGTCGAGCGAGATCCGCGGAATCCCGAATTGATCAAGACCCATTGGGGCGGGGGCTATTGTTTCACGGCCGAGGTCGAAGCGCTATGAGGAGGTTCTGGCCAGGAAGCCTCGCGGCTCAGATCATATGCTTCATGCTGCCAATCATGCTGCTTGCCCAAAGTATCGGCTTCCTTGTGACGGCCGATGAGCGCGCGCAGGAACTGCGTGAGATCGCGCTTGAGGAATTTATCGTGCGATCCGCTACCGCCGTTCAGATGATCGAAACGACGCCGGTCGCCTATCAGAAAGCGGTTCTCGCGGCGATGGGGACCAACTATTCGCGCTTCTGGCTCAGTCCAAGCCCGCCCGGCAGCCTTGACGATTGGAGCCGCGATGCGTGGAGGCGACTGCATCTGCCGCTCGATGGGACGGCCAGTGCTGAAATCCGACGGGCCAGCCCCTGGGGAACGGGGGGAAGCGGCAACCGACCCTGGGGGGCTACCGTCAGCCGGACGCTCCGGTCGACGACACCGATTGCGAATGCATATTGGCGACCCATTGAACTCAAGACGCTCTCACCGACCGTAAGGGCGCAGCATGTCGTGCTCGACGATAATCATGGCGCGGGGTTGGTGGTCAAGCTGCCGAACGGCATGTGGCTGAACGCGGCCTATGCCAAGCCGCCCAAGAATTTCATCTGGCTTTCGCCGTCGACCGTCTCGCTGGCGATCACGGCGATCGTCCTGTCCATCCTGGCGGCCCTTCTCGCGCGTCGTATCGCTCGGCCGATGCGGCGGCTGACGTTGGCTGCCGAGGCGCTGGGGCGCGGTGAGCAACATATCGATATTCCTGAAGAAGGCCCCGATGAGATTTGCCGCACCGCCGTGGCTTTCAACCAGATGCAGGAGCGGCTGACCCGTGTTCTGGCGGACCGGGCGCGGATGCTTGCTGCGATCGGCCATGATCTGCGAACGCCGATCACGACGATGCGGCTGCGCAGCGAAATGGTGGCAGACGAGGAGATCCGGGCACGGTTGCTGAACACCGTCGATGAAATGCAGGCAATTACCGAAGCGGCGCTCGAATTTACGCAGGACCAACTGGCCGACGAGCCGACACGGCCAGTGGACGTCGCTGCTCTGGTCGACAGTATCTGCGACGATCTCTCCGAACTTGGGCGGGATGTGCGCTTCACGGAAAGCGCCGTCATTCCCTATCGCTGCAGGCCATCGGCTTTGCGTCGTGCCATTCGCAACCTTGTCGAAAATGCCGTTCGATATGGCGGTCGCGCCGAAGTCGCCGTCGCCAGTTCATATCAGGGTGTGGACATCATCGTCCAGGACGATGGTCCCGGAATTCCGGCCACGGAGATGGAGCGCGTCTTCCTGCCCTTCGTTCGACTGGAAGAGTCGCGCAACGCGGCAACTGGCGGGATCGGCCTTGGGCTTTCGATCGCTCGGCTGGTGGCCCGCAATCATGGTGGCGACGTCGTCTTGTGCAATCGCAGCAGAGGGCTGCGTGCGACCCTTCACTTGCCGACAATCATCGAGCCTCGCGCAAATAGTGGCGGAGTTAGGGCCGCTTGACACATTTGATACAATTTGCCCAATTTCTGGCGAAATTCTGCGACGAGTGTGACCTAGAAAACGGGCGTTAGCCCAAGGAACGAAGGCGGGATGCTCGAAATTACGATCAACGGTAAACGTCGCCAGTTCGACGGTGATCCCAGCGCGCCTTTGCTCTGGGTTCTGCGCGAGGATTTCGGCCTTACCGGCGCCAAATATGGGTGCGGCGCTGCCCTTTGCGGCTGTTGCACGGTTCATGTCGATGGCCAGGCCAGGCGCTCCTGCATAACGCCGATCGGCGATGTCGCGGGGACAGCCGTCACAACGATCGAAGGCTTGGGCCAGGCCGACGTCAAACTTCATCCCGTCCAGGAGGCATGGGTTGAACTCGATGTCGCGCAATGCGGCTACTGCCAGACCGGACAGATCATGCAGGCCTGCGCTCTGCTATCGAAGATCTCGGACCCGTCCGACAAGGATATCGACGAGGCGATGTCGGGAAATCTGTGCCGCTGCGGCACCTACAACCAGATCAGGCAGGCGATCAAACTCGCCGCGCGCAACATGGCCGGCGGCGGGAAATGAGGGTGGAAGAATGACCGTTCCACTCTCCCGCCGGCATTTTCTTGTCGCCGCGTCCTCAACGCTGGGCGCTCTTACGCTTGGCTTCCAACTCGCGCCCGCGGCTTCGGAGGCGGCGACGTCCGAGGAAATCAATGCGTGGCTGACGATTGATCCTGATGAAACGGTCCTCATCCGCATTTCGCGTGCGGAAATGGGCCAGGGATCGATGACGGGCCTTGCCCAAATGGTGGCGGAAGAGCTGGAATGCGACTGGTCCAAAGTCAGGACGGAGTTCGCCTTGCCCGGCGTAAGCCTGTCGCGAGGCAATGTTTTCGGTGAATTCCAGACGGGCGGCAGCGGCTCGATCCGTGAGCTTCATGAAACCATGCGGCAGGTCGGGGCGACCGCTCGTCAGATGCTGGTATCGGCCGCCGCGGCTCGGTGGAAGGTCGATCCGATCGAGTGCATGGCGACCGAGGGCTTCGTTGTGCATCAGAAATCGGGGAGAAGGGCGAGCTTCGGCAAGCTGGCGGAGGCAGCATCCCGGATCACGCCCCCCGCTGCGGTGGAGTTGAAGAAGCCTGAGAGCTGGAAGCTGATCGGCAAGCCGCTCCCTCGGCTGGAGGCCGTCGCGAAGGCGACCGGCCAGACGGCGTTCGGGATCGACGTCAATCGGCCGGGCATGTTCAACGCGGCGGTCAGGATGTGTCCGAATGCCGGTGGCACGGTCAAAAGTTTCGACGCCAAGGCGATCAGTGCCCGGCCGGGCGTGCGAAAGGTCGTGCAGATCGATCCCCGAACCATAGCGGTCATAGCCGATAAATGGTGGCAGGCCGAGGCTGGGATAGCGGCGTTGCCCATCGTCTGGGACGAGGGGCCGCATACCGATGTCTCGAGCGCGAGCATCGCACAAATGCTCGATGAAGGGTTGGAGACCGACAATCCCTATGCCGGCCTTCATGTCGGCAGCGTCGATGCGGGATTGAGCGGCGCGGTGAAGACAGTCACCGCGGAATATGCTTTTCCCTACCAGGCACATGCACCGCTCGAGCCGATGAACGCGACCGCGATCTGGACGCCTGAACGTTGTGAAATCTGGGCGCCGACGCAGAATGCGGCTGACATCCTCAACGTCATTGCCGAAGTCGGCGGGCTGCCGGCCGCACAATGCGAAGTTCATCCAACCTTTCTGGGCGGCGGCTTCGGACGGCGGCTCTATTCCGAATATGCCCGTCTGGCCATGCTGATCGCCAGACAAATGCCCGGCTCGCCCGTCAAGATGATCTGGTCCCGTGCCGAGGATATGACGCACGACCTTTATCATCCGACCACCCGGGCAAAACAGACCGGCGGTCTTGATCGCGACGGCAATCTTGTCGCGTTGCACATCCGTGTCTCGGGCCAGTCGATCCGCGCGGTGCATGCTCCCAAGCGCCTCGACGGCAACGGCGATCCGCATATGCTCAACGGCCTCAATAAAAATAGTTTCAACTATACGATTCCGAACCTGCTTGTGGACCTTGCGATGCGGAACCCGCCGATCATGCCGGGTGCATGGCGTGCCGTGCACGCCAATCAGAACATCTTCTATGTCGAAAGCTTCATCGACGAGCTGGCACATGCGGCCGGCAGGGACCCGCTCGACTTTCGGCGTTCCTTGCTCAGCCAGAACCCCAAGCTGCTCGCCGTGATCGAGGCCGCGGCAGAACGCATTGGATGGTCGAAAGCCCCGTCGGGTCGCCATCACGGCATCGCCGGCGCTTTCGTGACGGACAGCTATATTGCCGCTGCAGCCGAAGTCTCGGTCACGGGCGGTGCGCTGAAGATCCATAGAATGGTCTGCGCCATCGATTGCGGCACCGCCGTCAATCCTGCGCTGATCGAGCGCCAGTTGGACGGCGGCATGGCATTCGGGCTCTCTGCCGCGCTGTTTGGAGAATGCACGGTCGATCGCGGCGCGATCCAGGAGAGGAATTATGATAGTTTCGCTATCGTCCGCATGAGCGATATGCCGCCGGTCGAAGCGATCGTCATGCCTTCGGGTGGTTTCTGGGGCGGGGTCGGGGAGCCGCCTGTGGTGGTCGCCGGACCCGCCGTCATGAATGCCCTGTTTGCCGCAACGGGCCAGCGCATCAGGTCGCTGCCGCTCCGTAAGCACGAGTTAGGCGGACATGCCTGAAACGGGCAGCCCTGATATGATAGCAAGCACGCCGATCGATATCCTGCGCTTCCTGCTCGCCCGGGCGGACGAAGACCTGGCAACCGTGCTGGTGACGCTGACTGGTATCGAAGGGAGCGCATCCCGAGCGATCGGGGCGCAGATGGCGGTGGCCGAGGATGGCAGCTATCGGGGATCGTTTTCGGGCGGTTGCATCGAAGCGGCGATCGTTGCGGAGGCATTCGAGGTCCTTGCGAGCGGTCGCGCGAGGCTCGTTCGCTATGGCGTGAATTCACCCTATATCGATATTCGCCTGCCATGCGGTGGAGGCATCGACCTGCTCTTCAACCCGCGTCCCGACCGCGACGCCATCGCGTTCGCGCTCGCTCGCCTCGACCTCCGCGTGGCAGCGGGATTGCGTCTGTCCTTGCGAGGAGTAGAAATTTTCGCCGCGGCAAAGGATAGCGTAGGCCGTGAGCGACAAAGCGGCAGTATCGACGTCGATTATGTCCCGCCGATGCGGATCCTCGCCGTCGGTCATGGGGATGACCTCATCGCTTTCGCGCGCCTGGCCGAAGCATTTGGCGCTCAGGTCGTCGCTGTGTCACCCGACGCGCGGGCACGGGACGAATTGATGCCGCTGAACGGAGATATCGTTATCCTCCCATCGCGCATGACGCTCCCGAAAATCCAGACCGACCCCTGGACGGCGATCATCTTTCTCTTCCACGATCGCGACTGGGAAGAGGCGTTGCTGCCACAGGCGCTAGGCCTGCCCAGCTTCTATGTGGGAGCGGTTGGCAGCGGGCGGACGCACGCGGCACGGCTGGAACGACTGCGGGCGGCCGGGCTGCCAGCGCCGATGCTGGCCAAGCTGCGCGGCCGGATCGGACTCATTCCCGGCGCCCGCGATCCGGCCACGCTCGCAATCTCGATCCTCTCGGAAATCGTCGAGGAATATCATCTGCTATCAGCGCCGCTCCCGCAGGGGCGGGCGTTGACCGGCAAGCCGAAAAGAGCGGCGAGGCCAGTTTCGTACAATCGGAATGGAGCTGCCCATGCTGCCGGGCGCCCAGCAAGCGGATGGGGTGGTCGATGAAAATTGCGAGCATTGCCTTGGCAGTTTCGACGCTGATCGCCACCGCAGCGATCGGCACCGCGGCGATACGCGAGGCGCCGACCCGTCTGTCCGAACCGGCCTTGGCACGGCCAGTCGACCAACAACGCTCGCTGCAATATTTCGACCGCATCGCAACCGTGCTTCTGCATCCGCGCTGCATGAATTGCCATACCTCGACAGATTTCCCGCGCCAGGGTGACGATGGGCATCCCCATATCATGCTGGTGCGCCGTGGCCCGCATGACAGCGGCACGCCAGCCTTGCCCTGCCAGACCTGCCATCAGAAGGAAAACTCGTCATCCGGCGTGCCGGGCAACGACGTCTGGCACTTGGCACCGCTTCGCATGGCCTGGGAAGGGCTGAGCAAGGGCGAAATATGTCGGTCGCTCACCGACCCGAAGCGGGGCGGCATGACTCAAGAACGGTTGATCGAACATATGGCCGCTGATCCGCTTGTCGCCTGGGCATGGGATCCGGGCGTCGATCTTTCCGGCAAGCCCAGGTCGAAACCGCCGGTTTCCCATCAGGAATTCGGGCAGCTCGTCCGCGAATGGGTAGCAACGGGTGCTGTTTGCCCGGCCTAGAGGATTTTCCAGTCGGGTGGAATTACCCGAGGACTTAGAAAATACGTCAAACCAAAAACTTAGCGAGATGACTTTGGATTGAATCGTCATTGCGAGCGCAGCGAAGCAATGACGAGGTGAATTGATCTAATGGCAATCGCTCCAAGCCGGCTCGGTTCGATCCCCGATCATCGCATCGGGCTTCAACGGCACCCAATATCGCCGGCGCACCGGATGCCGAGCTCTATGCCATGGCGACAGGAATGCCCGTATGCGCTTGCACCATTTCGATTGTCACGTCCTGCGCCATTTCCCGGACGATCAGCCGGCCGTTCACGCGATCCAGGTCGAAGCGGCCGAGGTCCGTGACGATCGCGTCGACAACGGCCGTTCCGGTCAGGGGAAGGGTGCATTGGGGCACGATCTTCGGATTTCCTGACTTGTCGTTGTGGTTCATCACGACGACGACGCGCTTGACGCCGGCGACCAGATCCATGGCGCCCCCCATGCCCTTGATCATCTTGCCCGGCACCGTCCAGTTTGCCAGGTCGCCATTGCCGGCAACCTCCATCGCCCCAAGGATAGCGAGATCGATGTGCCCGCCGCGGATCATCGCGAAGCTGTCCGCCGAGCTGAAGAAGCTGGATATCGGCAGCGCGGTGACTGTCTGCTTGCCCGCATTGATCAGATCGGGATCGACCTCGTCCTCATAGGGAAAGGGACCGATGCCCAGCATCCCGTTTTCGGACTGGAGAACGACTTCGATATCATCCGGGACATAGTTGGCCACCAGCGTGGGTATGCCGATGCCCAGGTTGACATAATAGCCGTCCTGCAATTCCCTCGCGGCCTCGGCCGCCATCTGCTCCCGCGTCCACATGGTCATGCCTGCCCTGCTTGGCGTGGCCTCGTCGTACGGAATTCGATCCTTTTTTCATAGGACGGCCCTTGGACGATCCGGTTCACATAGATGCCGGGGGTATGCACATGATCGGGGTCGAGTGCCCCGGCTGGTACGATTTCCTCAACCTCCGCAATGGTGATCCTGCCCGCGGTCGCCATGTCTGGATTGAAGTTTCGCGCCGTCTTGCGATAGACGAGATTCCCTTCGGAATCGGCCTTCCAGGCTTTCACGATCGACAAGTCGGAGCGCAGCCATGTCTCGCGCACATAAAGCGATCCTTCGAAGTTCTCCACAGGTTTGCCTTCCGCGACGACCGTGCCGACGCCCGTTTTGGTGTAAAAGGCGGGAATGCCTGCGCCGCCCGCGCGGATGCGTTCGGCCAATGTGCCTTGCGGATTGAGTTCCAGCTCCAGTTTCCCGGCCAGATAGAGTTCAGCGAACAGCTTGTTCTCTCCGATATAGGAGGAGATCATCTTTCGGATCTGGCCATTGTTGAGCAGCGTCCACAGGCCGAAGCCGTCCGCGCCGCAATTGTTGGAAATGATCGTCAGATCCTTGACCCTGCTGCGCAGCAGGCCCGCAATCAGATGCTCGGGATTGCCCGACAGGCCGAAGCCCCCCGACATGATCGTCATACCGTCGAAGGCGAAGCCGGACAGTGCGCTGTCCGCGTCGGGAAAAACCTTGCATTTTGCCATCGAATATCCTATCTATCCGATAATCGGACAATAAGTACGATATTCGATGGAAGCCTGAAAGTCAAGATCAGTGGCCGAGAACAGCGAGAAGTCCGATCCCAATTTCATGCTTTCGCTTGCCCGCGGGCTGGAGGTTCTGCGTGCCTTCGAGGGGCGGGGATCGCTCACAGTGGCCGAGGCCGCGCGGATCGTCGGCCTTAGCCGACCCAGTGCGGGACGGTGTCTGCATACGCTGGTCCTGCTCGGCTATGTAAGCGAGGATTCCGGACGTTTTGCGCTGACGCCCCGGCTGTTGCCGCTGGCTTGCGGTTTTCTCACATCGACGCCGTTGGCGAGCGCCAGCCAGGCCGTCGCCAACGCGCTGCGCGATGGTTTGCAGGAAACCGTTTCCGTTGGTATGCTCGATCCGGCCGATCCTGGGCGGATCATTTACATCGCCCGCGCTGAACGGAACCAGATTATTGCCGCGCCCCTCATGGTGGGCAGCACGCTTCCCAGCCACTGCACGTCGATGGGGCGAATCCTGCTTGCCGCACGGCCGGAGGCGGAGTGGCAGGCGTGGCTGGCGGGTGCTGTGCTTGAGCGGCGCACGGAGCGCACGATCGTCGATCGGGACCTGTTGCGTGACGCACTGCGCGCTGTGATCGACCAGCGCTGGAGCCTGGTCGAGGAAGAGTTGGAGCCGGAATTGCGATCACTTGCGGTTCCCGTGCGCGATCGGGAAGGGAGCGTTGTCGCCGCGCTCAATGTCGCGACCTTTTCCCATGCGCATAGTCGGAACCATTTGCTCGACGCCTATCTGCCCGAGTTGCGTGCGGCGGCGGGGCAATTGGAGCGGGCTATATAAATCTTTCTCATTCCATCGGGAGTTTGACATCATGACATTGCGCCGCGCAGCGATCGTTTCCCCCATCCGCACTGCAGTCGGCAGGTTTGGTGGCGGCCTTTCCTCCCTCACGGCAGGGGATTTGGGGGCGGTCATATTGAAGGCGTTGATCGAGCGCAGCGGTGTGGACCCGGAGCGGGTGGACGATGTCGTCTTCGGCAATGGCTATCCGAGCGGGGAAGCACCCAGTATCGGGCGCTGGTCCTGGCTTGCGGCGGACTTGCCGCAAAGCGTTCCGGGGTTCCAGCTCGACCGCCGCTGCGGTTCGGGGCTGCAGGCGATCATCGAGGCTGCCATGATGGTGCAAACCGGCGCTGCGGATGTCGTCGTGGCGGGCGGTGCGGAGAGCATGTCCAATGTCGAGCATTATTCGACGGCGTTGCGAAAGGGCGCGCGCATGGGAAGCGTCGAACTGCATGACCGCCTGACACGGGCCAGGCTCATGTCCCAGCCGATTCACCGATATGGTGTGATTTCGGGCATGATCGAGACGGCGGAGAATCTTGCCCGCGACTATGGCATCACGCGGGAACAGTCGGATGCCTATGCCGTCCGTTCCCACCAGCGGGCCGCTGCTGCCTGGCGGGAAGGCCGGTTCGCCGATGAGATCGTGCCCGTCTCTATCCCCGCAAAGCATGGCGATCCGGTGGTTTTCGACCATGACGAGGGCTATCGCGCCGATGCGTCCATCGAAACGTTGAGCGCGTTGAGGCCGATCGAGGGTGGCGTCGTCACGGCGGGAAATGCCAGTCAGCAGAATGACGCTGCCGCTGCCTGCCTGGTCGTGGCAGAGGACCGCTTGGCCGAACTTGGTCTCGAGCCGGCCGGCTGGTTCGTCGGTTGGGCGGCGGCGGGATGTGACCCGTCCCGGATGGGCATAGGACCCGTGCCGGCGGTGGAGCGCCTCTTCGCCCGAACGCGTCTAGGCTGGGACGACATTGACCTTATCGAACTGAATGAAGCCTTCGCGCCGCAAGTGCTGGCCGTTCTCAAGGCCTGGGGCTGGGCGGAAGACGACGGTCGACATGACAAGCTCAACGTCAACGGATCGGGCATTTCGCTTGGTCATCCCATTGGCGTCACGGGTGTCCGCATTGCCGCGACGATGTTGAACGAAATGCGCCGGCGGGACGTGCGCTATGGCCTAGAGACCATGTGCATCGGTGGAGGTCAAGGATTGGCGGCGATTTTCGAGCGATAGAAAGGCTGTTTGAGGAGGGACCTGTCGACGCCGGAGGGGCATCCAACTGATGCGCGCGCCCGGCGATCCGGGCGGCGGGGCTGGGACTTGAAATTCTTCCAATCGTTGTGGTGCGGGCCACATGAGGCTGAAATCGATCCGCGGTTTAAGATAGGCTCATTTCACATCAGCGCTCATCAGAAATTGACTAGTGAACGAGGTTTTTTGAGCCGATCTCATCGTCCCGAAGATTCCCGGAATCGTCCGTCAGCGAGAGAAAGTCGTTATCGAAGAGCGTCTTCGTGCGCTATGTATCTGAATATATCGAAGTATATCCGAACCGTTAAAATTCCCGCTAAATTTTCTTGACCTAAAAGTCTAGTACATTGTATCTGTATCGGAGCGGGAGATGATTCCATAAGGGCATCCGGCGCTTCACAATGCGTGCAGGCAAGGCGCAGGCGGCATCGTTCACCGTGGCGCCGAATCCTGCAAGCAAAAAAATAAGGAGGAGGAGGGGAGACCATGAAAGTGCGTCATACTTATATCCAATTGTCGTTGGGCGCAGCGGTGCTTGCCCTGGCAGTGAGCGCGGGTCCGGCCCAGGCGCAAAACGAGCCAGCCACCAATAATGAGATTGCCGACAGCGATATCATTGTTACGGCGCGCAAACGCGATGAAAGCATTCAGGACGTGCCGATGTCGGTCCAGGCGTTGGGTTCGGAGCGACTGGAAAAATCGCGCGTAGTCGCGGTCGAGGATTTGCGCCGCTTCTCACCCAACCTCAACATTCGGAATCGGATGGACAACACGCCGGACGTGTCCATGCGCGGCGTGGGCGTGTTTGGTCTCGTTCCCGGCGTGGGCTTCTATGTGAACGACGTACAGGTATTTGAGGGGCAGACTGCCCGATTTTCGGACCTGGAGCGTATCGAGGTGCTGAAAGGCCCGCAGGGGACACTGTATGGCGGCAGCAGCATCGGCGGCGCGATCAAATATATCACCAAGCGCCCGACCGACCAGTTGGAAGCGCAGGCTACAGTGGAATATGGCAACAAGGACACGAAATATATTAGTGGATCGATCTCCGGTCCCGTGTTTCCCGGCCTCAATGCGCGCATTTCCGCCTTTCACACCGAAACGGATGGCTTCCTTTGGAACCCGACCCTGAACATTCATGCCGACAAGGGTCATGAGAACGGGGCCAGGTTGACACTGGCCCATGACGGAGAGAACACCACTGTCACCGCTTATCTGACGGGCAACTGGTTGCGTACCGGTCGTTTCAACCTGTTCCAGACCCCGCCGACGCCCTATGTCGTATCCTATCTGGTATTTAATGACTTCGCTTCGAAGTTTGACCGGGATATCTATTCCGGTTCTCTCAATATCGAGCATCGTTTCAACGACTCGCTGGCGCTGACTTCGATCAGTTCCGCCTTCAAGGCGAAATATTCGCGTCTTGCGGATACCGACAAACTTCCGACCTTCATCTCGCACTCGCGGGCCACGGCTCGGCGCTCAGTATATAGCCAGGAACTGCGCCTGGGCAGCCTTGGGAGTGATGCGTTTCAATGGATCGTCGGAGGCTTCTTCCAGGCTCAGAATCCGGACAATTATTCGGTGAGTATGCGTCCCGGCCGTGCCGATCGCTATAGCGACACGGAATTGCGTAATAGGGAATATGCGATCTTCGCCAATGCGACCTATAAAACAGGCTATTGGAATTTCGAACTGGGTTCCCGTTATGGTTTGTCACGCAACAAGATGCGCGATCCCCGCATAGATATCTCGAACAGCCAGAAGGCGAACTATTTTCTACCCAAGGCATCGATATCTTATCATATCGACCCCGACGTCATGGCCTTTGCCACGGTGTCAAAGGGCTTTACGCCGGGCGGTGTGTTCGAGTTGACTGGCAATGACGGGGTCAACATCCTGCGAACCTATAATCCGGAAACCAGCTGGAACTACGAACTCGGCCTGAAGGCGACCTTCCCGGGCGGCATCCGCTTCAACGCGGCCACCTATTATATCCGCTACAAGGATCGCCTGTATCAGAATACCGAGCTTTCCAGTAATTCGGGCCAGGCGCTGACGGTAATCCGCAATGTGGGGCCGTCCACCAACTATGGTATCGAACTGGAACTGGCCGCGCCGCTGACCCGCGACCTGATGCTGAACGCGAATTTCGGCATGGGCCGTGCCCAATGGTCCCGCGGCGCCATCTTCGTCGACCCCTATAATCCGGGTCAGCAGCGCGATCTCAAGGGGCTGGAGGTGCCGTGGGCGCCACGGTATCAGGGTCTGGTCGGGCTAGACTGGAGCCATGAGATCAGCGATGGAGTCCGGCTGGGATTGACAGGGGACATCAACTTCTATGGAGAGCAATTCTTCTATCCGGTGAACCGCTGGCAGTCACGTCCCTACCGCCTGACCAATTTGGGTGGGAGTATTGAATGGCGCAATTTCCGCCTCTATGCCAACGTCACCAACCTGTTCGATCATCCCTATAATACTTCCTTCATCAGCCCGGAAGAATTTAGCGGCAATCCGAACGGCGTCAGTGTGGTTCAGGCTGGGGCGCCACGAATGTGGACAATTGGTCTTACCTTCAAATATTGATCTTGACGAAGGCAAGTGCAGCGCGGACGTCATTGTCCGCACTGCTGTCTTGGAGAATATGGGAATCTTTCAATGAAACGGGACATTTGGCGCAGGCTGTGGAGTGTGGGTGGCATAGTGCTTATAGGGGGAGCCGTTCACGGAGCCCCTGGGTATGCCGCGGAGAAGTTCGACCTCCTGGTCTTCAGCGATGCGCTCCCCGGCAGCGCCGCCGCATATGAAAAGTGCGACGGCGAACGGCGACTGCCGGCAATGCTCAAAATGAAAGGTCTGCTTAACGCCCAGCGGTTCATACTTAACGATCCTCAAATGTATCCTGGCGTTGAAGTCAAGCTGCCTCAATATCTGACCATTTATGAGATAGAGGCTCGGAATGGCGCGGCAGCCGCGAAGGGCTTTACCGATTTTTCCGCATCATCAGCACCGCATTGCGCCGGGTATAATGCCTCCGCGACGGTGCTCTATACTTATCGTATCGCCGGTCCTCCACAAAAACGAACTGTGCCAGATCCGAAAGTCGAGGCGCAGGGGAGGAAGCCGAAACAGAGTTACGCTCATATCGTTTTTACCGTCCCACAGGACGCGATGAAGGCGCAGTTTGAACAATGGTATGTCACCCATCATATGGTTGATTTGCTCACTCGGCCAGGCTTCGTTTCTGCGGAACGCCTGCATCTGGTTGAAGCCAAAGGCCCCGTTCCGCCTACCCAGACCGCGGCTCTGTACCGATTGGAACTGCCCGTCGGCATGGCCATTACGGAGGCCCGCCCTGCGCCGCGCCCACCCGGGTCGCCGCCACATGAAGCGGGGCGCTATCTTCATCCGAACCTCAACCGGGGTTATAGCTATCGTGCCATCAGCGCTGTGGTGCGTCCGCCGCAGAAATGAGCTGTTTACGTCCCATAATCGAGCCGACCAATGGTTCACAATATAATTTTATTGATTATGCTTATTATATGATGAGAATGAAGTTTGGAGTAAGGAATAATGAAGAAAAATATCATTATTGGCGGGTTGTCGATGCTTGCGGCGGCATCCATAACTATAGCGGCGATCGCGCAAGGCCCCGATGATGCCTCCGAGACTCCAGCCGAGAAAGCCAATAAAGCCGCCGTCATCAGCTTCTACAATGCAGCGATGAACGCAAAAGACTATGCGACCGCCTCAAAATATTTTGGCGACCGTTACGTCAATCATAATCCCACCGCCGAAGATGGTATCGACGCCTTTCGAAAATATGTTGAGTATCGCAAGGAGCATCCGGAATCGCATAATGAAATAAAGCGGGCTTTCGTCGATGGCGACTTCGTGATCCTGCATGTCTTCGCCCGACTGGACCCGAAAACCAAGGGTGCTCCCCTGATCGATATCTTCCGCCTTGAACAGGGCAAGATCGTAGAGCATTGGGCGGTCAAAGGAACTTTCCCCGACAAGCCGGCCAATAATAATGGCCCGTTTTAGAGTGTTTCCTAAGCAGATGGAATCACCTGCTGACTCGGAAAACGCAGGAAAATATCCCAGAGCATGATCCGTTCAGGTTGAAGTGGATCATGCTCTAACTATTCTTTGTTTTCCGTATTTTTATGCGTGCGGACCGTTTGAGCATGTGGACAACCTCGGCGGTCATTTGCAGATCGTCTCGCATCCTCGAGGCAACATTATCCCGGCTTACGGGAACCGGCAGGCGTGCTCCATTGAGGAGCTTGGCGGCTCCGGTATCCCCGTGCGGGGCGGCCCTGGCGGTCCGCTTGATGCCGATATGGTCCTTATCCCATCATGGCGCCTTTTCCAGCGGGAAAAGCTGCCGGCCCGGACCAGATTTAATAACCTAATGGACTATTCTATTGACCTTGAAGGCAAAGCTTTTCATAGTGATAGCACTAACCACCCAAGGCCGGATTCGGCGTATCAGGAGGGGTCCAATGATCAAAGCTTTTCTTCTCGGAAGCCTGGCCATGTTGGCGACGGCTACGGCAATGACGACCGCAATGGCAGCAGAGGCCACGAACTTTCCTCCGGGTTCAGAGACGGAAACTCCTGAGGAAAAGGCGAACAAGGCGATCGTCATCGCCTTTTATACTACCGCTTTGAACGGCAGGGATTATGAAGGGGCGTCCAAATATATGGGCGACACCTATACCAATCATAATCCCACGGCGAAGGATGGTAAGGAAGCATTCAAAGAATATGTGAACTATGTAAAGGAGACGTTCCCATTGGCCCGCAATAACATTCAGCGTGCCTATGTCGATGGCGATTTTGTCATTCTCCATGTTCACGCTTTCCGCACGCCGGACAATCCGGGCAGTCAAATCGTGGACATCTTCCGTGTGGACAAAGGTAAGGTAGTCGAACATTGGGCGACGGTTGCGAAAATTCCCGAAAAGACCGCGAACTCCAACGGCGTCTTCTAGGACCGATCGGCGTTCACATTCTCTAATGCCTTAGGCGCCTGGCCCCAGTGCGACGCACCGGGGCCAGGCTCGTCACGGTTGTCTGGGCGATCCGTCCGTAGTTGGGGGTGCCCCCGTAATTGTGCGGGATTGTGCCATATGGCAAACGGGGCGGGCAGTTTAGAGTCCCGTTGGACGGAAGAATCCCTTCGGCGCCAGTCGGATGCTGGGTGTTGGACTCGAATGATAGCCTGTATCTTCCGAAAAATGAATGTTCGCGGTCCGCGTTGCGCATTTTCTCCGAAGGTAAGCTACAGTGGCGGTTGTCACATGACGTAGGGTCGTTGCCGCTTCATGGAGATCGCGCCGTAGCTGCCGATGATCCAGCCATTGGCCGGACTGAGCGCCAGATCGAAGCAAATCGAGGGCATATTGCTCCCCTCAGCCAATGAAACGAATGGCGCTGCCGCTCGCGTCGGTCACGATATGAACGCCGACATCATAGAGGCGGGACAGCATCTCTTCGGTCATGACCTCCGGTGCTGGACCAGCGCAAAATAGCCGGCCCTCACGGATCGCAACAATGTCGTCGGCAAAGCGCAGCGCCAGATCGAGATCGTGGATCGCCATGACAACCGTGCGTCCGGCGTCGGCGCGCGCGCGCAACCGTTGGACGGCATCGATGGCATGGCGCGGATCAAGCCCGGCGGTCGGTTCATCGACGATCAGCAGTTCGGGGTCCCCCACGATGGCGCGGGCCAGCATGACACGGGCGAGTTCGCCGCCCGAAAGCTGCGTCGCTGATCGATCGCGCAACGCCAGCAGATCACAATCCGCCAGCGTCTGGTCGATCGCAGGCCGCATCTGCGACGGCAGATCGCCAAAGGCCGGGAGCGATGGCGTCAGGCCCAGCGCCACGACTCGCTCGATGCTGATCGGCCAATCGACGGCGGCGCGCTGTGGCAGATAGGCGCGCCGCCTGGCCAGTACTCGTCGGCCGATCATCGCCAGGCTATCCTGGCCCAGTCGCACTGCACCGGAATGCGGCTTCAGCAGGCCGGTGGCGACGTCGAGCATCGTGCTCTTGCCTGCGCCATTAGGACCGATCACCGCCGTCAGCCGCCCCGCCTGGAAGATCATGTCGATCCCGTCGAGCACCGTCCGGCCGGCCCGGTCAACGCGCACCTGCTCCAGGGTCAGCGCGCTCATCCCGTGCGGCTCTGGATATGCAGGATCAGCCAGAGAAAGAAGGGCGCGCCGATGACGCTGATGAAGACGCCCAGGTTGATCGGCACACCGAAGACGAGCAGCCGGGTTGCGATATCGGCCAGCACGACCAGGAAAGCGCCCGCCAGCGTGGCCGGCAGCAGCACCTTGCCCGGCCGGTGCCCCACCAGCGGACGCACGATATGCGGCGCGATCAGCCCGACGAAACCCACGACTCCTGCCACCGCCGTGGCGGCGCCGACACCGAGCGCTGTGCCGAAGAGGGCGAGCAGCCGCGTCCGCCCGACGTCTATGCCAAGGCTTTCGGCCTGCACCTCGCCCAGCGCCAGCGCGTCGAGCGCGCGGCTGGTGAGCAGCAGCAGCACGCCTCCCGCCAGGATGAACGGCGCGACGAGGCGGACATGATCCCAGCTGCGATCGGTCAGCGATCCCATCAGCCAGCTCATGATCTCATAGGCCGCATAGGGATTGGGCGAGAGGTTGAGCGCGAGACTGACGCCCGCGCCCGCGATGCTGGAAATGGCCGCGCCGGCCAGGATCAGCGACAAGGTACCGCCGCTGCGCGACAGCAGCAGGGCAAGGCCTGCCGTGACGAAGCCACCGATCAGCCCGAACAGCGGCGTCGCCAGCACGAAGCTGCTCGCGAAACCGTAATAGATGGCGATCACCGCCCCGAGCGCCGCACCCGCCGATACGCCGAGCGTGCCCGGTTCGGCCAGTGGATTACGGAGCAGCCCTTGCAGCACTGCGCCCGACAGACCCAGAATGGCCCCGACCATGATCGCCAGGATCACGCGCGGAAGGCGGATTTCGATGAGGATCAAGCCCGCGAGATCAGTCTGGGGATGGGCTAGCGTCCACACCACCTCTTCGGGGCGCAGCCAGACGGTGCCGGCCAGCAAGGACGCGCCCACCGTCAGCAGCAGGAGCAGCAACAGAACAGGCAGCAGCCACCGCGCCATCATCGGGCGCCGCCCGGCGCAAAGGGCAGCGGCGAGCGCACCGCTGCCGCCGCGTTACGAAGCTGCGCGCGCAAGGCCAGCACGGCATCGCCGATCAGGGGCGTGCCGCAGACATAATAGGCCTGCCGGATATGGACCGTGCGCGCGCCCGCCCAATAGTGGCGGACCAGCGGATGTCGCGCCAGATTGACGCCAAGGCCCGGTTTCTCGTCGATCGGCATACCCTGCACCAAAAGAGCCGGCGCGGCCCGCAGCAGCACTTCGGCATCGGGCGCCCCATAGCTGGACGCGGGCGGCCGGTTGGCCACATTGACCGCGCCGGCGGCGGTCAGAACCGCATCATACAGCGTGCCCTTCGCGGCACTGAAGCCCGAGCCATCCCAGGCGGCGACCCGGACGGGAGGCGCCGGATTTGCGGCGATGACGGCAAGCTGGCGATCCATCCGCGCGATCAGGGCCTCGCCCTGGGCGGTTTCGCCCACAGCCTTCGCCACCTGCCGCGTGATCGCCCGGATGCCGGCAAAATCATTGGCCGTTTCAACCTCGATCATCGGGTAACCCAGCCGCTTGAGCAGAGCGCGTGTTGCCGGGGTGGTGAAGCTGCCCGCGATCACCAGATCCGGCTTCTGGCGAACCACCTCCTCGGCCAGGCCGTGATTGATGCCGACATGCATCGCCTCGGCCGCCATCAGCGATCCGCCGGCATTGCGCGACAGCCAGGTCACCGATGCGATGCGATCCGGCGGCAGCAGCGCCAGCAGGAGTTGGTCGGTACACTGGTTCATCGACATCACCCGTATCGGCGGGAGGGAACCAGCCGGCGCGGCATGACGAACCGCACTGCCGACCCAAACCGGCAGCGCGGCCATCAGCAATCCCGCGAGAATGCCGATGCCTCTCATCAGAAGCGGACGCGCACGCCGCCATAGGCCGCACGGCCGGGGTTCGCGAAACTGAACACTTCCTCATAATCTTCGTCGGCCAGATTCTCGGCGCGGCCGAAGATCGTCACGTTGGTGGTCAGCTTATATTCCGCATTCAGGTTCACCAGCACATATTCGCGCAGCGAGACCGGCACCGGCACATAGCTGGGATCGGTATAGGCGACGTCGCGCTGACGGCCATTATAGCGCAGGGTCAGCGTGCCTGAGAAACGCTCGTCGGTGGAGAAGACCGTCGCGTTGAAACTCGCGACATGTTTGGGCCGCCGCACTTCGACCGCGCCATTCTCGCGCGCCTTGAGATAGGTATAGGCCGCGTCCAGGCGAAGCTGCGGGATCGGCCGCGCACTGACGAACGCCTCGATGCCGTGCTGCTTCGATTGCGTCGTCCGGTTGCCCGGCGTCGCGACATAGTCAGGGGCGGGATAGGTGGTGTAGATCTCGTCCTTCAGCTTGCTGTCGAAATAGGTGATGCCGATGGTCGAATTGCCGCCGATGGTCTGTTCGATCCCGGCTTCCCAGCCTTGCGACTTTTCCGGCTTCAGGTTCGGGTTGCCGATATATTCGCCGTCGGAATAGCCGTAGAGTTCATAATAGCCCGGATTCTTGACGCCCGTGCCATAAGCGCCGCGAATGCGCGTGCCAGTGGCGAAGACATAGCTGCCCTGGACCCGCCAGGTGGTGACATCATCGAAGCGGTTATTCTCGTCGCGGCGGATGGAGCCGCCCAGCGACAGGGCATCGTTGACCAGCAGTTCATACTGGCCGACCAGGCCGACATTGTCGGTATGACGCTTGCCGTTGAAGGCGAAGGCGGGCGCGGTGTTCCGGAACTGCTCGCGCTCCACATCGACGGCGGCGGTCAGGCGATGAACGACCGTGTCGGTGCCGAAGCGCAGGCTGCTGACGAACGATCCCTTGTAGCGCTGACCTTTGTCGCCATAGTCGAATGCGTCGGCATCATAGCCCTTGCGCGTCGTATCGGTAATCTGGCCCGTCAGGCTGTTGGTCCAGCGTCCGTCGAGCGCTATATGCTCGATGCTGACGAGACCGTAAAAGGCCTTGTTCTTATAATAGGAGCCGGGACTGTCGACGGTGTAGCCGAACAGCGGGCTGGCAGGGTTGCTCTCGCTGTCATTGATATCCGCATCGGTGTAGCTGTAGCGCGCGACGCCGGTGACCTTCAGGCTTTCGGTCGGCGTCCAGATCAGCTTGGCGCTCAAGCCCAGATTGTCCGAACCGACATCGCGGGTGCCGTTGCGGGCGGTGGGCGTACCATCGGTATGATAGTAGGCGGCCGACACCGCGTAGTCGAGGTCGCCCGCGACACCGGCGGCGCGCGCGTTGCCGGTATAGGTGCCGAACGAGCCGCCTTCCGCGCGGGCGGAGAAGCCGGGGGCTTCGGCACCCGACAGGGTCATATAGTGGATCACGCCGCCGATCGCGTCGGACCCGTAGAGCGAGGATTGCTGCCCGCGCAGCACTTCGATCCGCGCTTCGGGATCGGCGATCAGCGTGCCGAAATCATATTCGCCATAATAGGGGTCGGCCGCCTCTATACCGTCGATCAGGACCAGGACATGATTGCCCTCGGTGCCGCGCAGGCGGATCTGGGTCAGGCCGCCGATCGCGCCGGTCCGGTTGACGGCGACGCCCGGCACGTCACGCAATATGTCGGACACGATCCGGGTCTGGCGGGTCTCCAGCGCCTGTGTGTCGAGAATGGTGACGGACGCACCCAGCTGGCTCACCTTCACGCCTTCGCCCGATCGGCTGGCGGTGACGACAATCTGGTCATCGCCGGCGTCGCCGGATGCGGACTGCGCATGGGCGGGCGTGGCCGCGGCGATCGCGATCATCGATGCAAATATGGTCTTCATGGTCTTCCCCCTTGGCACCCGGAGTAACGTGAAAGGCGGGGCGTCTTGGATAGTCTCCGGCCGACGCGCAACGACGGGCGGGCGCCCCTGGCACCCGTTGTCACGCAACCGCGCGGCCCCGGCCGCATAGTTTGTCGCTCAGACGGAAAACTACCGTGCCGTGACCATCCCCTGGACCAAGGCAAGAGCGACCCGTGCGCCGGCAGGTCTCCTGGCTCGCGGGTCACAGCTGCCTGTCAGGGCGGCTGGCTAAAGATCATCGCGTCAGCGCCCCTGGATCTCGACCGTGATATGGGCAAGCTCATGCACAGGTCTTAATCGTGCCCGCACCATTTCCGCGTCGAGCGGCTCATCGCTCGCCAATGTGACGATCGCGCCATAGGCGTCGGGACCGAGGCGCCAGATATGAAGATCGCGAAGATCAAGACCGCGCACCTCGTCCAGACAATCCAGAACCTCTTCCTCGATCTGGAAGTCGGTCATATCGAGCAAGGTCGCGGCGGTATCCTGCATCAAGGCCCATGACCATCGGGCGATCACCACGGCGCCGACAAGGCCCATCACCGGATCGAGCCAGATCCATCCCAGCCAGCGTCCCGCCAGCAAGGCCAGGATCGCCAGGATCGATGTCAGGGCATCGGCCAGGACATGGAGATAGGCCGCGCGCAGATTATTGTCGCTGTGCGCATGGGCGTGCCCATGATGATGGTCCTGGTCCGGGCCGTGCCGATGACCCAACAGAAAGGCGCTGGCGATATTCACGACAAGGCCGAGAATGGCGATCAGGGCCGCTTCCTCGAACGCGACATGCACCGGTTCGAACATTCGCCATAGCGATTGCCATCCGATCCCCAGCGCGACAAGGCCAAGTCCCAGTGCCGAAGCGAAGCCGGCGAGGTCGCCGACCTTGCCGGTGCCGAAGCTGAACCGCCGGTCGCCGGCATGGCGCGCCGCAAAACCATAGGCCAATGCCGCGACGCCCAATGCGCCGGCATGGGTCGCCATATGGAAGCCATCCGCAAGCAGCGCCATCGATCCGGTCAGATAGCCCGCGCCGATTTCCACGACCATCATCACGGCGGTCAGGACGACCACCCAGTGCGTGCGGCGGGCATTGTGGCTGTGATGCGAGCCGAGGAAGACATGGGAATGCGGGGGAGCCAGAGCCTGCGTCACGACGGGAGGCAATCTTTCAGGGGCTGGGTCATAAACTGTTGAGGTCAGCATCAATCTTCGTCCATCCCGTCATGAATCTTGCGCCAGAGCCGGGCGGGACCGTGCGGATCGCGCTGGCCGATCCGGCGCAAGGCGATGCGTGCCACAGTGCGGGCGCGGCGAGTTTCCGGCCAGTGGAAGAATTCCGGTGCGACCGCCGCATCAACCACCTCTTCGATTTCCGCACGCACCCGATTTTCGTCGGCAAGCCCATAGTCCTGAAGGATCGCCAGAAAATCAGCATCAAGATATGGGTCGAACGGCACAGCCTGTCCCATGGCATCGCGCCAGGGGGAGAGCGGATGCAGCATCAGCGCCGGCTGCATTCCCTCGGGTATCGGCGCATTGGCGGCATGGGTGCGGCCGGCCTTGATCAATTTGGGCAGTAAATGGGTATGCGGCCCCGACGGGCTTTTGCCGTCGGGCGCGGGAATCGGCGTATAGATTTCGACCCGGCCGAGCGGCGACAGCAGAACCCGCTGGGGCTGTGCCCGCATGACATGCGTCATCACCGGCGCGGCCGTCTCGCTGAACAGCGGTTGATCGGCCGCGGCATCCAACGCCGCGATAAGCCCATGATCCTTGGTGCGCAGGCAAAAATGCACATGCCCTCTGCCTACGCCGAGATCGAACAGATGGCTGCCTTTGTCCTCCGCACGAACTGCATCATCGTCGAGACCCAGCGGCACGATCCGGCCATGTTCGGGTTCAGGCGGAAGCGGCAGGCAGAAGGCAACGGCCTGTCCCCAGCTTTCGCCGTCGCTCGACAGCGTTTCGAAGGCGATGATCGAAGGATTGCAGTCGAGCCGGATGCGGATTGCCGCGCGCGGCGTATGGGCGGCGACATTCTGTTCTGTCCGATCCCAGATCACCGCTTCATCGGCATCGCGCATATATTCGCCGACAGCGCCGAACGTGCCGATGCTCCAGCCGTGGCGGCTGTCGGCAAGCGCCGTGGTGACCAGCTGCGCGAAGGATGAAGCATTTGTCGATCTTTCAAGCACTATTGTGTCTGGCATACCCACTCCTGATTGCGTTTAAGACGCTCGGCGCCGGGAAGGATCGGGCAACTGGCGCAGAAATGCCGTTGGGGACCTTTATAGAAGAGGCAGCAAGCCTTGCGCCGCTGACAGATTTTCGACCGCTCGCCGAAGCGCACCTCATAGATTTCGGGCATCGCCTTGTTGAGTTGCGGTTCGTCCGCCAGCATCAATCGGGTTTCCTGGACGGCCGTATCGCGGCACCCGATCCGCTCGCCGATCGCCGTATATTGCGCGGCCCAGGACGAAGTGAGCATCGACCAGAGCGCATGACGGGAATAGCCCGACCAGCGGTGCTGGCTTTCGACCAGGGCCTCGCTGAACGCCATCAGAGCGCCGCGCACGGCCTGTCTTGTCGCTGCCGCCGATGGCCGTGCCGCAAAGCTTGCCCGGCGTATCCAGATTCCTTCCACCAGGGTCGATGTGGAGAAGCGCAGCGCAAAGTCATGGATGGTCATCGCCTGCCCCAGCACGAGATGCGCGGATGCGATCGGGCCGGCCGCCCAGCCATAACGCAGCATCAGCGATGCCGCGGCTGCCCGGCGATTGGCCCCAAAACCGGCTCCGGCAAATCGGTCGAGCAGGTCCGCCAGCGGCCCGGATTGAGGATCGGTCAGCGCCACCGCATCGATAAATTCGTCGCCGTCGGGGGGATCGTCGGTCACGCGCAAATAGGCCGTCGCCGCCGCCAGCGCCGCCATGTCGGACGGCGCGTCGCCCACCCGCGCACGCATGGGCGTCAATGCGGTCATGCCGCCGTTGCCCAGCCGAAACCGGCGCTGCTTTCGTCAAACGCCTCGGGCATTCGTCCCAGATAGCGGCGCGCGATATCGCGCCACATCGCCAGCCGCGACCAGTCCGGCGCATCGGCCAGCCTGTCGCCACCCGCCAGGAAGGGGTTGGCGAAGTAAATGGACAGCATCGGCGCGCCTGCGCCGTTGCGCATCTCAAATCCCCAGCTATTGGGCGCGCCCTGCGCGTCGAGCGACCGGAACAGGCTGGCCTCTCCGGGGCGCCGTTCCTGCAATGAAGCGGCATGGGCCGTATCCGTGGGCGCCGTGCCATCGGCACCGATGCAGAGATGAAAATGCGGCCCGCCAAAGCCGATCGTCAGATAGCCGCCGGACAATTCGATCCGGTCCGGTGCGACGGGGCAGGACCATTCATAGGCGGCGCCCGGAATGATGGGGCCAAAGATGATCTGGTCCCAATAGGTCTCGAAAATATCGGTCAGGATGCGGAGCAGATAATCAGGCGCCGTGGGGAGCATCCACCGCTGCGTCGCGGGGCGGCCATGCCGGTCGCGTTCGATCACGGGTTCTAGCGGTATCGTCGGCGCAGTCATGAATATCCGTCTCCATCCTTCATTGTTTTTGGGCGACCTTCCCCGGAAAAAGCGCGACCTGGCGGCAATGCCAGGTCGCCATGAGAGGGGAAGGAAAAGTTGAAACGTCCGCAAATGTTCGCGGCCGCCGGATGTATTCGATGCACTCCTCTGCTGTTGTGTCTCTTCCGATGGCAGGTGGCGGCGGCTCGATCACGTTAGTTACGGTTAACTCCAACGGTAACGGCACGTTCGCGACAACGTTGCTGTGCAGATTCGCTATTTGGTACGGTTGTCCTGGCGGCGTCTCGAACCGCGTCGCGCGCGTGCTTGCGCGGGCCGTTGCCGTTGATAAACGGCAACGGCCCGCTCGACCGTCCTCCGCGGACTTGCAACGACCCCAAGTTCATGTGCCAGAGCATTCCAATGGGTCTTGGCGGCATTCGATCCGACTTCACTGGCAGCAGAAGCGCGAGCAAGCCCTGCTAATAAACAGCGCAGCATTACTTGACATACAAATCTCTACTTAAATGATAGAAAAATCGTCCCTAACGCTGGAGGACGATAGCGATATGGCATGGACAAGGCGGTGGAAGGACAGGTTTGCCCGGTTGCAACATGCCGCCCGGCAGGAATTTCTCCGCGATCCGACGGTGACATTGTTCGAGCGCGACGGCGGAGGCGCGCGCGGACGGGACGTGGCTGGCGGTCGCTGAGATGTTTTCCAGACGCAATCTGCTGGGCGCGGCGGCGGGCAGCGTGCTGCTTTCGGCCTGCGGTACTGCCGGCAAGGGCCGCCCGGCCTTGCGCGTGTCGATCACCGGCAAGGGCGATGGCGATACGCGACTGCTGTTCAAGGCTGCTGGGATCCAGCCTAGGAACTTCGACCTTGTCTATAACGAGTTCCAGTCCGGCCATCTGGTGGTCGAGGCGCTCAATGGCGGATCGCTCGACTATGGCGGGATGAGTGAGATTCCGCCGATTTTCGCGGCGGCTTCGACCATCCAGAGCTTTCGCCAGATCGCGGTCGCCCATGGCGACGTCAACAACCAGGTGGTGCTGGTGCCGAAGGGATCGAAGGCACGCTCGATCGCTGACCTTAAGGGCAAGCGCATCGGCTATGTTCGCGCCACCACCGCCCAATATTTCCTGATCCGTATGCTGGAGGAGGCAGGGCTCAATTGGGACGACATCACCCCCGTCGCGATGGGCGTGTCGGACGGTGCGGCGGCTTTTTCGCGGGGATCGCTCGATGCCTGGGCGATCTACGGCTACCCGATCCAGCGCGCGATTGCGACCGATGGCGCGCGTATATTGCGCACGGCCTATGGCATCCTCTCGGGCAATTATCTCGTTTCCGCCCATGTCTATGCGCTGGCCGATCCGGGCAAGGCGGCAATCATCCGCGAATATCTGGCGCTGGTGCAGCATGGCTTCGGCTGGGCCGCGGCGCATCAGGAGGAATGGGCCGGCATCGTCGCCCAGGATATCGGCGTGCCGCGCGACTATGTGCTCGATCAGTTCCGTCGCAGGAGCGCGACCTATGAGCTGCGCCCGGTAACACCCGAGGCGATCGGATCGCAGCAGCAGGTCGCCGATGTCTTCTTCAAGGCCGGGCTGGTCCCCAAGCGGGTGGATGTCCGTCCGCTCTGGGACGCCCGCTTCAACGACGCCATTCCCAAGAGAGGCTGATATCATGGCCACCCAGGCAATTTCCGTGCAACCGCTGCCGCCCGAAGGATCGGTGCCTGCCGACCAGCTCGATCGGCTGACCCGGCTGCTGGCGGCCAACGCCGAACATTATGACCGCAGCGCCGAGTTTCCCCGCGCCAATTTCGACATATTGGCGGGGCAGGGGCTGATCGCGCTCACCGTGCCTCGTGCGCTGGGCGGGCGCGGGGCGTCGGTGTCCGAAGCGCTGCGCGTGCTGGCGGCGGTGGCGAAGGGCGACCCCTCGACCGCGCTGATCCTGTTCATGACCTATCATTATCATGCCAGTCCCACGCGCGCCCAGGGCTGGCCCTTGCATATTCATGAGCGGCTGGCGCGCGAGGCCGTGGCGGGCCGGGGCCTGATCGGCGGCCTGCGGGTCGAGCCGGAACTGGGGACGCCGGTGCGGGGCGGTCTGCCGGCCACGATCGCGCGGCGGACGGCGGATGGATGGGCGCTCAGCGGCACGAAAATCTATTCGACCGGATCGACCGGGCTGGACTGGTTTTCGGTCTGGGCGAAGACCGAGGAGAATGACCTCCGGGTCGGCAATTTCCTGATCCGATCCGACAGTCCGGGCATCACCATAGAGCCGACATGGGATCATCTGGGTATGCGGGCGACGGTCAGCCATGCCGTCCATTTCAACGATACGCCGACCCCCTTGGATCATGCGGTCGACATTCGCCGTCCTGAAGACTGGGCGGCCGGCGCAGGCGATCCCGGCCCTGCGATCTGGAACGCGCTGTCCATCTCGACCATCTATGATGGCGTGGCGCGGGCCGCGCGCGACTGGCTGCGAGCCTATCTCAATGATCGCGTGCCGACCAATCTGGGCGCATCGCTTGCCACCCTGCCGCGTGTCCAGGAGAAATTCGGTGAGATAGAGGCATTGCTTCAGGTCAACCGCACGCTGATCCGAGACGCAGCCGTGCGGCATGACGCGTGCGATCCGCCAGGCGCGGGCGAGGTCAACATGATCAAATATGTGACCACGGCCAATGCGATCAGGGCGGTAGAGATTGGTCTCGAACTGACCGGCAATCCGGGGATCAGCCGGAAGAATCCGCTGGAGCGTCATTATCGCGACGTGCTGTGCAGCCGTATCCATTCGCCCCAGACCGACACGATATTGATCGCCGCCGGTCGTGCCGGGCTGGGGAACTGATATGTCCTTGATCATCGCCAGTCAGCTCGACGCCGATTTCAACCGGGGTCTGGGTCAGCATCCGATCGCGCCGATTCTGATCGATGTCGCCGACGATGAGCCATGGAGCGCGGCAAGCGAGGCGGATCTGCTGCTGGTCCGTCCGTCACCCGCCTGGCGACAGCCGCCGGTCGCCCGCCCGCCGCTGTGGCCGGGCCGGCTGAAATGGGTCTACAGCGCCTCGGCCGGTGTTGATGTCTATCCCCAATGGCTGCTCGATGCGCCGCTCGTCACCTGTGGGCGCGGCGTCGCTGCGGACGAGATCGCCGATTATGTGATCGCCGCCATCTATGCCCATGCCAAGAATCTGGAAGCTGTGACGGCCCGGTCGCGTGCCGAATGGATCAACGTGCCGCTTGGCCGCGTGTCGGGCACGACGATCGGGATCGTCGGCCTGGGGGCGATCGGCCAGGCGGTGGCGCGGCGTGGCCTGGCGCTGGGCGCGCAGGTCGTGGGATTGCGCCGCTCGGGCATCCAGGCCGGCATCAGCGGCGTCGAGCATGTGCGTGACATCGGGGCGCTGGTGGCGCAATCCGACCATATCGTCATCGCCGTGCCGGCGACGCCGCAGACATATCATCTGTTCGATGACGCCCTGTTCGCGCGGGTAAAGCCCGGCGCCCATATCATCAATGTCGCGCGCGGATCGGTGATCGACCAGGACGCTCTGGTGCGGGCGCTCGACCGCAACGATGGGCCGGGCTTTGCGACGCTGGACGTCACCGATCCCGAACCGCTGCCGGAAGGGCACAGGCTCTACATGCACCCGCATATCCGGCTCACCCCCCATGTTTCCAGCAATCATACGCAGGTGCGTCATCGCCTGCTGGAAAAGGTGCGCGACGATATTTCCCGCTTCATGCGCGGCGAGCCGCCCAGCGATATCGTCGATCCGCTGCGGGGATATTGATGGAGGCAGCGCGGGAGGCGGTTCAGAGCGCCTCCACCGTTTCCCGCGCCAGTTCGGCCAGGCGATGGGCGGCCTGGTCCAGCTTGTCCCCGGAACGGAGGATGGCGGCGACGCGCGGGAGCGGCGGCAGGCGATCATGGTCCAGCGCCGGGCCGTCGCCAAGGAACAAGTGGGTGCGGCAGGTAATGCCCAGGCCCGCGCCCACCGCCGCCTTCAATGTCGCCAGATTGGGCGTTTCCACGGCGATCCGCCATTGCAGCCCCGCATCCTCCAGCCCCCGGATGGCGGCTTCGCGAAAGCGGCACGGTTCCTCCAATACCGCCAGCGGAATGACGGCGCGATCGGCCAGCGCGGCCTCGCCATACCAGCTCATCGGCGCGACCGTGACGGCATGGCTGTCATTGGGCGCGGCGAAGCCCAGCACGATGTCCAGTTCCCGCCGCTCCAGCAGCGTCTGCAGCTCGGCGGTGCCCGCGACTCGCGCGTAGATCTGCGCATCGGGGTGCAGTTCGGAGAAGCGCGACAAAAGGCCGCTGAGCAGCGTATCGGCGAAATCCTGCACCATGCCGATCCGCGCGGGACCGGCGAAGCGTCCCGCGCTGACGGCGGCGACGGCTTCGTCATGCAGCAACAGCACCCGCCGTGCATAATCGAGCAGAAGCTCCCCGGCCGCCGTCAGGTTGAGGCGACGGCCTTCGCGCAGAAACAGCGTCTGCTGCACCAGTTCCTCCAGCCGCTTGATCTGAAGGCTGAGCGCGGATTGGGTCACGAACACCTGTTCCGACGCGTTCAGCATCGATCCGGTGTCGACGATGGCGACGAAACTGCGCAGCAAGTTGGTCGGCAGATTGACCGGCACGGCAGGCCCTCCTTCATATATGGGAAGATGGTCGATCCGATGTCGGGACCGGGGCGTTCATCTATCGCCGATACTCATATATCAATCAAAATAGTAGAGATTTAATCCGTCGAGAAAAAACTTGCCAAGGATGATCCGACAGGCGGAGGAACCAGCATTTTCCGCGCTGATCCGCCCCGCAGCGGCGATGAAACGGGACCTATGAAGAATGCTGATAGGTTTGCCGCAAAAAACTCAATTGAATAAGTAGACAATTCATGTTGGCTTGTCCGGGCTTTCACAAAAGGCCCGGACATGGCGGTTTTGACGATCAACACTCTTTTCCGCGTGAGAAGCGGGCGCACGCCTGCTCCGGCGCGGCGCTTTTCGCTGTCCCGCTTCGGCGGCCGCTGGTTGTCCCCCTTGGCGTTGTTGCTGCTGTGGGAGGCGGGGTCGCGCATCGGCCTGATCCCGGAGCGCACGCTGGCGCCCCCGTCCGCCGTTCTCGGGACGCTGATCGAAATGGTCGTGTCCGGCGAATTGCCGTCCAACTTGCTGGTATCCTTCGCGCGCGTCGCCGCCGGTCTGCTGATCGGCGTCGGCCTGGGCCTGGCGCTCGGCTTGGTCGCCGGCCTTTCGCGCGCCGGAGAGCTGGCGGTCGATCCGCTCATGCAGATCAAGCGCACCATTCCAGCGTTGGCGCTCACACCGCTGTTCATCGTCTGGTTCGGCATCGGCGAAACGCCCAAGGTCGCGCTGATCGCCTTCGCGACGATCTTCCCCGTCTATCTCAACCTCTACAGCGGGATACGCGGGGTGGATTTGCGCCTGCTCGATGCGGCGAAGAGCTTCGGCCTCAGCCGCTGGGAACAGGTCTGGCATGTCGTGCTGCCTTCGGCGCTGCCCGCGCTGCTGGTGGGTTTGCGCTACGCCCTGTCGGTGTCGATCCTGGTTCTGGTTGTGGCCGAGCAGATCAACGCATCGGCGGGCCTTGGCTATCTCATCAACAATGCCCGTGATTTCATGCGGACCGACATCATCGTCGTCTGCCTCATGGTCTACGCCATTCTCGGTCTTGGCGCCGACTGGCTGGTCCGCACCATCGAAGCCCGCGCCCTCATCTGGCGCCCCAGCATAGTGGAGCAATAAGCATGGACGCTCGCCTCGGCTTTTCCACGGTGGACAGCGCCGTCCACCAGCCCCAGCCAGATCCCGTCGTCCGGCTGCGGGGGTTTATCCGCCGCTTCGGGGCCAACACCATCATCGACGGTCTGGACCTCGACATAGCGCCCGGCGAGTTCATCGCCCTGCTGGGCCGGTCGGGATCGGGCAAGACGACCTTGCTGCGGACGCTCGCGGGTCTGGACGAGGTGCGCGGCCAGGATGTGGACGTGCCCGATTCCCGCGCCGTGGTGTTCCAGGACGCGCGTCTCCTTCCGTGGAAACCCGTCTGGAAGAATGTGGCGCTCGGGCTGAAGAGCAATATCCGCGCCCGTGCGGAGGCGGCGCTCAGGGAAGTGGGGCTGGGCCATCGCATCGACGCCTGGCCGCTGACCCTGTCGGGGGGCGAGGCGCAGCGCGCCGCCCTGGCCCGCGCCCTGGTGCGCGAACCCCGGCTGCTGCTGCTGGACGAGCCTTTCGCCGCGCTCGACGCCCTGACCCGCTACCGGATGCATGATCTGGTCCTGTCGCTCTGGCGCACCCATCGCCCAGCCGTGCTGATCGTGACCCATGATGTGGAGGAAGCCATCGCGCTGGCCGACCGGGTGCTGGTGCTCGACAAGGGGCGCATTGTTGCAGAAGAACGCATCGTCGCGCCCCGTGGCGAACGCGCGAGCTTTGCCCCGCGCCTGCGCGAAAAGCTGCTGTCCCATCTGGGTGGCGACGATCATGGCGATGGCGTCGTGCGGTTCGCGCCGATCGCGGAAGCTGCGGAATGAGCGCGGCCGCTGTCCTCGAACGGCCTGTCGATACGGCGCGGTTGCGCGGCTTCGTCACGGCCTTTGCCGATCTGCTGGCGGCCACGCGGGATGAGCAGGCGATACTGGAAAGCGGCCGTTCGCTGCTCGCCCGCCTGATCGCGACCGACGACTGGCTGCCGCCGGCCTACACGCGCCCCGATCCCGATCGCTATCAGCAATATCTGCTCCACTGCGACAGCCGCGAACGCTTCAGCGTCGTCAGCTTCGTCTGGGGACCGGGCCAGTCGACCCCGATCCACGACCATGGAATCTGGGGCTTGGTCGGCGTGCTGCGCGGCGTGGAGAAGGTCGAGCGTTTCCGCCGCCTGCCGACTGGCGGACTGGTGGCGGAAGGTGACGAACTGCTGCGCCAGGGGGAAGTGGACGCCTTCTCGCCGCGACTGGGCGACATCCATCGTGTGACCAACGGCCTGACCGATCGGCCGTCCATCAGCATCCATGTCTATGGCGCCAATATCGGCGCGGTCGAGCGGGCGACCTACGCGCCCGACGGCGCGCCCAAAAGCTTCATTTCGGGTTACGCCAACGGCGTAATCCCCAACCTCTGGGACAGATCGAAAAGCATATGAGCCTTGATACACTGGACCGCGTCCAGACAGCGACGCCGCAGGATATTCGCCACGCTCTTCTCATCGGCAGTGAAATCGCCATCATCGACGTGCGCGAGGAGCATGAGTTCGCGCAGGGTCATCCGCTGTTCGCCGCGCAGATCCCGTTGCGTCGCATCGACGAGGAAGCGCGCTGGCGCATCCCGCGTCTCGACACGCCGATCATCGTCTATGACAATGGCGAAGGCCTGGCCCGCAAGGCGGCCGTCCGGTTCGAAGGGCTGGGCTATACCCATGTGCGCGAACTGGACGGCGGCCTCTCGGCCTGGCGCGACGCCGGCTATGAATTGTTCGAGGACGTCAACAGCTATTCCAAGGCTTTCGGCGAACTGGTCGAGCATCGCCGCCACACGCCCTCGCTTGCGGCGGAGGAAGTGCAGGCGCTGATCCGCGAAAAGGCCGACATCGCCATTCTCGATGCGCGTCGTTACGATGAATATCACATAATGAGCATTCCTACCGGCACCAGCGTGCCGGGCGCCGAACTGGTGCTGCGCGCGCGGGCGATCGCGCCCGATCCCGACACGACGATCATCGTCAACTGCGCCGGTCGCACCCGCTCGATCATCGGCGCCCAGTCACTGGTCAATGCGGGCCTGCCGAACAGGATCTTTGCGCTGCGCAACGGCACGATCGGCTGGACGCTGGCGGGGCAGGAACTGGAAAACGGCCAGACCCGCGTCGCACCCGAAGTCGATGATGCGGCAACCGAAGAAGCGCGCACCCATGCCCGCGACGTCGCCTATCGGGCGGGCGTCAAACGCATCGGCTGGGAGGAACTGGCGGCGTTCAGGGCCGATAGCGGCCGCACCCTCTACCTTTATGACGTGCGCCAGCCGCGCGACTATGAAAGCGGCCATCTGCCCGGATTCCGCAACGCGCAGGGGGGGCAGCTGGTGCAGGAAACCGATCATAATGCCCCGGTGCGCGGCGCGCGCATCGTCGTGACCGATCCTGTCGGGCCGCGCGCCGACATGACCGCCTCCTGGCTCGCCCAACTGGGTTGGGACGTGTCCATCCTGGATGTCGACTGGTCGACGGTCGCGCTCGAAAAGGGATCGGACGGCGCGCCGCCTCCGCGCGGGCCGGAGGGGCGCTACAAGCGGCCCTATGAGGGCACAGACAACAAGGCCGCCGCCATGCAGGCCTATCTCGACTGGGAATATGGCCTCGTCGCCCAGCTGGAGCGCGACGGCACCCACGGCTTCTACGTCATCTGACACTCTGGAGAAGGCATATGAGCGTCAAATTCATCGGCTATATCGGTTTCAACAACGGGTCCGAAACCCAATCGGCGGTGCGCAGCCGCGCGCTCGACACCGACTATGTGAACGCAGCCGCCAGAGCGCAGGAGGAGGGCGGCTTCGACCGCGTCCTCATTCCCTTCGGTTCCAACAGCCCGGAAAGCCAGATCGTGGCGGCCCATGCCGCCGCCATCACCACCCGTCTCGGCTTCCTGGTCGCGCATCGTCCCGGCTTCACCCAGCCGACCGTCGCTGCGCGCCAGTTGGCGACGCTGGACCAGCTTTCCGGCGGCCGCGTCGCGGTCCACATCATCACCGGCGGCGCGGACGAGGAAATGGCGCGCGATGGCGATACGCGGACGGTCAAGGCGGAACGTTATGCCCGCACCGACGAATATCTGACGATCCTGCGGCAGGAATGGACGGCGGCCCAGCCCTTCGACCATCAGGGCAAATATTATGATATCCGCCAGGCGTTCAGCGCGATCAAGCCCGACAATCTGCCGGTCTTCTTCGGCGGATCGTCGGACGAGGCGATCGAGGTCGCGGGCCGCCATGCGGATGTCTATGCGCTCTGGGGCGAAACGCTGGAAGCGGTGAAGGACACGGTGCGCGCCGTGCGCAAGTCGGCATCGCGCCATGGCCGCGATCCGGGCTTTTCGCTCTCGCTGCGTCCGGTGATCGCCGATACCGAAGAAGCCGCGTGGAAACGCGCGGCGGAGATCGAAGAGCAGGTGCGCGAAAATCGTCTCGCCGCCGGCTTGCCGCTCACCGGCCATCGTCCGCCCAATGCGGGGTCGCTGCGCTTGCTCGACACGGCCAGCAGCAACCGCCGCGATACGCGGCTGTGGACCGGCGTCGCGGCGCTGACCGGGGCTGCGGGCAACAGCACCGGGCTGGTCGGCACGCCCGAACAGGTGGCCGACGCCATGCTCGATTATTATGATATCGGCATCGATCATTTCCTGATCCGCGGCTTCGATCCGCTGGGCGATTCCATCCTCTATGGCCGGGAATTGCTGCCGGTGGTTCGCCGCAAGGTCGCCGAGCGCGAGGCGACGGGCCTCGCACTGGCGGGCTGATCCATGTCGAAGAGAAACGTCGCCATCCTGCCAGCGTCCCTTGTCGCGGTGGCGGGCCTCGGGCTCGCCGCCGCGACTTTTAGGCATAGCGACGACAATGTCCTGCGTGTCGCCAACCAGAAGGGACAGGTCCGGGCGATGATGCTTGCCTCGGGCGTGCTCAAGGGCGCGCCCTATAGCGTGGAATGGTCGGAATTTCCCGCCGCCCAGCCGCTGCTCGAAGCGGTGGGCGGCGGGGCGGCCGATCTCGGCCTTGCCGCCGACGCTCCCTTCATCTTCGCCTATCAGAGCGGCAGCCCGGTCAAGGCCATCGCTGTTCAGGCGCCCGCCAACCAGGCGCCGGAGGCGCTCGCCATCCTCGTCAAGACGGACTCGCCGGTGAAGGGCGCGCAGGATCTGGTCGGCAAGTCGATCGCCACGACGCGTGGGTCGATCGGCCATCATCTGCTGCTCCAGGCGCTGGAGCGCGCCCATATTCCGGCGGACAGGGTGCGCGTCACCTTCCTGCCGCCGGGCGACGCCAAGGCGGCTTTCGACAGCGGATCGATCGACGCCTGGGCGACCTGGACGCCCTATACCAATGTGGCGATCAAGGAAGGCGCGCGCGCTGTGGTGGACGCAAAAGACTATGGCCTGCCGCTCTATATCGACATCGCCCATGCCGATTCCATCGGTCCCAAACGGGCCTTGCTGGCCGATTTCCTCCAGCGCGAGGCCAGGGCCGTCGCCTGGGCGCGCGCCCATCCCGATCGGTTCGCGCAGGTGCTGGCCCAGGAAACCGGCCTGCCGCTCGACATCGCCCGCGCCAGCTTCGACCGCAACAATCGAGTGTCCCGACCGATCGATGCCGGGATCATCGCGCATGAACAGGCGATCACCGGGCGTTTCCGCAAGGCCGGACTGACCGATGGCGAGCGGGACGTCGGTGCGGCGTTCGACACGAGTTTCGGAAAAGGTAGTTGAAACAATAAATTTCGCTTTAGAAAGATGATCTAAAGTTAAGCCTTACTCATAGATCGTCACGCAAAGTCGATGTTCAACTAAAATTATAGAAAATAAACGGTCCCTCGAAATACATATGGGGGAATAGAAAATGCACCGCCACAAAACCTACCTTGCCTCCACCGCGCTCGCGATTGTCCATTTCGCTGTCGTGCCGGCGACCGCGCAGGCACTTGCCGCGCCGAAGGCGGCGGCAGGCGACGCCGCGGAGCCGGGAACGATCATCGTCACCGGCGTCCGCGGCGCGCCCCGCACCGTGGCGGAAAGTCCCGCGCCGATCGATGTGGTCGGCGCGGAAAAATTGCAGGCGACCGGCTCGGCGGAATTTGGCGAAGCATTGTCCAAATTGCTGCCGTCGCTCAATTTCGGGTCGACCCATGCCGGCGTCTTCTCAATCGGCCGCCCCGTCACCAATCGCGGTCTGGCGCCCGCCTATACTTTGGTGCTGGTCAATGGGAAGCGGCGGCACAATGGCGCCTTCCTCAACAATTCGACCGCCGATACGTCCGGCGCCAACCCGGTCGACATCGACCTCATCCCCACCAGCGCGATCGACCGGATCGAGGTGTTGAAGGACAGCGCCGCCGCCCAATATGGCACCGATGCGATCGCCGGGGTCATCAACATCCAGCTCGCCGAAAAGGAGGGGCTGAGCGGTGATTTCACCTATGGCACGCTTTACGAGGCCAATGGCAAGCCCGACAGTTGGAAGGGCACGATCCGCTATGGCACGAAAATCGGCGATGGCGGCTTCCTGACGATCAGCGGCGATGTCCGCAAGCGGGGCGGCGCCTGGTGGAACCTGCCCGCGACCGATGCCAATGTCTATGGCCTGCCGTCGGGTCGCACCATCGACCAGGTGGTGGCGACCAGCGGCCTGACCCGCGCGCAGGTGGAGGCGAACATCGCCGATGCCAACGCCCGCAATGCCCAGTGGAACCGCGACGGCGCGCATAATGGCGATCCGCAGATCAAGGCGTTCAACCTCGCCTATAATGCGCAACTGCCGGTGACGGACAACGCCACCCTCTACAGCTTCGGCACCTATGGCGAACGTGATGCTGAGATCGGTAATAATTTTCGCCGTCCCAACAGCACCGCCAATTTCACGGCCCTGTTCCCGGACGGCTATTATCCGCTGAACAATATCGACGAGAATGATTTTCAGTTCGTCGGCGGCCTGCGCGGAACGCTGGCCGGGTGGGATTATGACGTCTCCTCCTCCTTTGGCCGCAACGCCAGCCGCCAATATTCCAAACTTTCGATCCGCCCCTCGCTGGGACCGGACAGCCCGACCAGCTGGCCCAATCTCGCCAATTTCGAATTCCGCCAATGGACTCACAATATCGACCTGACGCGCGAGTTCGAGATCGGCCTCGCTAGGCCGTTGCAGATATCGATCGGCGGCGAATATCGGCTCGACCGCTTCCGCACCTTTGCCGGCGATCCCCTCGCCTATGAGGATGCGACCTACACATTCCAGCCGGGCGACCAGCAATATGACTGGAATGTCGGCCGCGTCGCCTCGCCGGTGGTGCAGGGCGCGATCGTGCTGTCGCCGGAGGACGAAGCCGATATCAGCCGGAAAGTCTATGCCGGCTATATCGACCTCGGCCTCTATCCGACCGACGCCTGGTATATCGGCGCGGCCATCCGCGCCGAACATTATAGCGACGGTTCGGGCAGCCCGGTCGGTTTCAAACTCAACAGCCGCTATGAGTTCAGCCCGGCGCTGGCCATTCGCGGCACGGTCGGCACCGGCTTCCGCGCGCCGTCGCTGACGCAGATCGGCTACGCCCAGACCGACGGGCGCACCTCGTCCTTCTTCAACCCGGCGACCGGCCAGACCGAATTGCGGCCCACCGTCGCCAAGCTGGTGACGGCGGATTCGACCGTCGGCCAGCTACTGGGCGCCAAGCCGCTCAAGGCGGAAAAGACATGGAATGCCGGCCTTGGCCTCGTCTTCACGCCCATCCCCGCGCTGTCGGTGACGCTGGACGGCTATTATATCCGCATCAGGGACCGCATCGAGCGCACGGGCCGCCTGTTCGGCGCCGGCATTTCCGCCATTCTGGCCGCCAACGGCCTGTCCGACATCGAACAGGCGGAATATTTCATCAACGCCGCCGACACCGAGACCAAGGGCTTCGACCTGGTCGCCGACTATAGCCGAAACCTTGGCGATCTGGGCAAGCTGGGCCTGACCTTCGCCTTCAACTATAGCAAGACCAAGGTGACGGATGTCGTCGCGACCCCGTCGCAACTTTTCGACACCGACGGCAATGCGCTGCTGGGCGCAGGTTCCGTCTTCTTCGGCGGCGACAAGATCGGCGAACTGGAAGTGCTTCAGCCGCGCACCAAGCTGGTCAGCACGCTGAACTGGTCGAAGGGCATTTTCGGCCTCAGCGTCACCGCCACCCGCTACGGCAAATATACCCAGCGCACGGCGGCGGGCGACGACCGGCATTTCGGCGCGAAGATCATCACCGACGCCAGCATCAGCGCGAAGGTGACGCGGTTCGCCACATTGTCGGTCGGCGCCACCAACCTGTTCGACGTTCGTCCCGAAACCAACGGGCCGGGCAATCCCCAGACGGGGCAGGGCTATTATGGCCCGTCGCCCTTCAATCCCGCAGGCGGCTATTATTATGGGCGTATCGCACTCGCTTTCTGATCGCCGGACCTTTGTGGCGGGCGCCGCCGCGCTCGGCCTCACTGCGTGCGGTGGCGCTGGGAAGGGCGGGCGTGCCCGGCTGGTCCTGGGCGATCAGGTTCACCTGCTCCAGTCGAAGGCGGAGGCGGCGGGTGCGCTCACGTCTCTTGGCTATGATATCGAGTGGGCCAATTTCGTCGGCGCCGCGCCGCTGCTGGAGGCTCTCAACGCCGGGGCGGTGGATACCGCGCCGGCGGGCGACCTGCCGGTCGTGCTGGCGGCGGCGGCGGGCGTTCCGCTGAAAGTCATCGCCGGCTCTGTTTCCTCCACCCGCGACATTGGCATCATCGTGCCGCCAGGCTCCTCCATCCGCCGTGTCGCCGACCTCGCCGGCCACCGCGTGATCGTGTCGAGCGCGCGCGGCAGCATCTCGCACTATCTGTTGCTCGAAGCGCTCAAGGAAGCCAGGCTCGACCGACGCAGGGTTGATATCGGCTTCATGCTGCCCAACGATGCCGCAGCCGCCTTCGCCGCCGGCCGGATCGATGCCTGGGCGACCTTCGGCACCTATCAGATCGCGGCGGAGGCGCGGGGCGCCCGGATGCTGCGCGACGGGCAGGGAATCAATACCGGCCTCACCCTGATCGCCGCCTCGCAAAAGGCGCTGGACGATCCGGCGAAGCGCGGCGCGCTCAAGGATGTGCTGGCCCGGTTTCGCACGGCGAGCCAATGGGCGCAGGCGCACCCGGATGGTTATGCCGATGTGTTCGCCAAAGCGACGGGCGTGGACCCGAAATTGGCGAAGCTGATCGTCGACCGGCAAAATCCCCTTCTCGTCCCGCCGGATGCGACGGTCATCAAACCGTTGCAGCGCGTTGTCGATCGCTTTCACGCCGATGGCGAACTGCCTGTCCGCGTCGATGTCGCCCATATCGTCGATCCGACGGTCTTCCCGACATGAGCAGCGCTGTCCGACCCTTCAGACATTCTCATTGGGCGGCAAGCAGCCGCCTTCCTACACTCGCCCGTAAAGGAGCATCGCCATGGCCACTGTCTTGAAGGATGATCGTTTCCGCCAATCCGGCGTCAGCGAGGCGGAATGGAAGGTTCGCATCGACCTCGCCGCCTTCTATCGCCTTTCGGCCCTCCATGGCTGGGACGACTTCATCTACACCCATATTTCCGCCCGCGTGCCGGGGCCGGAGCATCATTTCCTGATCAACCCCTTCGGCCTGATGTTCGATGAGATCACGGCGTCCAGCCTGGTCAAGGTGGACCTGGACGGCCATGTCGTCGGGGAAAGCGACTATGGCATCAACTATGCCGGCTATGTGATCCATTCGGCGATCCACGGCGCGCGCGAGGACGCCCATTATATCGCCCATTTCCACAGCGCCGACGGCATGGCGGTATCGGCTCATGCCGAAGGGCTGCTGCCCTTGAACCAGCGCGCGCTCGCGCTGATCCCGCGCCTCTCCTATCATGACTATGAGGGCGTGGCGCTCAATCTGGACGAGCGCGAGCGGCTGGTCGCGGATCTTGGCGATACCAAGGTCATGCTGCTGCGCAATCATGGCACGCTGGCGCTGGGATCGTCACCGGGCGAGGCGTTCAGCGGCATCTATCATCTGGAGGAAGCCTGCAAGGCACAGGTCCGCACGCTTTCCATCGGCCGCGACCGGATATTGATCGCGCCGGAAGAGGCGCAGGAGGAAGTGCGCCGCCAGATGGGCCGGGAGCGCAAGCCGGTGGAAGGCGGCAAGTCGCATTATGATCTCGTCTGGGAAGCCGCTCTGCGCAAGGCCGGGCGCCAGTCGCCCGGCTTCGACGCCTGAACTGGAGGAAAGCCATGACCAGGCGCCAATTGAAGCTGGGTCTCGTCCCGACGGGAGTCGGCGGCCCCGGCGACAGCAATCGGGGCCGCGACCTGGGCGCCACCATCGCCGACGCCATCCCGGCAGGGGCGTGATCCCGACGCCCCCTTCCCGGCCAGTCGTCACGCCTCGAACCGCGCGCATCGGGACGCCGCCTGAAGCTATGACAATTCATCGACGCTTCCCCGCCAACTCTCATTGGCGGGGCGCGTTGACGGCAGCCATCATGACCCCGACCGCAAGGAGATCATGATGGCGACACTTCTCACCGATACGCTCAAGGCCCGCTATGCCGCGTTGCAGGCGGAGCGGGAACGCAGTTGGACCGCCGCACAACTGGACGGGAATGCGCGTCAGCGCGCGCGGCTGGTCGACCGTTTCGATCCCGCGGCGGTCGCGCAGCCCGGCGCCATCCTGCCGCCCCTGTCCTTCGCTGAAGTCGATGGCGAGACTCTCAGTCTCGATGCGCTGACGGCTCACGGTCCCGCGCTTTTTCTTTTCTTCCGCTTCGCTGGCTGTCCCGCCTGCAATATCGCGCTGCCTTATTATGGCGACCACCTCTATCCCACGCTGCGACAGAAGGGCATCCCGCTGGTGGCGCTCAGCCCGCAGCGGCCCGACCGGCTGCGCGACATCAAGCTGCGCCATGCGCTGCCCTTTGCCGTCGCCACGGATGCGGACAATGGCCTTGCCCGGACATTGGGCATCAGCTTCGTTCCCGACGATCGTCCCTCGCCGCCGCCCGCCGGCTGGATCGGCGAAGTCACCGGCACCAACAGCTGGGAACTGCCCCAACCGGCCGTCCTGCTGGTGGGCGCGGGCCGCCGCGTCGAATGGCTTCAGGTCAGCCCGGACTGGCTCGATCGGCCGGAGGCGGAAACGATACTCGATCATGTCGCGCTGAGATTGCCCTGATCCCTCCCTTGTCCCAGAGCGCGTCTTTCCTTTCGAGACACAACGCGATCAGGCGCCGGTTGCCGCGCCGCCCATCGCCTTCACCAGCGCAATGCCGGCCCGCATCCGGTCGGTTTCGACCGCAAGAAATGCGCGCTGGGCTTCCAGCGCATCGGTCTGGGCAGTGACGACTTCCAGATAATCCGATGCGCCGTCGCGATAGCGGCTATAGGCGATCTTGCTGGTCCGCTCGGCCGCCTGCGCGGCGTCACGCTGGTCCACCGACTGGGCGGCGAGATGACGGCTGGCGGCGATCGCGTCCTCCGCCTGTCGGAAAGCGCCCAGCACCGTTTCGCGATAGGAAGCGGCCAGTTCGTCATATTCCGCGCGCGACATCTTGACTTGCGCGTTGCGTCGTCCACCATCGAACAGGGTGACGAGTGCCGACAACGGCCCAAGACCCCAGAAACTGTTGGGATTGCTCAGCAGGTCGCCGCGCGTCGTTTCCCATCCCCCGGTCAGCCCCAGCGTCAACGACGGGAAATAGGCCGCCCTGGCGACGCCGATCCGCGCGTTGGCGGCATAGATGCGCCGTTCGGCTGCCGCTATGTCGGGACGGCGCTGAAGCAGTTCCGACGGCGTGCCGGCCGGGATGGCGGGCATCTGCGGCAGCGCATCCTGCGAAGCGATGGAAAAGTCGGACGACAGTGCGCCGACCAGCGCCGCGATTTCATGCTCGGTCGCCGCCCGCTCGTTCGCCACGGCGGAAATCTGGGCACGCGCGTTGCTGAGCGTGGTCTTGGCCCGGTTGACGTCCATGCCCGACGCGATGCCGCCCTTCCGCCGCGTGGCGGTCAGATCATAGGCGCGGTCGAACGCCTCCACCGACTGGCGCAGCAAGGCGGCCTGCGCATCCAGCCCCCGCAGCCGGGCATAGGCGTCGGCGACGGCGGCCTGAAGGCTCAGTCGTGCCGACGCCAGATCCGCTTCGCTCGCCTGCGCGTCGGCGCGCGCGGCGGTCACGCTGTTGCGGATGCGACCCCAAAGGTCCAGTTCATAGTCGAGCGAACCGCCGACCACATAGTCGTTGTAAGTCACCGCATTGCCATTGCCCTGGAAGCGGTTGCCCGACACGCGGCGGCGGCTGGCGTCCGCGCCGGCGCTGATCGTGGGAACAAGGTCCGAAGCTTCGATCCGCGCGGCGGCGCGCGCCTGATCGTAGCGGGCGAGTGCGGCGGCCAGCGTCGGGCTGGCCTTTTCGGCGCGCATTTCCAGATCGTTCAGCACCGGATCGCCAAACGCTTCCCACCAGGCGCCGCGGGGTACGTCATCCATCGGCTGGGCGGCAGTCCAGCCGGCCACTTCCTTGAAGGCCGCTGGCGCTGCCGTTTCGGGCGGATGATAGTCCGGCGCCATCGAGCAGGCAGCCAGGAACATGGGCAGCAGCGCCGCGGCCCGGCGATCAACGCCCATTCGCAGCGTCCTTTCCACCGGCCGCCGCCGTCTGCACCTGGACCCGGTCGCCGGTGCGGATCGCGTCCGGCGGCGTGTCGATCACCCTGTCCTGCGCGGTGACGCCGCCCGAGATCTGGACGGTCGCCCCCTCGTCGCGCGCGATGGTGACAGGCTTCACGGTGACGCGGCCGTCCTGGCCGACCACGGCGACGGTCGGGCCGTCATTGCCATAGAGGATGGCGCTACCCGGCAGGCTCAGGGCATTGCCCTGACCCGCGCCGACCTGGAAGCGCACCTGTGCGAAGGCGCCGGGCTTCAGCGCGGCGTCGGGATTGGCCGCCTGCAATTGCACCAGAACCGCGCCCGACTGTGGGTCGATCGCGCCGGCGCTGCTCGTCATGGTGGCGTTGAAGGTGCGCCCTGGATATTCGGGCAGGGACAAGGTCGCCGTGGTTCCCGGCTTGACTGCGGCCGAATAACCCTGCGGCACGCGGACATAGATACGCACGCGATGGATGTCGGACACGGTGAAGAGCGGTTGGGCGGCGGCATTGCCCGCGACCACGAGCGCGCCGATCTGCGCCGAACGGCTGGTGACGACGCCGTCGAATGGCGCGGACAGGCGGGTAAAGCCTTGCAGCGCCTTCAAACGATTCACATTGGCGAGCGCCGCATTGGACACGGCGATCCGGGCGGCCAGATCGCCCGCCTTTTCGTCCGCTTCCTGTTGCGAGACGGCGTCTTCCTTCAGCATCGTCGCCCATCGCTTCGACGTGGTCGCCGCGAGCCGCTGGTTGGCGAGCGCGGTCTGATAATCGGCCTGGGCGGCGGCGAGTTGCTGATCGACATCGGGCGCGTCGAGGATCGCGAGCGGCTGGCCTGCGCCGACCCGGTCGCCGATATCGGCCAGCCAGCGGCGGACATAGCCATTGGTCCGCGCGTAGATGGCGGCGCTGTTGAAGGCCTGGACATTACCCGGCAGGACCAGCGCACTGCCCTCCGCATCGACCTTGGGCGCCACCACCGCGACGGTGGGCAGAGCCGCGTCCGCCGCCGTCTGGCGCAGTTCCTCGGTTGCGCTGATCCTTGAGATGACTCCGATCCCGACGATTGCGATCGCGATCACCGCGGCGCTGATCCCGACGCGCTTCAGTGTGCGGCTGTCCGGTCCCGTCGCGGCAGGGTTCTCGATGAGGGTGTTATGCTCAGACATGGCTCGGCTGCATTTCCGTAATGGGGGTCTTCTGGCCGTGCTTGCGATGGACAAGGGCGAAGACGGTGGGAACGAAGAAGAGGGTGGCGATCGTTGCGCAGATCAGGCCGCCGATGACCGCGCGGCCCAGCGGGGCGTTCTGTTCGCCGCCTTCGCCCAGGCCCAGCGCCATCGGACCCATGCCGATGATCATGGCAAGCGCGGTCATCAGCACGGGACGGAAACGGACCAGGCCGGCTTCCAGTGCGGCCTTGGTCGCGTCGCCCAGCTCGGCGAGCCGCTCGCGGGCGAAGCTCACCACGAGGATCGAATTCGCCGTCGCCACGCCCATGCACATGATCGCGCCCGTCAGCGCAGGCACCGACAGGGTCGTGCCGGTCATGAACAATATCCAGATGATGCCGGCGAGGGCTGCGGGGAGGGCGGTGATGATGACGAACGGATCGACCCAGCTCTGGAAATTGACCACGATCAGCAGGTAGATCAGCACCACCGCGGCGGCGAGGCCGAAGCCCAGGCCCGAAAAAGCGGTGTTCATCGTCGCATATTGGCCGCGGATGGTGACGGTCGCGCCCTTGGGCTGCGCCTTCTCCATCGACTTGATGATATTCTCGATATCGCCCGCAACCGCGCCAAGGTCGCGACCCTGAGTGGTGGCGAAGATATCGAGCACCGGCGCGATATTATAGTGGGACACGACCGGCAGGGTGTTCGACCGGACGATGGTGGCAAGCCCGCCCAGCGGCTGGACCGAGGTCGCATTGGCGCCTGACACGGGCACGTTGGACAGGTCGCTGAGCGATCCGACCAGATATTCCGGCGCCTGCGCGACGACCGGATATTGCACGCCATTTTCCGGGTTCACGAAAAAGACGGGTGCGGTCTGCGACGTGCCGGCGAGCTGGCTCGCCAGACTGGTGGTCACGTCGCGCTCGGTCAGGCCATATTGGCCGACGCGCGATCGGTCGACATCGACGTCCAGTTGCGGCGCGCGGCCGGGTTGCTGGATGCGCGCATCGGCAAGGCCGGGGATGGTCGCGATCCGCGCCAGCAGCTTCTGCGCATAGGCGCGGTTGGCTTCCGCATCCCTGCCCGCGATCTGGATGTCGATCGGGGCGGGCGCGCCGAAGTTCAGGATCTGGCTGGTGATGTCGGCGGGCAGGAAGGCGAAGGTCGTGCCGGGGAAGCGGCGCGGCATCTCGCGGCGCAGTTCGGCCACCAGCTGTTCGGTCGGACGGTGGCCATGATTGAGCGCGATCAGCATGTCGCCATCCTGCGGCCCGATCGTGCCGCTGTTGTTGTAGACGGTGTTGATGGAGCTGACCGGCAGGCCGATATTGTCCGTGATCGACCCGAGTTCGTCCGCCGGGATGATCTTGCGCACTTCCTGGCCGATGCGGTCGAAGCGGGCGGCGGTATCTTCGATCCGCGAGCCGACCGGCACGCGGATATGCATGGCGATCTGCCCGGAATCGACCGTGGGGAAAAAGTTGCTGCCCAGCATCGGCAGCAGGCCGAAGGACAGGATAACGATCCCCATGAAGCCCAGCAGGAAAGGCTTGCGCGCATTGAGCGCACGGTGGAGCAGCCCGACATAGCCGGTGCGGATCGTCTCGAACCGCGCCTCGAATCCGCGCTGGAAACGGACCAGCGGGTTGTGCGAGGTCGCGCTGCCGGCCATGTGGGCGTCACCATGTTCGACATGGGGCTTCAGCAGATACATGGCCAGCGTCGGGACCAGCGTGCGCGACAGGATGAAGGACGCAATCATCGCGAACACCACCGACAGCGCCATCGGCACGAACAGGAAGCCCGCGACCCCCGGCAGGAAAAACATCGGCACGAACACGATGCAGATGCAGAGCAAAGCGACGAAGGCCGGCGTCACGATCTGCGCCGCGCCGTCCAGGATCGCCTGGGTCACGCCCTTGCCCTGCTCCAGGTGCCAGTTGATATTCTCGATCGTCACCGTGGCGTCGTCGACCAGGATGCCGACAGCGAGCGCAAGGCCACCCAGCGTCATGACGTTGAGCGTCTGGCCGAAGACGGCGAGCGCCGCAATCGCGGCCAGGATCGCCAGCGGGATCGACAGGGCGATGATGACGGTGGAGCGCCAGCTGCCCAGGAACAGCAGGATCATCAGCGACGTCAGCGCCGCGGCGATGGCGCCTTCATGGACGACCCCCTCGACCGCCGCCTTCACGAACAGCGACTGGTCGCCGACGGGAAGGATCTTCAGGCTGTCCGGCAGGGTCGCCGCGATCCGGGGCAGCGCTTCCTTTACCCCGTCGACGATGGCCAGCGTCGAGGTCGAGCCATTTTTGAGCACGGTCAACAGGGCCGACCGGCTGCCTTCGACATGGACGATATTCTGCTGCGGCCCGTTGCCGTCTCGGACATAGGCGACGTCGCGCATATAGATGGTCGCGCCGTTCACCACCTTGACCGGCAGGTCGTTGAGCGCCGCGATCGAGGTGGGGGCGTTGTTCAGCCGCACGCTATATTGGGTCGCGCCCACCTTGACGAAGCCCGCCGGGTTGATCTGGTTCTGCGCGGCGATGGCGTTGCCCACATCCTGCGCCGACAGCCCCTTGGACTGGAGCGCCAGCGGATTGAGGTCGATCTGCACCTGCCGCTGCTTGCCGCCCGAGGGAAAGGGCATGGCAAGGCCCGGAATGGTGACGAGCTGCGGCCGGATCTGGTTCTGGCCCAGATCGAACAATTGCTGTTCCGACAATCCCTTGCCCGACAGGGCGAGTTGCAGGATCGGCACGGTCGACGCGCTGTAGTTCAGGATCAGCGGCGGGGTGATGCCCGGCGGCATCTGGCGCAGCACCGTCTGCGACACCGATGTCACCTGCGCCGTGGCGGTACGGATGTCGGCGCCGGGCTGAAAATAGATTTTCACGATGCCGATGCCCTGCAAGGACTGGCTTTCGATATGTTCGATATCGTTGACCGTCGTCGTCAGCACGCGCTCATAGGGACCGACGATGCGGTTTGCCATGTCCTCCGGCGCCAGACCGGCATATTGCCAGGCGACCGCCACGACCGGGATGCGGATGTTGGGGAACATGTCGACGGGCGTGCGGACGGCCGCAAGGATGCCGCCAATCGCGATCAGGATCGCCATAACGATGAAGGTCAAAGGACGGTTGAGGGCAACCTTGACGATACCGATCATCCACGACTCCGGGACGCGCCGGCGGAACCGCCGGAGTTGAAAATAATGATGCCTCTCCTGAAGGGATGTCCGTTGTTACCGCAATCATCCCGGCGGATAAAGCCGCTTGCCACGGCATGATCTGATGAATGTCATTCATGAATGTGACGATGGTCCGGGTCCGGCGGGCCACGGCATCAGGGGGGCGGATCGCGCGCGGCCTTCGGAACGACAGCGAACCACCGCCACATCCGGTTTCGCCATGCAACCTAGAATCTTCCGCGTCTAATATATAATATGGCATTATCGATAGCCTGGACGACTTGATTTATGGACCTGCGACATCTGCGCTATTTCCTGTGCGTGGCCGAGGAAATGCATTTCGGGCGTGCCGCCTTGCGACTGGGCATCTCGCAGCCGCCGCTCAGCCAGCAGATACGAGCGCTGGAGGAGGAATTGGGCGTGCAACTGTTCGAACGGACCAGCCGGCGGGTGTCGCTGACCGACGTGGGGCGGCTGTTCGTGCCGGAAGCGCGCGCCACGCTGGCGCAGGCGGAGCGGGCGGCGCAAACCGCGCGGCTCGCGCAGATGGGACAGATCGGCCAGCTGTCCCTGGGCTTTACCGCATCGGGACCATTCGTCCCGCGCGTTGCCCGCGCGCTCTATACATTTCGCCAGTCTTTTCCGAATGTCGAGCTGACCCTGCTGGAAATGGGGCGCGACGGGCAGATTGATGCGGTCGAGCGTCGGCAACTCGACGTGGCGATCGTCCGTTGCTTCGACCGGCCGTTCGTGACCGAGGGACTGGTTTCGATGCCGCTGATCGAGGAGGAAATGTTCCTGGCGATACGGCAGGATCATCGTCTGGCGCAGCAGGCGGAGGACCCGTCGATAGAGGATTTGAAGGACGAACCCCTCGTCCTCTACAGCGCCGTCATCGGCGCGGGTTTCAACGAGCATTTCTTTGACCTTTGCGAGCAGGCCGGTTTCCGGCCGAACATCGCGCAGGAGGCGGGCAGCCTTGCGACGTTGCTCGGTCTGGTGGCGGCCGGCTTTGGCGCGACGATATTGGCGCAGTCCTTGACGCGCCTGCATGTCGACAATCTGGCCTACAGGTCGCTGGCGACGCCGGTTGTCAGCCGCCTGTGGCTCGTCCATCGGGACGATTTATCGCCCACCTCGCAGGCGTTCAAGGCAACGATATTGGCCGCCGGCGACGCGAAGGAAACATCGCCGCCTGCGAAAATCCCTGCATAGCCCGACGCTCGGACCAGTTTGTTGACGCGAACAGGTCTGAAGCCGGCATGTCTATAACCTTATGGCATGGAAAGGTGCTTCATGCGCCCTTATCGTCATGGTCGGATGGTGGGATGTTGGCGGCTCGACACAGGAGCCGTCATGCCCAACGCCATCGCCACCGTTTCGCTCAGAGGCACGCTGGAGGAAAAGCTGCGCGCGGCCGCCGCGGCAGGGTTCGCCGGGGTCGAGATTTTCGAAAACGACCTGATCGGCTCGCCCCTGTCGCCGCGCGAGGTGCGCGGGATGCTGGGCGATCTCGGCCTTGCCTGTATGCTCTACCAGCCCTTTCGCGATTTCGAGGGGATGCCGGGGCATCTACGCCAGCGCGCGATGGACCGGGCGGAGCGCAAGTTCGACCTGATGGGCGAGCTTGGCGCGGACCGCATCCTCGTCTGCTCCAACTGTTCGCCCGTCTCGCTGGGCGAGCGCGAGCGCATCGTCGATGATTTCCGCGAACTGGGCGATCGCGCAGCAAAACGCGGCATTCTCGTCGGCTATGAGGCGCTGGCCTGGGGGCGCCATGTCTTCGACCATCGCGACGTCTGGTCGATCGTCGAGCAGGTCGATCATCCGAATATCGGCATCATCCTCGACAGCTATCATTCGCTGTCGCGCAAGATCCCGAGCGAGAGCATCCGCGCCATAAGCGGGAACAAGATCGTCTTCGTCCAGCTCGCCGACGCGCCGTTGCTCGACATGGACCTGCTCTATTGGAGCCGTCATTTCCGCAATCTGCCGGGGCAGGGCGGGCTGGATGTCGAGACCTATGTCGCGGAGATATTGCGCACCGGCTATGACGGGCCGCTGTCGCTGGAGATTTTCAACGACCGTTTCCGGTCCAACAGCGCGATGCTGGTGGCGGAGGATGGGCATCGCTCGCTCGACTATGTGCGGGACGCGGCCCGGCGGTTGCTGGGACGGGAAACGCGAATGCCCGCGCCGCAGCCGATGCTGGGCGCCGAATTCGTGGAGTTCACCGCCGATGGCGCCGGTTCCGCCCGGCTTGGCAGCATCTTCGCGTCGCTGGGCTTCACCCTGGCGGGCGAGCATCGGCAGAAGAAGGTGACGCGCTGGCGGCAGGGCGGCGTGAACCTCGTCATCAATGCCGAACCCAGGGGGTTCGCTTGCGCCTATCGCAGCGCCCATGGTCCCTCCATCTGCGCGATCGGCGTGCGGGTGAAGGACAAGGCTGCGGTGCTGGCGCGCGCGGCGGCGCTGGGGATCAAGGCCTATAGTCCCGAAGGCCGGCCCGGCCGCATGGCCATGCCGGCGCTGCGCGGCGTGGGCGGCAGCCTCGTCTATCTGATCGACGAGAATGAGGTGGAGGGGCTTTGGGCGCGGGAATTCGTGGCGCGCGATGTCGAGCCGGACGCGCCGGTCCACATGCGCGGCTTCGATCATCTGGCGGCCGTGGTGCATGAGGATGAATTCCTGTCTTGGCAGCTCTACTGGCGCGCGCTGTTCGGGCTGGAGGCGAAAGCAGCGCAGGACGTCATCGACCCGTCGGGCCTGGTCCATAGTCAGGCGCTCCAGTCGCCGGACGGGGCCTTCCGCGTGACGCTCAACGCCTCGGACGCGCGGGAGACCTTGTCTTCGCGCTTTCTGGAACAGGGTATTGGCGGCGGCTATCAGCATGTCGCGCTTGGCACCGACGATATCTTCGCCACGGCGCGGGCGCTGCGGGACGGCGGCGCGGCGATGCTGGCGATCCCAGCCAATTATCACGCGGATCTGGCGGCCCGCTTCGGCTTCGACGATGCGACGATCGCGCAGATGGCGGAACTGGGCATCCTCTACGACGAGGATGCCGACAGCAATGGCTATTGGCAGGTCTACAGCCGCGCCTTCGACAAGCTGTTCTTCTTCGAGATCGTCCAGCGTACACCCGGCTATACCGGCTATGGTGCGCCCAATGCCGGGGTTCGGCTGGCGGCGCAGAATAGGTTCCGGGACGAGCCGGTCGTGGACTGATGACCACGACCCTCCGCAATCACAGGATCAATTTCACCGTCAGCCCCGCCACGACCGCATCAGCATAGCGGCTCGTCGCACCCACGCGGTGGATATATTGCAGGTTCGGTCGCAACAGCAGGTCGCGCGTCGCCTGCCAGCCATAGAATATCTCTCCGCTGGCTTCCCATGTCTGCACGTCGACCGCCTGTCCCAGCGACTGCTGGTCGCGCTGGCGGTCGGAAATGCGCGGATTGACGCGGGCATAGACCAGCCCCAGGCCGAAATTATCCTTGGGCCGGCCGTCCCACAGCCCCCGTGCGACGAAGCCGCCGCTCAGGAACAGCGGCACGCGCGCGGTGTGCCGGTCCGACAGGGTGGCGGTGCCGAACAGCGACAGGCCACGATCGCCGGCGCCGAAGCGGACGATCATCTTTTCCGCCATCACCCAGGCGCTCCAACGCTCCTGCCGCATGGCCGGGGAAAGGCCGGATAGGACATAGCTGTCGCCATGGATGTCGTCGCGCACATCGGCGCGGTCGGTGGTGTCAACCAGAGCGCCGACACGCACCAGCCCCGGAAGCCCGCTTTCTTGCTGGCCGGATTTCCAACCCAGTTCGACCGGCAGCACGAAGCTGTCGAAGCGCGGCGCCAGTTGCCAGCCATTGCCGATCTGAGCGCGGATGCTGTTCACCTCGAACGCGGCGATGGTGACGCTCAGCCCCTTGGCGACCTCCTGCCGGGCGCGCACGCCCCAGCGGGGAATGGGAAAGCCCGAAAAGCCGCTATTGTAGAAGAGGGTCGTCGGACGCGGGCAGAAAGCGAAATTCTGGAACTGGCAGCCCGACGGCAAGGTCGCGAAATCGTCGCCCGTATGGTAGAGGCCGAACTTGAGCGCGGTCTTCCCGCCGTTCAGCTGCTGTTCGTAGCTCAGTTCGGCCGGACGCAGATCCTGCCCGCCGCCGAACAATTCCTGCACTTCGAACAGATTGCCGATACGGGTCGCGGTCAGATCCTCGCCCTTGCGATGGATGATGGTGGCGATGATCTTGCCGCCGGCCAGGCCGAAGGCCTTGCCGGTGTCGACCACGGCCGAGGCGAGCAATTGCTGTGTATAGGCCGCGCCCTGATCGCGCCCACCACTGATCGAGGCGGCGCTTTCCGACACGTAGGAGAAGGCGAGGGTAACGCCCCTGTCCTTCAGCTTGGTGCGCCAGCCGGGCTTTGCCATCGGCGCGGGGGGTGGGGTCTGCGGGCCGGCAGGCGGACCCTGCAGTTGCGGCGCTTCGCGGGCGGCGACCTGCACGGGCAGGATGATGGCGGGTGGAGCATCGGGGATCATGCGGCGGCGCTCCGCTTGGTGGCGCGATCGAATTCCGCTATCATGCGGCGATTGTCTGGTTCGGTGTCGGTGAACCGCGCGAAAGCGTGCGCCGCTTGCATCACCGCCATGCCGCCGCCATTGAGCGTGGCGCAGCCCTTGGCCGCCGCCGCTTCGAGTAAAGCAGTCTGGAGCGGGAAATAGATGATGTCCGATACCCACTGATCGGGCGTCAGCAGGTCGGGATCGAAGGGCAGGCCGGGATGGCTGAGCATACCGATGGGGGAGGCCTGGACCACGCCGTCGGCGCCTTCGATCGCTTCCCCCGCCGTGGCGGCGATGCCGACCTTCGCCATGGGGAAGAGGCGGCCAAGCCGATCCGCCAGCGTCTTCGCCCGGTCCTGCGCCGGATCGAAGATGATGAGCCGCTTCGCGCCCAGATGGAGATGGGCATAGCCCACCGCCGCCGCCGCGCCGCCCGCGCCGATCAAAGCGACCCGGCTGTGCGGGCGATCCCCCAACCCGGCAAGAAAATGCGCGCGATAGCCCGACCAGTCCGTATTTTCGCCATGGGCCTTGCCATAGCGGAACAGGATCGTGTTGACCGCCCCCAGCGCCCTGGCGGCGTCGGACAGGCTATCCATCAGCGGGATCACATCCTGCTTGAAGGGATGGGTGACGTTGAGGCCGTCAAAACCCATCGCCTGGAGAATCGGCAGCAGACGGGGCAGGTCGGCGGCGCCATAGTCCATCACCCCCCCATCGAGAATGCGGTAGACCATGGTCAGGCCGAGCGCCCGCGCTTCGGTTTCGTGCATGTCGGGGCTGCGCGATCCGGCGATGCCGCTGCCGATCAGTCCGCAGAGGATGGACGCGCGGGACCGGCCCGTATCGCGCACGGGATGCTGGAACATGGAAACGTCTTTCTTCCTAATATTGAATCAGTCGGCCTTGGGCAGGCGGATCATCGCGGCGCACAGGCCGGCGAGCACCACCGGCACCGCGAAGATGCCGAAGATCACCGGCAGCGACACTTTGGCCGCCAGCAGAAAGCCACCCAGCATCGGCCCGATCACCGCGCCGATCCGGCCCACGCCCATGGCCCAACCGATGCCGGTGCCGCGCGCTTCGGGCGGATAGAGGCTGGCCGCCAGTGGGTAACAGCCGTTGAAGCCGCCCTGCACGAACACGCCGATCAGGAAGGCGGTGGCCAGCGTCGCGACCAGCGGCATGGCGACCGATCCGAACACCACCAGTGCGGCGGCGGCCAGCACCATATAGGTCAGGATCAGCTTGCGCAGATCGAAGCGCATGGCCACCAGACCGATCGAGGAGGTGCCGAAAAAGGCGCCGATATTGTATATCGCCCCGGCATAGATGGCGTCCTTGGCCGGCAGGCCGGCCTCGACCGCCAGCTTGGGGATCCAACTGATCACGAAATAGAGCGTCATGAAGCTGAAGATGATCGCCAGCCACAGCAATATGGTGCTCGACGCGCGGCCGTCGCTCAGCAGGCCGCGGACGCCGGCATGATGGGCTGCACTCACATTTTGCGGCGGCAGCGCATCGAGGCGCGGCTGGCCGATCGATACGAGCAGGCGGTTCGCCTTGTCCAGCGCGCCCTTGGGCTGACGGCTGAGGAGGAAAGCGATGGATTCGGGCAGCAGCAGCCAGACCAGCGGAATGGCCACGGCGCACAGGATCGCCGCGCCCAGCAGCATCGCCTGCCAGCCATGGGTCGCCACCTGGCTGGCGACGACGAAGCCGGTGATGGTCGCACCGACCGGATAGCCGGCTTGCAGGAAGCCCACGGCAAAGGTGCGATGCTTCGCCGGCGCATATTCGGCGGTCAACGCGGCCATGCTGGCCAGCACCGTGCCGATGCCGATGCCGACGACGAAGCGGCTCGCGATCAGTTCGAAGATCGACGTCGCGATGCTGGACCCGAACATGGCCAGCGCCATCATGATGAGCGAGGCGAGGATCAGCTTGCGCCGGCCAAAGCGATCGGCAAGCGGGGCGATCAGTAGCCCGCCCGCCGCCATGCCGGCCAGGCCCGCGCTGAACACCACGCCCAGACTTTCGGGGCTGACCTGCCAGTCGGCGGACAGGGCAGGGGCGACATAGGACAGGATCAGCACGTCCATGCCGTCGAGCATGTTGAGGATGAAGCAGGTGGCGACGACCAGTATCTGGCGCGCGGTCCAGCGGGAATCCGAAGCAGGCGGGACGGCGTTATCCACGGTCACATAGGGCCGCACGGATACCGTGCCGGTGGGGGAATAGCTGGCCATGGAAACGCCTTTCATCCTCTCGGGGGCATGGCGCCCCTGCATTGCGAACCAGCCCGGCGGCCTGTCGGCTTCTATTCTGCGGGTATGCCTCCGTCCTCCTTTCCATGGGCAATTTCCACTAGAGGAATCTCGATCCTCTATGCTTTTATGTTATGCCTTGGGTGAACGCGGCAGGCCGAACAAGGCGGTCCGGGCGATCTCCTCAAACGTCTCGCCGATGATTGCGCGCGGCGATTCCAGATTGCGGTTGATATAGACCGGAAGGACGCCCGGGTCTTCAAATTCCAGAAAGCGAATGGTGTCGGCATGGGGCTGCATCGCGGTGAAGCTGTCGACCAGGGCGATGCCCATACCGTTGGCGACAAAGGCGACGGCGGTTTCTGCGAAGCGGATATAGGAGGCAATCTCCAACGCGCGTCCGGCGCGCGCGAACATCTCGGCGATGGCGCGGCCATGGGGGGTATCGGGACGGAAGGACTGCAATTGCTCGCCGGCGATGTCGGCGACGCTGATCCGTTCGCGCCCGGCGAGGGGATGACTGGCGGGCACCGCGCAGACCATGCGTCCGGCGCCGATCCGGCTCGACAATATGTTGGGATGGTCGATCGGAAAGACGCTCAACGCATAGTCGCCGCGTTGCAGCGCCAGATAGTCTGTCGCCTGCTCGACCGACAGGATGTCGAACTGGATCGTCAGACCGGGATAGTTGGCGGTGAGCCGCGCCAGCATCGGCGGCACGATCGAATGGCCGAGCGATGGGGAGGCGCCGACCCGGAACAGCCTGTCTTCGCCTTTGGCCAGGCGTTGGATGACATGGGAGAGGTCGTCGAACCCCTTGTAGATATGCTCGATCTCGTCGAACAGGATGCGCGCTTCCTGGGTCGGGACCAGCCGCCCGCGGGTGCGGTCGAACAGGCGGAAATGCAGCCTGTCCTCCATATGCGCCAGCATCCGGCTCAATCCGGGCTGCGACGTGCCCAACATGCGGGCGGCGCCGCTCACCGTCTTGGTGATCATCACCGCACGGAACATCTCAATCTGTCGAACGGTGAGCATGGGCCAGTCATCACCAAGCGAAGGGAAAAAATGGGGCTAGTCCATTGGGAGGCGATGAAACAACAGAAAAGGGCGTTCCGCTTCAGCGCGACCGACGCACGGGGTTGATGGTGAAGGCGCCCATCAGGGCCCTTTGGACGGGCCGGTGAGCATCTTGCCGCGGAATGGCCCTTCATTTCCGCGCCCTTTTCGGCTTAGCTGTGGACGTGAAATCCATGTCGAGGAGTTGATGCGTGACCATCCTGTTTGAACCGCAGGCGGCCATGATCGCCGCCACCAGCGAGGGCAGGGGCTTTCCCGTACGCCGCCTCTTTTGCATCGGCCGCAACTATGCCGCCCATGCCCGAGAGATGGGCAGGGACCCTGAGCGAGAAGCGCCCTTCTTCTTCACCAAATGGGCGGAAAATATTGTGCCGTCGGGAACCACCATCGCCTATCCGCCGGAAACGAGCAACTTTCACTATGAGGCCGAACTGGTCATCGCCATCGGCAAGGGCGGGCGCAATATCGCGGCGGCCGACGCGCTTGCCCATGTCTATGGCTATGCCGCCGGTCTTGATATGACGAGGCGCGACCTCCAGTTCGAGGCGCGCGAAAAGGGACGCCCCTGGGACGTCGCCAAAAATATCGAGCAGTCCGCGCCGCTGGGGCTGATCCATCCGGCCAGAGCAGTGGGTCATCTCTCGGCCGGCCGTATCGCCCTTACCGTCAACGGGCAGGTGAGGCAGGACGGCGATCTGGCGGAGATGATCTGGAATGTCGAGGAGGTTATCGCCTATGTCTCGCGCTTCTACCGGCTGGAGCCTGGCGACCTGATTTACACCGGCACGCCTGCGGGCGTTGGCGCAGTGGTGGAGGGGGACGAAATCATCGTGACAATTGAAGGCTTGAGTGATTGTGTCATCAAAATTGGGCCTGCCGCCAATGACTGAACCGGTCCTCCATGGCTATTTCCGGTCGACCGCAACCTATCGCGTGCGGATCGCCCTGAACCTCAAGGGTATCGCCTATGCCGATGCCATTCATCATCTGCGCATGGGAGAGCAGCGGACAGCCGACTATCTGGCGTTGAATCCGCAGGGTCTTGTGCCGGCGCTGGAGATGGAAGGCACGGTGCTGACACAGAGTCTTGCCATCTGTGAATATCTGGACGAGACGGTCGGCGGGCCTAAATTGCTGCCCGACGATCCGGTGCGCCGGGCCAAAGTCCGGGCCGCGGCGCAACTAATCGCCTGCGACATCCATCCGATTCAAAATCTTCGGGTTCTGGATCGTTTGCGGGCATTGGGCTTGGCCAAGGAAGAGGTTGCCGATTGGGCGAGGCAGGTGATCGATGAAGGGCTGGAGGCCTTGGACCGGCTGCTCGCCGATGAACAGGGGCCTTATTGCTTCGGCGATCAGGTGACGCTTGCGGACATCTGCCTGGTGCCGCAACTGGTCAATGCCCGTCGTTTCGGGGTGAACCTTCGCTGGCCAAGGCTGGAGGTCGTTGAGAGGACTTGCCTGACGCTGGACGCATTCAGCCGGGCGGCGCCACAGAATCAGCCTGACGCCGAATGATGGCGTCTCTTGCGGTTGGTTATTGGCGGACTGCGCACCTAAACTCCCAGGCCTTAAACGATCAGGTCACGGAGCATACGCGGGGCGTGAATCATCAGCTTTCCGTCCTCGCGGCTCACGATTCCCCGGCGGATCAATGTCGCCACGGCCCGTGATGCCGTCTCTCGGGTTGTGCCGGCGCTCATGGCCAGCGTCGTGATTTGTGGTGCGGGGGCGATATGATCCCGCCCGTCCGCGAGCGTCAATAATTCATTATAGACGCGCCCGGCAGCACTGTATGTCGAGCGGGTCGCCATGCGGTCCAGCGCACGATCCAACTGGCGGGCGAGCAGTCCGGCCATTCCCGCGCCAATCTGCGCGTCGGTGGCCACGAGCGTGGCAAGCGCAAGCGTGTCGGCGCGGAGCAGGAGCGTATCGACCAGCACTTCGATCTCGGCTCGACAGGTCGTGGCGGACGGATAAGCGCCGAAAAATTCGCCGGGCCCATGCCGGGCCAGCTGCTGCCGCTGCCCCTCCAGCCCGAAGGTCTGGATGGCGACATATCCTTCGACGACGAGCCAGCAGTGAAAGGAGGCTTCGCCCTGACGCGCCAATATCTGCTTTGCGGCGATATGCTGGAGAGTGAAGACCTGTCGAAGCGACTCAGCGGATTTCCGGTCGCACCGAAAAACCGCGCCGATCACTTCAATCTGGTCTTCCCGATCCAAGATCCGCGCCCCTGACATCATTTCCTGGGTCCTAGCCCCGGCATAACCCAATGTCCCGCCTGGAAAATAGGTAGGGGAAAAAAGAAGCTGCGGAAGATGTGATCTTCGTCACAGGTTGGGGCTGCCGAGTTGGATTATGAGGAGCGCGCGACCCGAAGGTAGCTCTGTCAGAGCAGCCTTTCTCCTGGCCCGGAGGCATGTGCCTCCGGGCTATTTTCGGTCGCCTCAAGCCGGTTCAATGTGGTCGACGGGCTGATTGTCACACCCGCCATGAGTGGCTCGGATATCCGCGTCATGGTTGATGTCATGCGTCTCAATCGCCCGCGCTCCAGCCGCCGCCCATGGCCTGATAGAGGGCAATGCGCGCCGTCAGCGCATCGGCCTGCGCCTGCACCAGCGCCAGTTCGACCCCGAACAGGCCGCGCTGGGCATCGAGTTGCTCCAGATAGGGCGAATAACCGGCGCGGTAGCGGTTCGACGCCAGTCGTAAGCCCTCGGCCGCCGCCTGGCGTTGACGTTCCAGCAGGACCCGTTGCGCGTCGCTGTGGCGCGTCGCCGCCAGCGCATCCTCGACCTCGCGAAAGGCGCCGAGCGCCGCCTTGCGATAGCCCAGCGCCGCCTGATCCCGCTGCGCGCCGGCCACTTCGGCGCCTCCGCGCAGCCGGCCACCTTGAAAGAGGGGCGCAAGGATGCTGCCCCCGATCGACCAGATGCTGATGGGATCGGACAGCAAGGTGGAGAAGGCTGCGCCGCCCGAGGCCGTCAAGCGGACCTGCGGCAGGAAATTCTTGCGCGCGGCCGCGAGCAATCGGTCGCTGGCCGCGAGTTGATGTTCGGCTTGCGCGATGTCCGGGCGCCGTCGCAGCAGGTCCGATGGCAGGCCGTCGGGAATGGCGGGCTCGGTCAGGCTGGCGAGAGATGCACCGCGCGCGACGGAGCCGGGCAAATCGCCGGTCAACAGACGCAGGCCATTTTCCTGCCGTGCGATCGCCTGCTCCAGCGGCGGGATCACCTGCGCGGTTGCCTGATATTCCGCCTCGGCCTGGGCAAGCTCGAGACGCGGGGAATAGCCGGCGTCGCTGCGGCGTTGCGCCAGTTTGAGCGCTTGCGCCCGCGCATCGAGCGTCTGCCGCGCGACGGCCAGACGGGCGTCGAGCGCGCGCAACGTGATATAGCCGCTTGCGGCGGTGGCTGCGACCGACAGACGAACGGCATCGCGCGCCGCCTGGCTCGCGAGCCAGCTCGAGCGCGCTGCCGAGGCGCGGTCGGAGAGGCGGCCGAACAGGTCGGCTTCCCATCCGGCCTGGACCTGCGGCTGGGCGGCGGTCTGGACCACTGGCTGGCCGAACGGATTGACGCTGCGCGATTCCGCGCCGGTGCCGACGGCATCCAGCGTCGGCAACAGCGCCGCGCGCGCGATGCTTTCCTGCGCCCGGGCTTCCCGGATACGGGCGCCCGCAATCGCAATGTCGATGTTATTCTGGAGCGCCCGTTCCACCATGGCGGTGAGGGCAGGATCGCCAAAGCCCTGCCACCAGTCGCGATCGAACGGTGCGGTTGGTCCGGCGTCGGTCCGCCAGGCCGAGGGCGCGACAATCGGTGCGACGTCAGCCGTCTCGACCTGCGGACCCGCGCAGGCTGACAATGGCAAGAGCAGGATGAGGAGGCGCCGCATCAGTCGTTCGTATGGATCTTGATGACGACCGACATGCCCGGTCGCAGGCGGCTGGCCAGTTGCTGGCCCGGGTCGATCCGCACTCTGACGGCGATCCTCTGCGCGACCTTCACGAAATTCCCGGTGGCATTATCGGCCTTGAGCACCGCAAATTCGGATCCGGCGGCGGGGGACAGATTTTCCACCCGGCCGGTCAGCCTGGCGTTGCCGAGCGCATCGACCCGGAATGTGGCGCGCTGGCCGATGCGCATCTTGCGGGTCTGGGCTTCCTTGAAATTGGCGATGATCCAGTGATCGTGCGGCACCAGGAACATGAGCTGGGTGCCGGCCGTGACATAGGCGCCGTTGCGCACGCCGATTTCCGACAATTGCCCGGCGACCGGCGCGCGGATGATGCTGTTGTCCAGATCGATCTGGGCCAGATGGAGTTGTGCGCGCGCGCCCTCGACCGCGGCCTCCAGGCCCGCGCGGCCGACCAGCACCGACCGGACATCCTGCGTGCCGATGCGCTGGGCGGCGCCCGCCTGCTGCAAGGATGCCTGCGCGGCCAGCAGGGCGGCGCGGGTCTGGTCGCGTTCCCGCTCGGAAATCGAACCATCCGCCACCAGCGCGTCGGCGCGGCGCATGTCGGCCTGCGCCTTCGCCAACTGCGCACGCGCGCTGCCGATCGCGGCTTCCTGTCCGGTCAGGGCGGCCTCGCGGGACAGCTGGTTCTGTTGCGAATTGGACAGGGCGGCGATCTGGGCGGCCAGATTGGCCTTCGCCTGCTCCACCTTGGCCGCGTAGATGCGCCGGTCGATCGTCGCAAGAATTTGTCCGGCCTTCACCTCGGCGAAATCCTGGAGAGGAACCGAGGTGACATAGCCGCTGACCTGCGGACTGATGATCGTCACCTTGCCGCGCACATAGGCATTGTCGGTCTGTTCGGAAAGGCCGGCGAAGGGCGGCAACTGCCAGGCATAGAGGATGGCCGAAACCGCGATGAGCGCGATCAGCACGATCGCAATGGCGGTGGTGCGACTGCGCGTGGGCGGGCGCCATCCACCTGCCGGGGGATGGATTTGCGGGTCGCTCGTTTCCGGTTCGTCCCCGGTTGCTGTCGGCTGGTTCATAGACCCCCTTATTTGCTGCCCGCGGCCTGCTGCGCCGCCTGTGCCTGCATCATTTTCTGCTGGAGCAGGATGACCGGCGATATTTCCCCGCGCCGCCGGATCGAATAACGGATGGCAAAGCCCCACAGGGCGGTCAACACCGCCAGCACGCCCAGCAGCAGGAACACGTCGTTATAGGCCAGGATATTGGCCTCCCGCGCCACCTGTTGGCCCAGGATCGCCGCCCCTTCCGCGCTACGCAGCGCCGGGTCGCCGATCACGCCCGCGACCGCGCCTCCGCCCGCCCGGACACGCGCCGCCACTTGCGGGTCCGTCATGACGATATGCTGCACCAGCTCATGCGAATGATATTTCTCCCGCACCACCTGGAATGTGCCGAGCAGCGCGGTGCCGACAAGGCCGCCGACGCTTTGGCTCATGCTGAACAACACGACGAAACTGACGAAATGCTTGCCGCCTGCGAGCAGGGTGCGCGCGATGCCGATCACCATCGCCTGCGCCAGGAACAGCAGTGACGCAAAGCCGATCAGCGCCTGGCTGAAATAGAGATTGGCCGGCCGGGTGAGGTTGGTGGCATCGGCGTCCATAAAGGCGCCGATCGCGATCAGGATGATCGCGAAGGTGATCGGACGGGTGACATTGTCGGGCCGAAAGGTCAGCACCGCCGTCGCCAGCCCCGCCAGCGATGCGGCCAGCACGATCAGGTTGAGCGTGATCATCTGGTCGTTGATCATGCCGACGATGTTGAGCAGGCCGACCGACCCGAACGCCTGTTCCGACAGCAAAATCCGCACCGATGCCGCGACCAGCATCAGGCGCGCTATCTCCCGCCGGCCCAGCCAGCGCGTGTTGATGAGGGGGTTGGCGCGATGATGCTCGACCAGCAGGGCAGCGCTGATCAGCAGGACGCTGCCCGCCAGCGCATATCCCATCCAGTCGCGCGCGGTCCACCATTGGATCCGTCCTTCAGAAAGCACCGCGATCAGCAGGCAGAGGCCCGGCGCGAACAGGCCGAAGGTCAGGAAATCGAGTGGCTCGAACACCTTCTCCCGCTCGCTCGGTGGCAACGGGAGGGCCATCACCGCCGCGAGCGAAGCGAAGGCCAGTCCCATCTCGAACCAGTAAAGCATGTGCCAGTCACCCGATTCGAGCAGATGGGGCGACAAGGCGCGGGCGAGCGGCGTCGCCAGCTGGGGGATGGATATGCCCATCATCACGCCCGCCAGTCGCTTGGGTGCGGGCAGGCTCTGCATCAGATAGAGGATGGTGAGGGTGGACAGGCCCGACGCGGCGACCCCGCTCATCGCGCGCACGGCCACCGACGTCCAGAAATCATGCACGAAAAGATGCATGATCGTCGTCAGTGCATAGGCAACCAGAATATAGCGGATGAAGGATTGCAACCCGAATTGCTGGCGATATTTCACCAGCAGCAGGTTGGCGGTGACGTTCGTCATGAAATAGGCGGCTGTCAGCCATGCGCTTTCGTCGCTGTTAAGACCCAGCGTGCCCTGCGCGAAATTGAGGTTCACCGCCACCAGCGCATTGCCGAGGCCGCCGGTGACGCCGATCAGGCAACCGATCGCGAAATAGCCCAGCCTCCGGCGCGAAGGATGATCGGGATTGGCGGGCGAGCCGGGCAGGGTCGGCCGTTCATGAGGCTTGAACACATAGGGCTGGGCCTCTTCCGACATGCCGGCCCGCTCTCAGCCGATGCAATGGCGAAGGCGCGCCGCCACGGGCGCGTGGAGCAACAGCAGAACGACCTCTAACCTCACCGGGCTACCCCTCCCTGGAGCAGGTTGAACACCAACCTCTTAGCGCGGCGAGGCGATATCGCCAACGGCCATTACGTGATCAGAACGGCCGCAAATGGGTGGCGTCAGTGATTTCCTCCGTCATCTTTCAGCATCGCCGTCGCTCATCCCGCCAGGCCTTGGGCGATTGGCCGATATGGCGGGTGAAGAAGCGAGAAAAATAGGCGGGATCCTCGAACCCGACGGCATAGGCGATCTCGGCCACCGACAACTGGGAATAGAGAAGCAGGCGGCGCGCCTCCAGCAGGGCGCGATCGTCGAGCATCTGCGCGGGCGAGCTGTTGGCGACACGGGCGCAGGCCTGGCGCAGGGCGGTGAGGCTGGCGCCGAGCGCCCTGGCATGGACGGAAACAGGTTCGCGCTGGCGGAAGCGTTGTTCGATCCGCTCGCGCAGGCGCGCGACCAGCGCCGCCTGCTTTGTGGTGCCCTGCCGGGCGGCTTCCGCCAGCGTCGCATGGCGCAGGGCGAGCACCATCAGCAACAGCAGGGCGGATTCGACGGCGGCGCGTTGGCCGGGGCCGGACCATCCCAGTTCCTTGGCCATCCGCGCAATGACCGCTTCGGCGTCCGCTCCATCCTCCCGCGGCAGCATCACCGCATGGGCGCGGGCGAACAGCGGTGCGAGATCGGCGTCGCGGGCCAGGAGATGCTGGAGATAGCTGGCGGCGATAGTGGTGACATAGCCGCGCGACTCCCGGTGCCAGCTGAAGCCATGGACGATGCCTGCGGGGATCAGCAGCAGGCAGGGCGCGTCGAAGGAAAGTTGGACGGTCTCGGCCTGCATCGCGCCGCCGCCTTCGGCGATCAGGATGATATGGTTGAGATCGTGATGGACATGCGGCCGGATCGTCCATTCGCTCGGGCGGGAGCGATCGTCCAGACTTTCGACATGGACGAAGCCCTCCGCCACGCTGCGCTGGGGTTCGCCATAGAGATAGAAGCTGGGGACGGGCGCGGTCGACATCGCGCGACCATAGTTTGGATCGGCCAGGGCAACAACGTCATGCGCCGTGCCGCGGATTTGATCCGTGGGCCGGTCAGTGCGGTTCGGACCGGTCGATCTGTCCGCTGTCGAGGAGGGGAGCGGCATCGATGCGGTCGGCGTTCATCAGCATGGCAAGCCGCTCCGCCGAAGCGAGGATCATCGCCTGTTCCCAGGCGGGCAATTGGACGAATCGATCCGTAAATGTCTTCTGCAACGGGTCGGGGGCATCGGCCAGCGCGATCTTCCCATCGGGCAGAAGGCTGAGATGGAATTGCCGCTTGTCCTTGTCGCTGCGCTGCCGCTGCACGAAGCCCAGCGCGGCAAGGCGGTCGATAATGGTCGTGATCGTGGCCTGGCTGAATTGCAGGGCATGGGCGATGGCGGACGGTGTGGCAGAGGACCGCGCGTCGATTTCGCGTAGCACCAGCAGTTGCGAAGGCGTGAGGCCGGTGGTCGCGGCCAGTTGGCGACTGCCGATCTCGGTCGCGCGCAGGACGCGGCGGAGTGCGCGGAGGGTCAGCGAGGCAATTTCAGAATCCATGGATTGGCGCATAGCCCGAAGCGGTAGCCGACACCAACTTGGACAATCGCCCATGACTGACATTCCCGATATATACTTCGATAAGTAAAATATAATTTCTCAATCAGGGTTGAAAGATACGCTGTATGTCGGCATATAAGCGCCCGTCTCGACGGGGAGATTCAATTTCCCATGGAAATATAATTCGGGAGATGAATAATCTTTGATTCCCAAGCTACAGCGGCCGTGACGCCGCCACGGGCTTCTGCGCGCTCCGAACGGGGCGAGGGGCAGGACATATTACTGCGCAAACCCGTCGCCACCGATGGGCCGGCCATCAGCGGATTGATCACGGCCTGTCCGCCGCTCGATCCCAATTCGGCCTATTGCAACCTGCTGCAATGCACCGATTTTGCCGATAGTTGCATCGTCGCGGAGCGCGCCGATATGCTGGTTGGCTGGGTATCAGGCTACCGCCCGCCGGTTGCGCCCGCAAATTTCTTCATCTGGCAGGTGGCGATATCATCCGCCGCGCGAGGCGAGCGCCTCGCTGGGCGCATGATCCACGCGCTGCTGACGCGACCCGAGCAGGCCGGCATCACCCATCTGACGACCACGATCACCGAAGACAATCGTGCGTCCTGGGCCTTGTTCGAGGGGCTGGCGCGTCGCTGGGGCACTCCCGTCGAAAAGAGCATCCGTTTCGAGCGCGAAGCCCATTTCGCCGGCGCTCACGCCACCGAGTGGCAGGTGCGCATCGGCCCGCTGCCGCTGTCGCCCCGCCCTTGAAGGAGATTTCCATGACCTTGACGACCCTGCCCAAGCCCACCGTCGCCATGCCCGATACCGCCATTTACGAGCGGCGCGAATCCGCCGTGCGCAGCTATGCCCGCACCATGCCCCGCCAGTTCAACCGGGCGCAAGGCGTGTGGATGCACGACAATCAGGGCGGCCGCTATCTCGACTTCCTGTCGGGCTGTTCAACGCTCAATTATGGGCACAACCATCCGGTGCTCAAGCGCGCGCTCGTCGACTATATCGCCGATGACGGCATCACCCACGGCCTCGATCTTCACACCGACGCCAAGGCGGATTTCCTCGCGGCGCTGGAGGATGCGATCCTCAAGCCCCGTGGCCTCGACTATCGGGCGATGTTCACCGGGCCGACCGGCACCAATGCGGTCGAGGCCGCGATCAAGCTGGCGCGCAAGATCACCGGCCGCGAACTGGTGATCGCCTTCACCAACGGCTTCCACGGCATGACGCTGGGGGCGCTGGCCTGCACCGGCAATGCCGCCAAGCGCGGCGGCGCGGGCGTGCCGCTCAGCCATGTCAGCCACGAACCTTATGACGGCTATCACGGCCCGGACGTCGATACCGCCGACCTGCTGGAGCGCCGCCTGTCCGACCCGTCGAGTGGCCTTGACGCGCCGGCCGCCATCATGGTGGAAACGGTGCAGGGCGAAGGCGGCCTCAACGCGGCCTCGGGTACATGGCTGCGCCGGATTGCGGGGATCGCGAAGCGCCACGGCGCGCTGATGATCGTCGACGATATCCAGGCCGGCTGTGGCCGCACGGGCAGCTTCTTCAGCTTCGAAGGCATGGGCTTCACCCCCGATATCGTCACCATGGCGAAGTCGCTGTCGGGCATGGGCCTGCCCTTCGCGCTCACCCTGTTCCGCCCGGACCTCGACCAATGGGCGCCGGGCGAACATAACGGCACCTTCCGAGGCAACAACCATGCCTTCGTTACCGCCACCGCCGCGCTGCGCCATTTCTGGGGCGACGACGCCTTCCAGCAGGACATTGCCCGGCGCGGTGCGCTGCTGGAGCGGCGGCTCGACGCGATGGCCGCCGAACATGGGCTGTCGACGCGCGGCCGCGGCATGATGCGCGGCATCGACGTCGGATCGGGCGAAGCCGCGCAAAATATCACCGCCGCCTGCTTCGCGCAGGGGCTCATCATCGAAACCAGCGGTGCGCATGACGAGATTGTCAAGGTGCTGGCGCCTCTCGTGATCGAGGACGCCATCCTGTCGGCCGGTCTCGACATATTGGAGGACAGCGTCCGTTCCGCCCTGATCGTCACCTATGGCGTCGCCGCAGAATAAGAGGAGGAGACAGAGATGATCGTTCGCAAACTTCAGGATATCCGCAAGTCCGACCGCAATGTGAAGTCGAAGAGCTGGGAAAGCGCTCGCCTTCTGCTGAAGGACGACGATATGGGCTTTTCCTTCCACGTCACCACCATGTATGCGGGGCAGGAACTGCACATGCATTACCAGAACCATCTGGAGGCCGTGCTGGTGCTCAAGGGCACGGGTACGATCGAGGATCTGGGCACGGGCGTCACGCATCAGCTGGCGCCGGGCGTCATGTATGCGCTCAATGCCCATGACAAGCATGTCGTTCGCCCGGAAACCGACATTTTGTGCGCCTGCACCTTCAACCCGCCGGTCACAGGCGGGGAAGTGCATGACGAGAACGGCGCCTATCCCGCCGACACGAGCGCCGCGCGCGCGACCGCGTTGGCCGACTGAACCAGTCTGAACCTCCAAAGGGGGAGTCCCATGAAAGACCTCTACCCGTCCCGCCACGCGCAAGTGGCGGAGTTTTTGCCGCGTCTTGATCCGGTCGTCCATGGCGACTGGAGCGAGGGTGCGCCCATCAGCCGCGAGAAGGCGGCGCAGTTCGACCGTGACGGCTATCTGGTGCTGGAGGATCTTTTCGCCGACGAAGAGATCCTCTTCCTCCAGCGCGAGGCCGGCACATTACTGGCCGACCCGGATGCGCTGGAAACCGAAACGGTGATTACTGAACCAGGCGGCAAGGAAGTCCGCTCCATCTTCCGCATCCATGCCCAGAGCCGGGTGATCGGGCGGCTGGCGGCCGACGAACGGCTGGCCGGGGTCGCCCGCTTTCTGCTGGACGACGAAGTCTACATTCACCAGTCGCGACTGAACTATAAGCCGGGCTTCCAGGGCAAGGAATTCTATTGGCACAGCGATTTCGAGACATGGCATGTCGAGGATGGAATGCCGCGTATGCGGGCATTGTCCATGTCGGTGTTGCTGGCGGAAAATACTCCGCATAACGGCCCGCTGATGCTGATTCCCGGATCGCATCGCCAATATCTAACCTGCGTCGGGGAAACGCCGGAGGATCATTATCGCCAGTCACTGAAACGCCAAGAATATGGCGTCCCCGACGAGGACAGCCTGGCCGAACTGGCGCACGAATACGGGATCGTCGCGCCGACCGGCAAGCCGGGATCGGTGGTGATCTTCGACTGCAATATCATGCACGGGTCGAACGGGAACATCACGCCTTTTCCGCGCGCCAACGCTTTCCTGGTCTACAACGCCGTGTCGAACCGGCTGGAGGCGCCCTTTGGTGTCGACAAGCCGCGCCCCGCCTTCATCGCAGCGCGCGGCGAACCAACGGTCATCACGCCTGTCGCCAGGCCGCTGATGAAGGAGGAGGCGCGGGCATGAGCCATCCTCATAGCGTGGAAAAGATAGGCGGCACCTCCATGGCCGCCACCGCCACCCTGTTCGACAATGTGCTGATCGCCGGGCGCAAGGGCGCGGACCTTTACAACCGCATCTTCGTCGTGTCGGCCTATGCCGGCATGACCGACCTGCTGCTGGAGCACAAAAAAAGCGGCGCGCCGGGCGTTTATGCGCGCTTCGTGGCTGATGAGGATGCCGACGGCTGGCGCCAGTCGATGGAGGCGGTGCGCCGCGCCATGCAGGATCGCAGTGCGAGCATGTTCGTGCGCGCCGACCGGCTGGCCGAAGCAAACGCATTTGTCGACATGCGCATCGACGCGGTCGCCGCCTGCCTCGACGATCTCGCCCGGCTGCGCAGCCATGGCCGCTTCTGCGTCAGGGAACAGCTGGTGACGGCGCGCGAACTGCTCGCAGGCCTGGGCGAGGCGCACAGCGCCCATTCGACCGCGCTGCTGCTGCGCGACCGCGGCGTCAACGCACAGTTCGTCGACCTGACCCTGTGGGACCAGCGGGACATGCGCGAACTGGACGATCGTATCATGGAAGCTTTCGCGCCGATCGACCTGACCACCACCCTGCCGATCGTCACCGGCTATGCCGGGTGCAGCGAGGGGATGGTGCGCCGCTATGCGCGCGGCTATTCGGAAATGACCTTCTCGCGCATCGCCGTCGTGACCAAGGCGCGCGAGGCGATCATCCACAAGGAATTTCATTTGTCGAGCGCGGACCCGAGGCTGGTCGGCATCGACAAGGCGCGAAAGATCGGCCGCACCAATTATGACGTGGCGGACCAGTTGGCGAACCTTGGAATGGAGGCGATCCATCCCGGCGCGGGCAGGGGGTTACGTCAGACCGACATTCCGCTGCGCGTGCGCAACACCTTCGACAGGGAGGATGGCGGCACGCTGATCTGCGGCAATTATGTGTCGGCCACCCCGCGCGTGGAGATCGTCACCGGGGTGCGCCAGGCGCAGGCCTTGCAGTTCTTCGAGCAAGACATGGTGGGCGTGAAGGGCTATGACGCCGCGATATTGGAGGCGCTGACCCGCCATGGCGCCTGGATCGTCAGCAAGGCGTCCAATGCCAACACCATCACCCATTATCTGTCGGCCGACGCGGCGACGGTGAAGCGGGTGATCGCCGACCTTCAGGCGCTCTATCCCGATGCCGCCATCTCGGCCCAGCCGGTTGCGATCGTCTCGGCGATCGGCAGCGACATTTCGCGGCCGGGGCTGGTGCGCGATGCCCTGAGGGCGCTGGACGCCGCGCATGTGCCCATGGTCGCGATGCAGCACCAGATCCGCAATGTCGATGTGCAGTTCATCGTCGACGTCGACCATTATGACATGGCCATCGGCGCGCTGCATCGGGCGCTGGTGGAGGATGCCAGCAAGATGGAGGACCGGCGCGCGGCATGAGCCGTGGCCGGAACGCTTCCCGATGCTGTCAGCGATCCACCCCGTTCGCAGCCTGCTGCTCGCCATCTTCATGGCCATGGCAGGCAGCGGCTTTCTGGCCACGTTGATCAGTCTCCGGCTGGAGCGCGCGGGGGCGGGCACCATGGCGATCGGCGCGGTCGCGACCGCCTATTTCTGTGGACTGGTGGCCGGCGCGCTGCGGGCCGGCGGGATCGTGCGACAGGTCGGCCATATCCGCGCCTTCGCCGCCTTCGTCTCGTTGCTGTCGGCCAGCACGCTCGCCTATGTGCTGCTGCAATATCCGCTTTTCTGGGCGATGCTGCGCCTTGTCGACGGCGTCTGCGTCGCGGGCATGTTCATCTGCCTCGAAAGCTGGCTCAACGACCGGGCGGAGATGGAGACGCGCGGCAGCGTGCTCGCGGCCTATATGGTGGCGCTCTATTCGGGGCAGGCGGTCGGACAATTGCTGCTGGCGGCCAGCGGCGCGTTGCCAGCGGTGCCGTTCCAGCTTGCCTCCATCCTGATTTCGCTCGCCGTCATCCCGCTTTGCATGACGCGCAGCAGCGCCCCGGCGCCGGTCGAGGCGCAGGCCTTCACCATCCGTGCCCTCTATATCGCCTCGCCGCTCGGCACGGTCGGGTCGGTCGCGACCGGGCTGATGCTGGGCGCCTTTTACGGCATGGCGGCCGTCCATGTGCGGCGGCTGGGGCTGGACCTTGGCGCGACCGCCAGTTTCATGATGATCGTCATATTGGGCGGGGTCGCGCTGCAATGGCCGCTCGGCCGCCTGTCCGACCGGCTGGATAGGCGGCGGGTGATCGTCGGCTGTTTCGCCGCCACGCTGGCGGTCTGCCTCACGCTGGCGATGTCGGCTTCGGGCGGGCCGCTGTTGCTCGCATTGGGCGCGCTGTTCGGGGGTCTCAGTTTCGCGCTCTATCCGCTGTGCGTCGCCCATTGCAACGACCGGCTGCTCGCGACCGAACGGGTCGCGGCAAGCGGGCGGCTGGTGCTGCTCTATTCGGCCGGTGCGGCGGTCGGCCCGCTGGGCGCGGCCATGCTGATGAGTTTCGTGCCCGGCGGCGGCCTGTTTCTCTTCATCGGACTGTGCGCTGGCGCGACGCTCGGCTTTGGCCTTTGGCGCCAGGCGGCGACCCCGCCCGTGCCCGTGCCCGACCAGCAGGACTTCCAGATCGTGCCGCGCACCACCCCGGTGGCATCGCTGCTTGACCCCAATACAGTCGACGGACAAATGTCATGACCGCTTCCGCCACCTTCGCGCCGATCCGGCCGGCCACTGCCGACAATGCCACCCTGCGCCGCGCCATTGCGGCTTCTGCGCTGGGCAATGCCACTGAATGGTTCGACTATGGCATCTATGCCTATGGCGTGACCTATATCTCCGCCGCGCTCTTCCCCGGCGAGGTGGACGACGCCGTGCTGTTCGCGCTGGCGACCTTCGCCATCTCCTTCCTCGTCCGGCCGCTGGGGGGACTCTTCTGGGGGCCGCTTGGCGATCGGCTGGGGCGCAAGTCGGTGCTGGCGCTGACCATCCTGCTGATGTCCGGCGCGACGCTCGCCGTCGGCCTCATCCCCTCCTATGCGCGGATCGGCTTCTGGGCGCCGGCGCTGCTGATCCTGCTGCGGATGGTGCAGGGCTTCTCGACCGGCGGCGAATATGGCGGAGCGGCGACCTTCATGGCCGAATATGCGCCGGACGACCGACGCGGCTTCTACGGCAGCTTCCTGGAGTTCGGGACGCTCGCCGGATTTTCCTTCGGCGCTGCGCTGATGCTCGGCTTCTCGCTGCTGCTGGGTGACGCGATCATGCATGAGTGGGGCTGGCGCATCCCTTTCCTGGTGGCCGCGCCGATGGGGCTGATCGGCATGTATCTGCGGTCGAGGATGGAGGATACGCCGGTCTTTCGCGAACAGGCGGCCGAAGGAAGCAGTTCACCCTCGCTCGGATCTTTGATCCGCGATCATATGCGGCCAATGCTGGTCGTCGGTGGCCTGGTGGTGGCGCTCAACGTCGTCAATTATACATTGCTCAGCTACATGCCGACCTATTTGCAGCGGCGCATCGGGCTATCGCCGGACGAGGCGCTGGTGGTGCCGATCATCGGCATGTTCTTCATGATGTTCTTCCTGCCGGTCGCCGGCCATATGTCTGATCGGATCGGTCGCAGGCCGATGTGGCGGCTGTCGCTGATCGGTCTGCTGGTGGCGGTGGTGCCGCTCTACATGCTGATCGCGACGGGCCTGGCCGGTGCGATCATCGGCTTCGTGCTTCTCGGCCTGCTCTACGTGCCGCAACTGGCGACCATTTCCGCGACGTTCCCCGCGTTGTTTCCGACGGCGGCGCGCTTTGCCGGCTTTGCCATCGCCTATAATATGTCCACGTCGCTGTTCGGCGGCACGGCGCCGGCGATCGGCAGCGGCCTTATCGGCCTGACCGGCAATGAACTGATGCCGGCCTTCTACATGATGCTCGCCTGTGTCGTGGGGTTGGTGGCGCTCCATTTCATGCCGGAAACGGCCGGCCGATCACTGTGGCATGATCCGTTCCGACGGGACTGAATGCCGATGGATCAGGCATGGCGTCCGGTATGGCGCGATTGCGCCGCCCATACCGGATTGCGCCAGTGTCAGGGATTGCCGAACGTAGAAGCGCCGGCCTGGACGGCAAAGCGTGCCAGAGATCGTGCCGTCCCCTTGGCCTCGTAGATGGTCGACATCGCGATATAGTCTCCCACGGCGCGGTCCGGCGTGAGCGTCAGCAGGATATAGCCCTTGGCGCCTTGATCGCAGAACAGGACCTCCGGGCTGGCCTGGCGGAGCAGCGATCCCAACGGCACCTGCGGCAGGGTGTCGCCGATCGACGGACTGCTGATCGAGGATGTGCCGAATTCCACGCCAACCGGATTGCCGTCCTTGTCGGCAAGTTGATTGGCCCAGAAGGCATGACTGTCCCCGGCCAGCACGAGGGGACGGGCGCCGGAGCGACGGATGCTCTCATAGAGCCGCTCGCGCGCGGCCGGATAGCCGTCCCAGGCGTCGAGGTTGAAGGGCAGGCCAGCGCGATAGCCGGCCTGCGCCATTTCGACTTGCGCACGCACCTGCGGTTCCAGCGCGGCGACGATCTGTGCCGCCTTGTCCGCACCGAACAATCTGGCCAGGTCCGGTCCGTTCACGCGCGCCATCACCACCTGATTGCCCAATATCTGCCAGGGCGTGCCGGCCTTGACCGATGCGGTCAGTTCCCGCTCCAGCCAGGCCTGTTGCGGTTCGCCCAGCATCTCGCGGTCGGGACGGTTGCGCTGCGCCAGCACGCTCTCGACCTCGGACCGGCTCGGTGTCTCGCCCTTGAAACCGGCCTGTTCGCTGCGTGCGAGCAGCCGCGTTTCGACCATCAGCAACGTCGCAAGATCGCCGAAATCGAAACGGCGGTTGATCGCCGCCCAGCCATCGTCGCCCTGCGGGTCGCGGATCGGCATCCATTCGAAATAGGCCTGCATCGCCACGGCCTTGCGCTTCGCCCAGTCGCCTTCGGTGGCGGGCTGGTGGTTTTCCGCTCCGCCGATCCAGCTGTCATTGGCGGTTTCATGATCGTCCCAGACGCAGATGAAGGCCGCCCGCGCATGTGCCGCCTGCAGGCTCGGATCGCGCTTATACTGGGCGTGGCGGGTGCGATAGTCGGCGAGGGTGACGATCTCATGCGCGGGTTCCGGCACCCGGCCGAGCTTGCGGCCGATCTCCGCGCCATAGCCGTCAGCCCCATATTCATAGATATAGTCGCCCAGATGCACGACGGCATCGATCCGTTCGAGCGCCGCGATCGAATCATAGGCGGTGAAGAAGCCGCCCGGATAAAGCTGGCAGGACACAACCGCCAGCACGGCGTCGGCAGCCGCGCCGTCCGGCAAGGTGCGGAAGCGGCCGACCGGCGATTTGCCGCCGTCAGCCAGTTCGAACCAGTAATGATAATCCCGCCCGGCTTTCAGACGGCGCGGTTCGACCTTCACGGTGAAGTCCCGCGCCGGCCGGGCCTGGGCTGTGCCACTTTCGACCGGCCGTCCGTTTGCGCTATCGGCCACATGCCAACGCAGCCCGATCGCTTCGCTCTGGGTCGGATCGGCGGGCGTGACGCGGGTCCACAGGATCGCGCCGCGCGGCGTGGGATCGCCGCTCGCTACGCCATGGGCGAAGCTGGCGGCGACGGGGGTTGCCGCCATGCCGACATTGGGCAGGATCGCGCCCGAACCGATGAGCCCCAGAGCGGAGCGGCGGTTCAGCTTCACCATGTCGCCGCTCATCGGGCACCGCCAAAGCGGAAGCTGGCGGAAATGCCGTAGAAACGCGGGGCGCCGGCGATGAAGGTCGGCATACCCAGGCTGTCGCCGGTATTGCCCGCATCCATGATATATTTCTTGTCGAAGGCATTTTCGATAAAGCCCTCGATCCGCCAGGCGCCATCCGGCGCTTCATAACCCAGCCGCGCGTTCACCAGCGCATAGCTGCCCTGCCATTCGTCTTGGATATTGTCGGCAACCAGCGCCGCCGGCGGTTGTTGCAGGTCCGGCCGGTCATTGTCGTCGTCGAAGAAGACCTTCGACTGCCAGGTGACGCTCGGCGTGAAGATGATCCGTCCGGGGCCGGCGGGCAGCGAGGCTTCCGCACCGAAGGAGGCGCTATGATCGGGCGACAGGCGGAAATGATTGCCGTCGCGCACCCCGGTCTTGAACCGGCTATGATTATAGGCATAGGTCGCGAACAGGGTGAGCATATCGTTCGGCACCCAGCGGAGCTGGCCTTCGAAGCCGTAGCTTTCCGCCTTGCCTGCATTGGTCAGGACGAACTGCGTTCCCTGCTGCACCGTGGTCTGGAAATTATCATATTGATAATAGAAGGCCGCGCCGTCGATGAACAGGGTGCGGTTCATCAACGCGGTTTTTGCGCCGACCTCGAAACTGTCGACCGTTTCGGAATCGAGGATGGAAAAGCGCGTCGCGGCGAGTGGCGCGGAGGGCGCGCTGGCAGCCAATACTTCCGGCCGTCGGCCGCGTGCATAGGTTGCGTACAGGCTGGCATCTTCGTTCGGCTTGTAGCGCGCGGTCAACCGCCAGGAAAAACCGCCATTGCTGAGCATATCGCTGTCCTCGCCGCCATTGCCGGCGGTCGGCTGCGCCCCCAGGCCGAACAGCGGCACCGGATAGGCGGCGGAGGGCGGGATGGTGGCTGCGCCCGGCACGGCAAGTGCCTGCAACAACGCCGTGCGCACCGCCGCCGGCTGGCTCAGCGCGCCGATAAAGCCGCCCAGTATCGACCGGCCATTTTCGACCGAAGAGACGAAAGTCGAACGCTTGTCGTCATGGGTATAACGCAGGCCGCCGCCAATCTCGAACTGATCCGACAGGCGAATGGTCACGTCGCCGAACAAGTCGAACGCGCGGGTGCGCGATCCGTTGGTGGTGCTTTCCAGATGATTGGACTTGAGGTTGGCGGCGATCGCTTGCGCCTGCGCGCCCGACAGCGCGACACCATAGGCATTCGCCACACCCTGTAGCAGGGCGCCGGTAAAGGCCGGACTGGCCAGGATGGCGGCGGGAACCGGATCGCTCGCCGGGCGGCCGGGGATCGCGCCACCACCATTCAGAGCGCCCGCCAGCCGTGCAAGCGCCGCGCGCTCATCGAACTGGGTCGGGGCGCGCTGGGTGCCTTCCTCATGGAAATAGCTCGCCCCCAGGAAGGCCGTGATCGGTCCTTCCTCATAGGTCAGGCGGAATTCCTGGCTGGTCTGACGGCCGCGCGCATCCTCTGCGGCGGTCAGCATCGGCAGCGAAATGCCATCCGCGTCGAAGATTTCGAGCGCGTCGAACCGGCGGAAGGCGGTGGTCGAGGTCAGGCTGAAGCGGTCGTCCAGCTTCAGCCTGGCGATGCCCGTCACGCCCCAGACCTGCCGGTCGAGGCCCAGATTCTTGCCGCCTTCGAAGCCGCTGCCGGCGACCAGCGCTGCGCCGCTGTTGCGGCCACGATTGCCGATCACCGCGCCGGTTGCGGGATCGGTTGGATTATAGGCGATCGACTTGAAGGCCGTGCCGTTGGGGCTGTCCTTCTGATAATTGCCGATCAAATCGAAGCTGAGGTCGCCCTTTTCGCCATGGAAGCTGCCACGCACCGCCTTGGTGTCGACCGAGTTGAAGTCCTCGCCGCCCAGCAGATTTTCGACATAGCCGTCGCGCTTGCGGATGCGTCCCGCGAGACGGATCGCCATGCCCTCGCCGATCGGCGCATTGACCATAGCCTCGGCCAGCCAGGCGTCGTAATTGCCGTAGGAAGCGCGGCCCGCGACTTCATAGCTGTCGAGCTTCGCCTTGTTCTGGATGATGTTGACCGCGCCGATCAATGCGCCACGGCCATAGAGGGTCGATTGCGGTCCCTTGGCGATCTCCACGCGCTCGACGTCGAACAGTTCGACATAGGAGCCGCGCGACTTGGAAATGGACACGCCATCCTGAAAGACCGACACGCGCGGCTCGTTGGACGCGGTGCCGCTGTCCGATGTGATGCCGCGCATGACGAAGCCCGGATTGTTGGGCGACTGGTTCTGGACCTCGAAACCGGGAACGAAGCGCGAGAGCGCATCGAATTCATAGAGGCCGAACCGGTCAAGCTGTTCGTTGCCGACGACGCTCAATGCCATCGGCACATCGATCGCGTCCTGTTCGCGCAGCTGCGCCGTGACGATGATCGAATCGCCCGATTCGACATCCGCGGCCTGCGCATAGGCGGTTGCCGTAGCGGAAGCGGACAGGCTGAGGGCTGCGATCGTAAGCGAACGAATATACATGATATTTCCCCTTCGGCGTCCGGTTAGGAGGGGAGTATGAAGCCAGCATGACAGTGGGAAACCGGATCGGAAATTGATCGTCCCAGCTCGGTAAAAGGCGATGACCACGCGATGGGCGACCCATCGCGTGGTCATCATCATTCATCCGCCTTGGCCGCGTTTACCTACAGGCTATGGTTCATATCCAGCAGCGGGCTCAGGCGACCAAGGATGAAATCCCCGATACCATCCAACGCGCCGCCCAGGCCCGGCTGGTGATCGGACCAATAGTCGGTATCGGCGAACTTGACCGCCTTGGCGTCGCTCACCCCCAACAGGGTGACGCTGGAGCCGAGGCTGAGCGTCAGGGTCAGGTCCTTCACCCCGTCGCGGTCGACGTCCGACACCTTGGAGCGGAGCACCGACACGCCGTCGTCGAGGACGATGCTGTCCTGAGCCACATTGAAATCGAGAATCCGGTCGCTGCCCTCAAGCCGGCCGAAATGGAACAAGTCAGCGCCGTTGCCGCCGGTCAGCATGTCGTCGCCAAGCCCGCCGAACAATATGTCGTTGCCATCGCCGCCATTCAGAATGTCGTTGCCCAGGCCGCCGAACAGCACGTCATGGCCGATGCCGCCGTTCAACCTGTCATTACCCAGGCCGCCGTCGAGAATGTCGTGCCCATCCAGGCCGTTCAGCGTGTCATTGCCCAGACCACCCGACAGCTTGTCCTCGCCCGCCGTGCCGTTCAGCGTGTCGGAGAAGATGGAGCCGGTGCGGGTAATGCCATCGGCGATGCCGTTCACGTTGATCTCGACCGTCGCCATGCTGGTCAAGCCGTTGCCGTCGCTCACCGTGTAGGTGAAGCTGTCGGTCTGTTTCGCGCCGGTCGCCAGTGTATCGAAGGCATCATTGTCCGCGACATAGCGCAATTCCTGACTGGCCGCGTCGAAGATGACGCTGCCCAGCGTGCCGCTGGTGTCGACCGCGCTGATCGTCAGGATCTGGCCTGTGTCGGGATCGCTGTCGTTGCCGATCAGGGTCGACCAGAGATTCGGGCTTGTCGCATCCTCGTTCACCGTGATGAGGTCGTTCACGGCGGTCGGGGCTTCGTTGACGTCGCCGACCGCGATGGTGAAGCCCTGTTGGGCCGACAGGCCGCCCGTGTCGGTCGCCTGCGCAACGATCATGTGGGAGGCGACCGCCTCATGATCGAGCGTGGCGGTCGTGCTGATCACGCCGGTTTGTGCGTCCACGATGAACAGGCCGTTCGCATCGTCGAGGAGCGTATAGGTCAGCACGTCGTTCGCCGTGTCCGTGGCCGCCAGCGTGCCGACGATGCTGCCCATGGGCAGGTTTTCGGCGACTTCGGCGTGGCTGAGCACCAGATCGGTCGGCGCGGCGCCCAGCATGAGCAGCGCGAGCTGCGGGTCATGATCGGTGGCGCGGCTGCCGTCGAACTGCGCATTGAGATGGACGGCATCATATTGCGCATTCTGGGCCAGACCGCCGGTGACGAGGATGTTGTCGAGCTGCTGGGCGTTACCCTCGAACATATAGCTATAGCGTTCTTCGGCCGGCAGCAGTGTATTGAGGTTGGTCAGCATTCCGCCCTGCGCCGGATCGGTCAGCTGGGTCTGGGCGTTCTCGAAATAGAAACCGTTCCAGTCGCCGAGCACCGCGATGTTGAGCGACGGGTCGTCGGCCAGATGCTCCTGGATATAGGCCTTGACGCCCGCCGCCTGGGCGGTGCGGGCCGCGTCGCCCGCGGCTTCGGCCGGCTGCGTATTGCCCCAGTTCGGGTCGCTGCCGCCGCGCGAGGTGAAGTGGACGTCGATGGCGGTGATCGTCTGGCCCGCGAAGTTGAATTGCGCGACCAGCGGGTTGCGGCTGCCATTATAGGCTGCGCCGGTGATCAGTTCGGCGCTGCCATCGACATAGGAGACGCGATCGACATTGTAGAGGAAGCCGTTGCGAATATTGCCATTGGGCTCGCCGCCGGTCGAATTGGCCGTATCGGGCGCGATCTCGATATAGGCGTAGGTCTTGCCCGACTGGGCGTAGATGGCGTCGATCAGGCCTTGCGCCGTCACCGTGCCGGACAGGTCCGATCCCGTGCCGGCGCCGTCGGCGTCCTGGATTTCCTGGACGGCGATGATGTCGGGCGCATTCAGATTATAGACGATATTGTCGGCCAATATGTCGAACTTGTTGTCGCCCACATCCAGATTTTCGAGATTATAGGTGGCGATCGACAGATGATTGGCGTCCCCCGCCAGCGTCGTCACCTCGCGCTCCAGCGTCACATCCTTGGTGACGGTGACGGCTTCGGTCGCCAATATCTCATAATTGTCGAAGGCATAATTGACCACGCCGGTAACGCTGGCCAACTGGTCGCCGATGCTGTGATCGGGGGTGTAGCCAGGCAGGATCATGCTGTCGGCGTCGATCTGAATCTTCTCGGGATTATAGTCGACCGTGCCGTCTTCATTGGGGGAAATGGTGATGCCCCCGCGATCGTTCATGCCGGTGGCGCCTGCGCCATGCGAAGCCACGACGTCGGTTTCGCCAAAGGCGTTGGTGTTGGACACGGCCTGCGGCGCGTCGATGGTGACGCGCATCCCTTCCAGCGCTTCCCAGAAGTCGATGCCGTCATTGGCCGGGTCGTAATTGGTGAGCGGGTCATGGTCGATCGCCTGGGTCGGCGGGGTCAGCCCGCCTTCGCCGATCAACACCGCCGTCGGCAGTGCGTTGCCGTGGCTGGTGACGTTGACAGTCGGCGACACGATCTCCGTGACCGACAGGCTCTGCGCATCGCCGGCATATTCCGCCACCGTGCCGCGCACGCTGGCGACGTCGCCGACGGCAACGCCGGGCGCGGAGGAGGTGAAGACGAAGACGCCGTCGGAGGTCCGGTCATTGCCGTCGCTCACCGCCGATTGCAGGTAGAAGCCGTTGCCGGCGACGGCGGTGACGATGCCGTCAGTCATCACGGTCTGGCCGACATAGGCCGACATATGGCCTTCGCCCTGGATCGCGCCGATGGACAGCGCGATGGGATCGTCATTGACGATGGTGCCGGTGGCGCCGCCCCGGTCGATGACCACGTCGCCCGTCGCCGCGCCCAGCTGGACCGATAGGGTTTCGTTGGTTTCGCTGAGCGTGTCGCCCTTGACCGCGACGAGGATCTGCTTGGTGAATTCGCCCGCCGCGAAGCTGATCGTGCCGGACAGCAATGCGTCGGCGGTCAGGTCGTCGACGGATGCCGTGCCGTCGAGGACGACGGCATAATCGACGCTCACCGCATTGGCCTGACCGCCGGCGCGATGGACGGTGAAGACCATGTTGGCGGTGCCGTCGTCGCCCTCGACGATCCGGGCGTCGTCGATGCGCAGATGGCTGGGGCCGTCGGCGGGCAGGAAGGACTGGCCGGCGTTGAGCGAGCCGAAGCTTCCGGCCGAACCCGCGGTCCAGCTGAAATCGGCGGCGCTCGACCCGGCGCCGGTCAACTGGAGCGTGAGGCCGGCGCCCGGCGCGGGTTCCTGCGCCACACCGATGTCGGTGCTGGTCATGCCGGCGGCCGGGGTGCCCGGCGCGGCGGTGAAGGTGCCTTCATAGGACAGAAGCTGGATCACCGTGCCGTCGGGCGCGACCAGCGCGAAACCATCCGCGCCGCCATTCTGGATGCCCGCCCGCGCGAAGGAGAGGGCGCCGAAACCATTGCCTTCATCGTCGATCACGCCCGACAGGGTGAGCGTGTCATAGACCGGCGCAGCGTCCGGCGTGTTGGTCCCGTTATAGAAAACCAGCTTGTAGCCGGCGAGGTCGGTGCCTGCGACCCCGGCGATCTCGATCGCCTCGCCCGCATCGGTGCCGACATTGTCATAATGGATTTCGTTGACGAAGACGTTGGCGGCGGGCGCGGGCGGCGCGGTATCGTCATTGCTGATGGTGCCGGTTGCGGTCGCGCGACCGATCGTTGCGCCACCGGTGACATCGCTCAAGGTGACGGCAAAGCTCTCATTCGCCTCGAACAGCGTATCGCCCCGGACCAGCAGGCGGATTTCCGCCGTGGTCGCGCCGTCGGCGAAGGTCACATTGCCGCTCGTGGCGATACCCGCGTCAAAATCGGCCGCATCGGCCGATCCGAAGCTCAGCGTCCAATCGGCCGAAACCGCGCCAGTGCTGCCGTCCGTGCGGCTGACGGTGAAGATGATTTCCTGCGTGCCGCTGTCGCCTTCGATCACGCTGGCGTCGGCGATGCCGAGCGTGCCGGGTGTGGGGGTCGGGCCGGTGCCGCCGAAGCTCTGGCCATTATTCACCGTCCCCGCCGTCGCGCCATTGATGAGCGCCCACTGGAAATCCCCGGCGCTCGTGCCATTGCCGACCAGGCCGATCGACGTGCCGCTCTGCGCGCCGTCCTCATAGACGCCGACATTGGTGCTGGTCATGCCGGCGGCCGGGCCGTTGGCCGCCACGAAACTGCCTTCCCAGCTCAGGAACTGGACGACATTGCCCTGCGCGTCGACCAGCGCCACGCCGTCCGGCTCGCCATTGGCGCCCGATCCGCCATTCTGGATGCCGTTGGCGGGATAGGCGACGCGAATCGTGCCATAGCCATTTTGCTGGTCGGCGATCACACCGCTCAGCGTCTGGGTGCTGTAGCTGGCGCGCGAACTGGGATTGCCATTGTAGAGGACGATGCTCCATCCGGTGACGTCGGTGCCCGCCAGCCCGGCGATCTCCACAAATTCTCCGCTGTCCGTGCCAGCATTGTCATAATGGATTTCGTTAATGAAGACGTTCGACGCCATGACACGCATTTCCCCACAAATGGACCGCGCCCACCAAATCCCGCATGGACTTGATGTGTCGCGAAAAGTCAGACCTGCCGCCATCCCTAGGACGGGCAGGTGACAAATCTGTGGCGGTCCGAAGCGATTGCGATCGCCCGCGAATTTGCCCAAAAAAGAGGAAGGAGCGGTGTCATCGAACTGACGCCGGTCGGTCATCAAACTGTCCGTAGCGACACCTAAGTCGCCTCGCCCATGGGCGATCAAGACATCGGGCACGGGCACAAGGCATCGACCAGCCGCCTTTGGGCAGGTTGGGCAGGTCTGCTCGTGCAGGTCGAGCGTCTCACCCGGCGTGCGGACAGCGAGGATCTGTTGCACGACGCCTATGTCCGCATGGCCGCGCGATCGGACCGGCCGGACAATGAGGAGGCCTTCCTTGTCCGGGCGGCGGTCAACCGGGCGCGGGACGCCTATCGCCGGGAGAAGGTCCGAGGCGCGAATACCGGGGATGATGCGCTCGACATGGTGCGTGACGGTGGACCCATGCAGGATGAGGCGATCATCGCGCGGGCCAGGCTCGCGCGGGTGCGTGAGGGGATAGACAGGTTGCCGCCCCGGACCCGCGAAGTCTTCTTGCTGCAACGGATCGACAATCTTAAATATCGCGAGATTGCCGAGCGGCTTGCAATAAGCCAAAGCGCGGTCGAGAAGCATATGGCCAGGGCAATGACGTTCCTGGGCGATTGGACGAAGGATTGGTGAGTTCCGATATGTCCGGTGAGCGCCCATCACCCCGGACCGCCGCGGACTGGATCGCAAGGCTCAATGCGGACGGCAAGACTGCGGACGACGAGCGGGCCTTTCACGCCTGGCTCGCCGCGGATCCAGCCAATGCGCAGGCCTTCGAACGGGCGACGGATATCTGGTCGATCGTGCCGGGCGTCGGTGTCGCGCCCCCTCAGGCGCGGCTGCCGCTTGTGTCGCGCCGCCGGGTGCTGGCCGCCTGCGCTGGAACTTTGGTGGTGGGCGGTGGTGGCATGGTCGCCATGCAGGCAGCCTATGCCGGCACGCGCTATGAGACAGATATTGGTGAGCAGCGCCGCGTGCTGCTTGCCGAAGGTTCGTCTCTTTTCCTCGATGCCGATACGCAGGTTCAGGTGTTCGCCAATGCGCGCCGCCGGCATTTATGGCTGCGTCGGGGACGGGTTGCGCTCTCCGTAAAGCCCGCACCCATTCCCTTCGCCATAGAGGCCGGCAAGGGCGCGTTCACCGCCGATGCAGGCCGGTTCGACCTGCGGCGCGACCGGGATGATCGTTTCGCGATGACGTCCCTGGCCGGAAAGGCGGAGGTCGCGATCGACGGCGTGCAGCGTCGCATGTTGGCGCCGGGGGAGCGGCTGCAATCGGATGCGCGCGATGCGGTAAAGATCGACCGCCCCGACCCCGAGACGACGCAGGCCTGGCAAAGCGGCCGGGCCGCCTTTCACGACGATCCGCTGGATGCCGTGGCGGCGGAGGCCAATCGCTACAGCCGGACGAAGCTCGTGATCGCCGATCCGCACACGGGCGGGCTGCGGGTGAGCGGCATGTACCGCATGGGGGACAATGTGGCGCTGGCGCAGGCCCTGTCGCAACTATTGTCGATCCGTATGCGGCAGGTCGATGACAGGATATTGTTGGGCGGCTGAAAAAATCTTTTCCTCCGGGGTGAGGTATCGGTCCCCTGGTGCGTCGGGGGAGCGCGGCACCGTTGCCGTGTTCATGGGGGTGTTTTCGTGACCGTCAATTCATCGCGCAAGATGCGCCGTTCGCTTGTGCTGGGTGTCGCACTGGCCGCTTTCTGCGCCGTGCCCGCACAGGCGCAGGAGCGCGTGGTTTCCGTCCAGATCGCGGCGCAGCCTTTGAGTCAGGCGTTCGAAACGCTCGCCCGGCAGACAGGCACCGACATATTGTTCGCGCCGCAGGTTGTCGCAGGCATGACCACAGCGCCCGTCAGCGGCCGGATGGGTGCGATGGCCGCAGTCGAAAGGCTCATCCAGGGCAAACCCTTGGCGGTTCGCCGCCAGCCCAACGGCGCGTTGCTGATCGTCGCGGCGGCCGCCACGCCACTGGATGCCGCCAGCACCGCGACGACGGACACCAATCCCGACATCATCGTTACGGGCTATGCCGCCAGCTTGTCGGGTGCGCTGGCGGAAAAGCGCAAGGCGGCCAATGTCGTGGACGTGGTGAAGGCCGAGGATATCGGCAAGTTTCCGGCGCAGAATATCGCCGAAGCTCTTCAGCGTGTGCCAGGCGTATCGATCGTGCGCGATCGGGGCGAGGGCGTATTCGTCCGCATTCGCGGTCTGGGCGCCAATTTTCAGGTCGTGACGCTCAACGGCCGCGCCGCGGCGGTCAATGAGAATGTCCGCGACAGCGGGCAGAGCGGGCGCCAGTTCCGTTTCGACACGCTGCCGTCCGAACTCATGTCGGCGGTGGAAGTGATCAAGAGCCCGCGCGCCGACCTGGCCGAGGGCGGCATCGGCGGTATCGTCAACCTGCAGACCTTTCGCCCGATCGACCTCAAAAAGCCGATGCTGGCCTTTTCCGCCACCGCCAGTTCGCCGCGCCTTGCCGACACGGTCGATCCCCGCATTTCCGGCATGGCGAGCTGGGTGAATGAGGAAGGCACGTTCGGCGCTTTGATCGCGGCGGTCTATGACGAGCGCACGACGCGGCAGGATCGCATCACCGGTGTAGGCTGGACGGAAGGTCGCATCGACAGCAATGGCGACGGGGCGCTCGACGGCGATACGATATTGGTGCCGACCAGCACGCGGCCGACGCTGGAACGCGAAAATCGCGATCGCATCGGCCTGAACGGCGCAATCCAGTGGCGGCCCGACGACCGGTTCGAACTGAATGTCGATGGCCTGTGGAGCCGCCTCAACATCGATTATGACGAACTGACCTATTCGACCGATTTCTCGGCGACAACGCCGCGCGCGATCGTGCCGGGAACGGCGGTGATCGAAAATGGCGTGCTGACCAGCGCAACCGTGGCGACCTCGACCCAGATCGGGCGTGAGACGTCTCGCCTCGAATATGAAAACTGGCTGATCGGCGCCAATGCCAAATGGTCGGCCAATGGCTGGACGCTGGCTGCCGACGCCAGTCTGGGACGGGCCTATTCCAATACGCCCACGCCCATCTACCGCACCCGGTTGCTGGGCGCGGTCGGCAATGTCGCGTTCGATTACGGCAAGGTGGGCGACCGTCTGCCCAACCTGACTTTCCAGACGGCCGATCTGACGGAATCGACGACCCTGCCGGGCCGGCGGATCGAATATCGCGTCAACGATTCGCTGGACAAGCAGCGCGCCGCGACCTTCGACGTGACGCGCGACCTGGATGGCGCGGTGCGCGCGTTGCGGTTCGGCGCCAAATATGAGAAGCGCGACCGGACCTATAACCGCCGGGATATCAATTTCACCAGCGGCATTGCGGGCCAGCGCTTCGACGACAGCTATTTCGACGCCTTTCCGGTCGACGATTTTCTTGATGGCGTCGGGGGCATTCTGCCGAAAAACTGGGTGATGCCCGACCCCGATCGGTTCTGGGCCGCTGCCACCGGCAAGGAAGCGTTGTTGAGCGCGGACCTGACGCGCGGGGACCGCCGCAACAGCTATGCGATCGATGAACGGATTATCGACGGCTATGGCATGGCGGAATTCAGCTTTCCGGTCGGCGGCGTGACCATACGCGGCGATGCAGGCGTGCGCTACGCCCATACCCGCCAGACTTCGTCGGGCTATGCCGACAATGGCAGCGCGGCGCTGCCGGTTCGCTACGAGCGCAATTATGGCAATGTCCTGCCCTCGTTCAATCTCGTCGCCGAATTCACCTCCACCCTTCAGATGCATCTCGCCGTATCCAAGGTCATCACGCGCCCGTCGCTCGCCGATCTCGCGCCGCGGCTGACCATCAATTCCAACCCCACGGTGCTGACCGCGGTGGGCGGCAACCCGGAACTGCGCCCGTTCGAAGCCTGGCAATATGACGGCACGGTGGAATGGTATTTCGCGCCGGGCAGCGCGCTGATCGGCGGCGCCTTCTACAAGGACATCACCACTTTCGTCTTCCAGCAGACCCGCAATTTCGACCTGGATGGCCAGATTTACCGCCTGACCGCGCCGCAAAATGGCGGCAATGCCTATGTCGCGGGGGTCGAGATCGCCTATCAGCAACTGTTCAGGATGCTGCCCGCGCCCTTCGACGGCCTCGGTTTCCAGGCCAACTACACGCATACCGCCAGCAAGGGCACCTATGCGATGTCGGATGGAACCACTTTCCGCGACGATCTAACCGATGTGGCGGCGGACAGTTTCAACCTCACGGCCTTCTACGAAAAGGGACCGATCGGCGCGCGCGCCAGCTATAGCTGGCGGGGCAAGGTGCTGCGCGACGTCGGCGGTGCAGGCCTGGCCGCGAATAACGACGCAGCCTTCGGCAGCCTCGATTTCGATATTTCCTACAAGGTGACGCCCAATGTCACATTCGTGGTGCAGGGCATCAATGTGGCGGGGGGCGTCCAGTGGCAATATGTCCGCGACGATCGTTTTGCCGGCTACACCGATTATGGCACGACGCTGATGGCCGGCGTGCGGGCGCGCTTCTGATGGAAGGAATGATTATGAAGATTTTGTCCCGCAAGGCGGCGCTGGCGGCGGGCGTGCTGCTGGCCACGTCCCTTTCCTGTGCCCCGGCCCGAGCGCAGGAAGCGCGCAATATCATCCTCTTCCTGGGCGATGCGGGCGGCGTTCCGACCCTGAATGCGGCCGGGATCATGGCGAACGACCGACCCCAGTCGCTGTTCATTCAATCCATGCCCAATATAGGCCTGTCGGACACGTCGGCGCTGAACAACTGGGTCACGGATTCGGGCGCTGGCATGAGTGCCATCATGACTGGCCAAAAGACGGACAGCGGGATGATATCGGTCGTGCCCAAGGGCGCGGGCGGCGGCGTCGCTCCGGTGAAGAGCTTCCTCGAATATGCCGAGCAGCGCGGGCTATCGACGGGCGTCGTCACCAACATGAAGATCTGGGACGCCACACCGGCCGCCTGCTACGCCCATGTCGCCTCGCGCAAGGACCAGGATGAGATTTTCCGCCAGATGCTCGCGCCCCGTTTCGGGGACGGCGTCGATATCCTGATCGGCAAGGGGCAGGCGGATGCAGCCACCTCTTTCGCCAAGCGGCAGACGACGCCCGAGCAGGCCTTTGCAAAGGCGGGATATAAGTTCGGTGCTGACCCCGCGCTTGTGCGCGCGGCCGGGCGGGCAGCCATTCTGCGTGACGCCGATTTCGCTCCGATCCCGGCAGTGGAAGCGACGATTGGCCAACTCGCGCGCAATCCCAAGGGCTATTTCCTGATGGTCGAATGGGACATGCATACCGACAATCCGCAACAGGGCCTGCGCCATGTCGTCGAAATGGACGATATGATCCGCCGGGTCAGCGCCATGGCCGGCAAGGATACCTTGATCCTGTTCACGGCCGATCACAGCTTCGCGCTGCGCATGGGTGGAGGCGTGCGCGGGACGCCGCTTGCTCAGCAATATGCGGCTGAGGCGGCCAAGCCGGGCGCGACGATTGCGACCAATCCGGTGATCGGCGTCGAGGATGGTCATACGGGCGAGGAGGTTATCGCTGCGGCTTCCGGGCCGGGGGCGGAGCGCGTGCACGGTTTCTTCCCGAATACGCGACTGTTCGACATCATGATGCAGGCGATGGGCTGGAACAAGGAGTCCTAATGGCGCATCGGACGTGGCTTTGAGCCGTCGGCGGATGAATGTGGGTGGAGAGGTTGGCGATACCCCCTTCGCCTCATAAGGCAGCGCAGCGTCAGCCTTGCGCCGCCATCTTCTTGGCGATGGCCAGGGATTGGCGGATCAGGGGCATACGCTTGCGCTCGGTCCTGACCGCCAGATAGCCCTTGACCTCGATCAGCGAGGAGCGCGTGTCGAGCGGCAGGACGCGGATGCGGCTGTCGGGTGGGCATTCCTTTTCGAACATGAGGCTCATGCCGATGCCCTGCGCGACTGCTTCCCGGATCATTTCGCGCGTGTGGAGTTCCATCGTCTGACGCGGCGTGATTTCCGTGTCGGCCAGCAGCCGGTTCATCGCGGCCAAAGTGCGCGAAGTCGCTTCGCGCACCAATAGGATTTCCTGTCCCAGTCGTTCGAGCGGCAAGATGCTCGCCCCGTCATCAGGCCAGGAAGCGGGCAGGATGGCGACCAGCCGGTCGGCATAGAGCGGGGTATAGCTATAGTCGGTCTCGATCGGCGGCTCGCAGATGATGCCGATGTCGATTTGCGCCTTGAGCAGCAGTTCGTTGGTCTGCATGGCGTTGGCGATGGTGACGCGAAAATGGGCGTTGGGCACTTCGGTCTTGAAGGCGGCCATGAATTCGGCGGCATAAGGTGGCGAGTCGGTGCCTAGGCGCAGCAACGCGCCACTGTCGATGTCGTCCTCCCCCAAAAGCGCGCCGATCTCGTCGGCGATGCCGAACAGGTCTTCGGCCTTCTCGAACAGCGCGCGCCCGGCGGATGTGAGCGTCAGCGGCGGGCGCGTGCCCTCGATCAGCTTGACTTTGTAGCGATCCTCCAAGGCCTTCAATTGCTTCGACAAAGTCGGTTGGGAGATATTAAGCCGCCGCGCTGCCTTGCTGACGCTGCGTTCGCTGGCGACGGCGTAGAAGGAGCGCAGATGGAGGAAATTGACGCTCAAACTAACCCCCTGCTCCATGTGGAGCGACACCAGGCTCCTCGCCGATCCTACCGCCCCTGTGACGCAAATATGTTACAAGTTGGTCACGGCAGCGACATGCGCATCGGTCGCGGCCGGTGTTATGGTCGTTCTTCGAAACGATCCTGCTCGCAGCCGTTGCCTTCGTTCAGTAGGGCGATCGACTGGTCGACCAGCAGCGCGATCTGTGCGTCGCTTGGGGCGATGCGCCGGATCGCGACATGGAAGATGACGCTGCCCACCAATGTATTGAAAGCGAAATCCAAAGCCTCTGCGGACATGCCTTGCGGACCGAGGCGCCTGAATTCGCGCAGATAATATTCCTGCTCGCCCGATGAGTGACGTTTTATTGCTTCCGCGAGCTCGGGATGGTGCGGAGCGCTGACCGAGACGTTGAGCGTGGCGGGACCGCGAACGTCCGACATATATTCACGAAGCGCGGTCGCATGGGCGATCAGCACCTCGCGCGGGGCCATATTGTCGGTATTGGGTTCAAGGGCGCGGGACGTCTGGCCAAGGACCGCTTCCACCAGTTCGGCTTTGCCGGCAAAACGTCGGTAGAGGGTCGAACGGCTGCACTGCGCAAGCTCCGCAACCGCCTCGAAAGTCAGCCCTTCATAGCCTTTTTCCGCCAGAACCCGCCAAGCGGCCTCACGAATGGCGCTGTCCTTTTCCTCGTCGCGGGGTCGCCCGCGGCCGCGCGTAACTTCCTGTGCATAGGCATCCATATCGCTTTCTACCCCGTGCTGCGGTCGCACACAAATTTGTCACATAATATCGATACAGGCGCGTCTCGTAAATAGTGTCACGTCAAAGGGTGTGCCTCATGCTCCGAAATTTCCTTACCTTTTCCAGTATATTGGCTTTGTCTGCGACTCATGTATCTGCTGCGGATCGGGTGGCTGCCGATGGCGCGCCGGAGGATGTTTCCGGTCCGTCGGGCGATATCGTCGTCACCGCGCAGAAGCGCGAACAGCGTATCACCGATGTGCCGATGTCGATCAGCGCCTATGGCGGCGCCTTTCTGGACCAGATCGGCGGCACCGAACTGATCAAGGTTTCCGCGATAACGCCGGGGCTCGTGATCCAGTTGCAGGACAAGTTCGCGCCGGGTTTTTCAGTGCGCGGCATCACTTCCAACGATTTCTCGCCGCAGGCCGAACAGCGCGTCGCGGTGTTTCAGGATGGCGTCGCCGTGGTCCAGACCGCTTCGGCCTATGGCGAATTGTTCGATATCGACCGGATCGAAGTGGAAAAAGGCCCCCAGTCGACGCTGCACGGCCGTTCGGCGCTCAATGGCGGCGTTTCCATTTTCCAGAAACGGCCGACCGATGATTTGTCGGTCGAAGTGAAGGGCGGCGCGGGCAATTATAATTATTACAGCCTACAGGGCGTCGTGAACCTGCCCATCAGCGAAACGCTGGCGATTCGTTTCGGCGCGCTCAAGCGCAAGCGCGACGGCTTCGTCGATGATAGCGACGGCAGCGGCACCTATAATGCCGTCAACGCGCAGGCCTATCGCTTTGCGGGCAAATGGGAACCGTCGAGTGACTTCAAGTTCAACCTGGTCGCCACCTATGATGTCGACGATACCAAGGGCGGTGTGCCGTTCAAGTCGCACACCTTCCTGCCGCTCGACCAGACCACAGGCGCCGTGGTGGGCGATCTCAATTTCTGGACGCCGACACATCTCGACACGTTCGGCACGCTGCCCGATCCCTATTTCCACCGCGAAATCGTCGGCGTCAGCGGCACCGCCGACTGGCGCCTCAACGACCGGTTCAGCCTGACCTCGATCAGCGGCTATCGCTGGTATGATGCCTGCCAGTCGGGTGACAATGACGGGACGCCGACCAACCTGATCGCCTATCATCAATGCAATGATGGCGAACAGATCTCTGAGGAATTGCGGCTCAATTTCTCCGGCCTCGGCATTTTCGAGGGCTTTGTCGGCGGCAGCTATTTCCACGCCAATAACGGCATGAGCATGGAAATGGGCTACGACGAGCGGGCCATGGCGCTGCTGCTGGGCGGCGTGCTGCAACAGTTCGCACCGAAGGGCCTGACCAACGATCAGATCAACGCGCTGCTCGGATCGAGGGCGAACGCGCTCAAGGCGTTTCAGCTCGACCAGCAGCTGACCGGCGCCAAGATCGATACCTATGACCTCTTTGCTGATGTGACCGCGCATCTGACCGATCGGCTGGAACTGTTCGCCGGTGGCCGCGCGACCTGGGACAAGAAGGATCTGACGCTCCAGGGGCTGACGCCATTGGGCGTATCATCACTGACCGGCGGCGGCCTGCTGTTGCAGCCGACGCCCGGCAATGCGGTGATCCGGGGCAGCAACAGTTCCAGCAATGTCACCGGTCGCGCGGGCGTGCGGTACAAGTTGACGCCCGACGTCAATCTCTATGCCGTCTATGGCATCGGCAAGCGTCCCGAAGTGTTGCAGCTGAACCCCAGGACGCCATCGCAGCTGATCCCCACGGAGACGCTGAAATCGGGCGAGATCGGTGTCAAGTTCCGCCTGCTCGACGGCAAGCTGGTCGGCGACGCGTCGGTCTTCCATTATAAATATGAGAATTTCCAGACGCTGGGCCTGAAGGACGGCATCGTCGCCACGGTCAATGCGGGCAAGGCGGACGCGACCGGCTTCGAAACCCAGCTGAGCTATGAGATCAAACCGGGCATCTCGATCTTCGGCAGCTATGGCTACAATCATGCCCGTTTCCGCGCTGGCCTGTATGACGGCAATTTTTTCCGCAACAGCCCGGACCATAAATTCGCGATCGGCGGCAATTTCGAAGCGCCGCTCAAGGGCGGCACCATCGGCTTCGCGCCGCTCTACAGCTGGCAGTCGAAAATGTTCTTCTTCGAGGATAATGACCGGCTGGACCTGCAGCAGCGCACCCCGGCCGCCTATTCGGACCGGGTGGTCGACGAATATCAGAATGGCTACGGCCTGCTCAGCGCCCGGATCACCTTCACGCCCGCCGACAAGCGCTGGAGCTTCGCCCTGATCGGCGACAATCTGACCGACAAGAAATTCATCGTCGATGCCGGTAATACCGGCGACTATTTCGGTATTCCGACTTTCATCGCCGGTACGCGCCGCACCTACCGCGCCGAATTCGGCTTCAATTTCTGACATCGTTCAACAGGAGACGCTGCATGACTTCCATCAAGACACTCGCGCGTCGTGCGCTCTTGGGCTGCGCCCTTGCTTCGCTGGCCGTTCCCGCGCTGGCGGCCGACGACAGCTTCACCATCGCGGTCATTCCCGACACGCAGAATTATATAGACTATACCCATCAGAAGGCGGAGGGCTTCGCCTTCGACGCCAGCCAGCAGTTTCTGGACCAGATGGCCTATATCGCCGCCAATCTGGAAAGTGCGGGCGGGGACATCGCCTTCGTGACGGCGCTGGGCGATGTGTGGCAGCACCAGACGCTGCCGATCGACCCCGCCCATGCGGCGCGCGGGTTCAAGCGCGTGGCCAATCCCATCATGGACACGCACTTCGCTCCGACGCCCAAGGTGAAGACGGTCGAAATGCCGATGGCGCGCAAGGGTTATGAGATGATCGCGGGGAAGGTGCCATTCTCCGTCGTGCCCGGCAATCACGATTATGACGCGATGTGGACCGACGCCAACCATCCACCCGCTGCGCAGTTCAAGGATATGTCGAGCCTGGGAATGTTGCACGCAGGCGGCCTCACCAACTTCAAGTCGGTCTTTTCCGACCAGTCGGACTTCTTCAAGGGCAAGAGCTGGTATGTCGCCAGCCATGACGACGGGGCGGACAGCGCGCAGATCTTCACCGCGGGCGGCTATAAATTCCTGCACATCGGCCTTCAGTTCGACGCGCCCAACGCCTCGCTCGCCTGGGCGGCATCGGTCATCAAGAAATATCCGGGCCTCCCGACGATCGTATCGACCCATGACTATCTGGACACCAGCGGCGCGCGGATCGCCAATCCGATGATCGACAATGCCGCCGTCGACCCGGAAGATAACAACCCGCAGATGGTGTGGGACAAGTTTCTGAGCCAGCACGACCAGATTTTCATGCTGCTGTGCGGTCACGAACATGCCCAGGCCTTCCGCGCCGACGACAACCGCTATGGACACAAAGTCTATCAGATCCTGTCCGACTATCAGGCCCGCGGCCAGACCGCCAAGGATGCAGGCGTGAAGCTGCAACAGGGCGAGGGCATCGGCGATGGCTGGCTGCGCCTCATGACCTTCGACATGGGCGCGGCGACGCCGGCGGTGAAGATCCGCACCTATTCCACCCACTATAAAAAGCTGAGCAGCGAAACGCCGGACTATGCCGCCTGGTATCGGCCCGTTGAGCAACCCAAGATGGACGATGCGACCTTCGTGAAGGGTGATGAGTTCGCCATCGACCTGACCGACTTCCGCGCGCGCTTCGACAAGACGGCACGCATCGATAACTGATCGGTATGCGGCGCGGACCTGAGTTCGCGCCGCAACCCTGGCCCGTGCGTCTATGGTCGCTATGCCTCATATGCATTGGCCTTGATCGGCCGTTCGGCCCAAACCGCCCGTGACGCAGGATTGCGACAGTTGGTCACAGGCAGGCAAGGGCAGCATGAACCGAGAATTTGACGTTGCGGTGGTCGGGCGCGGCATAGTGGGCCTCGCTCATGCGCTGGCGGCAGCACGGGCGGGCAAGCGCGTGGTCGTGATCGACCGCAATGCGCGCGCTACCGGCGCAAGCATCCGCAATTTCGGTTTCGTCACCGTGACTGGGCAGGAGCGTCATGGCATGTGGCCGCTCGCCCGCCGGACGCGGGAGATATGGGCGCAGGTCGCGCCGCGCGCGGGCATTGCCGTCGAGCAGACGGGATTGGTGCTGCCGGTGCGGCGCCAGGCGGCGGTCGCCGTGCTGGATGCGTTTCTCCAGACGGAAATGGGGGAGGGCTGCAACCTGCTGACCGACACGCAGCTTCGGATGTTGGACCCCGAAACGCCTTTCGCCCGTTGCGAAGCTGCACTGATCAGCCCGCATGAACTGCGCGTCGAGGCGCGGGAGGCGGTGCCCAGGATAGCCGCCTGGCTGGAGCGGGACATGGGCGTTACCTTCGCGCCGCCGGCAAGCGTGACCGGCTGCGAACAGGGACGCATCACTACCAGTAACGGAGCTTATCGGGCGGAGGCGACCTTCGTTTGTCCGGGCGAGGACCTCAACGCGCTGTTCCCCGATGTCATGGCTGCCCATGACGTTACGCGCTGCAAGCTTCAGATGCTGCGCCTCGCTCCGCCCGGCTATCGTCTCGCGCGGCCGGTGATGAGCGACCTTGGCCTAGCACGCTATGAAGGCTATACCGCACTGCCGCAGGCGACGGCGCTCGCCGCTCAATTGCAGGCGGAACAATCCGCGCAGATTGACGCGGGCGTCCATTTGATTGCTGTTCAGTCCGGCGACGGGTCGCTCGTCGTCGGCGACAGCCATGACTATGGCGATACGCCCGACCCCTTCCACCATGAACGGATAGACGCATTGATGCTGGACGAGTTCCGCGCGGTGCTGGGCGTGCCGCCACCAGTCGTCGAACGCTGGATCGGTGTCTATGCCTCCTCGTCCAAACAGAATTGGTTCACCCACGAAGCCGCGCCCGGTGTCCATGTCACCTCCGTGACATGCGGCGCTGGCATGTCCAGCGCCTTTGCCATTGGCGAACGGGTGGTCGGCGCGGCGCTCAACGCCCCGATCAAGGAGATTGCATGATGTCGGATATTGTCGCGGTGCTGTTCGATTGGGCAGGCACGATGATCGATTTCGGCTCCCGCGCGCCGGTCATGGCGATGGAGCAGGTTTTCGAGAAGGCTGGCGTTCCGGCCGACGAAATGATTATCCGCCGCTATATGGGCATGGCCAAGCGGGAGCATGTCGTCGCCATCCTGTCCGAAGACGCGATGGCGGAACGCTGGCGGTCGGTGAAGGGCGGCGCATGGAGCGAGGCGGATGTCGACGCGCTGATGGTCGAGCTGGAACCGGCAATGGCAGCCAGCGCCGCGCTGTGCCGCGATCTCATCCCCGGCGCAGCGACGGCTGCCTCGGCATTACGGCACAAGGGGATCAAGGTCGGGTCGACCACGGGTTATACCCGCGCGATGATGGCGGACATCATCCCCGCCGCGGCCGAGCAGGGCTATACGCCCGCCGCGATCGTCTGCGCCGGGGAAACCGCGATGGGGCGGCCGGCGCCGCTGATGCTGTGGCAGGCGATGGCAGCGCTTTCCGCCTGGCCCGCGGGATGCTGCGTGGCCGTGGACGATGCGCCGGTCGGCATCATCGCCGGGCGCAATGCAGGCTTGTGGACCATCGCCGTTGCCGGATCGGGCAATGGCGTCGGCATGGCCTATGACGACTTCATGGCGCTGTCGGCGGAGGAACGGATGACGCGCATGGCGTCGGTTATCGCTGCCTTTGCCGATGCGGGCGCCGATTTCGTGATCGAAAGTGTCGCCGATCTTTGCATTGCCATCCGGTCGATAGAGGAAGCGATGGCCAAGAGGCAGCAGCCCGGCGCCGCCGCCACCCGCACGCTGATCGGCCAGCCGGCGTGACCGCGTTGGTGGCGGAGCGCGTGCCCCATGGTCGGACGCTGACGGAGCGTCTGGCGCAGGCGCATCCGGCGCTGTTCGCGCTTTATGGTGGTCTTGTCGCCTTCGCTGCCTATTTTTCCATGTATGCCTTCCGCAAGCCCTTCACGGCGGCGACCTATGCTGACGCGCCGGGCTGGGAAGGGGTGATCGATTTCAAGATCGCGCTCGTGATCGCCCAGGTTGCGGGTTATGCGCTCTCCAAGTTTATCGGCGTCAAGGTCGTGTCCGAAATGGCGGCGTCTCGGCGCGGCGTGGCGATCATCGGCCTGATCGCCGCTTCCTGGATCGCGCTCCTGCTCTTCGCCGTGGTGCCGCCCAACTGGAAGGTCGCGGCCCTGTTCCTAAACGGCCTGCCGCTGGGCATGATCTGGGGGCTGGTCTTCGGCTATGTCGAAGGGCGGCGCACCAGCGAAGTGGTCGCGGCGATCCTGTGCGCCAGCTTCATCATATCGTCGGGCATGGTGAAATCGGTCGGCCTCTGGCTGATGACCGACATGGGTGTGGGTGAATATTGGATGCCCGCCGCGACCGGCATTATTTTCATGCCCCTGCTGATCGTCGCGGTCGTGGGCCTCGCGCAACTGCCGCCGCCGACGCCGGAGGAGCAGGCCGAGCGCATGGCCCGGCCGCCCATGCCGGCGGAGGCGCGCCGCGCTTTCCTGCGCCACTATGGTCCCGGCGTCGCCTTCCTTGTGCTCGCCTATATGCTTTTCACCGCGATCCGCGATTTCCGCGACAATTTCGCCGCGGAGATCTGGGCCGACCTGGGCTATGCGGGTGTGTCGAGCGTCTTCACCGCCAGCGAGGCGCCGATCGCGCTCGTGACGCTGGTGATCCTCGCCAGCTTGGTCTTCATCCGCGATAATATGCGCGCGTTGATCGTGATCCATGCCATCGTGCTCGCGGGCGCGGCGCTGATCGGCCTGTCGACATTGGCCTTCCAGATCGGCTGGCTGTCGCCGCTGAACTGGATGATCCTGTCAGGCCTTGGCCTCTATCTCGGCTATACGCCGTTCAACGCGATGCTGTTCGACCGTCTGGTGGCGGCAAGCCGTCGCGCCGGAACCGCTGGATTCCTGATCTATGTCGCGGATGCTTCGGGCTATGGCGGTAGCGTCCTGCTGACGCTGCTGCGCAACATGCCCGGCGTCACGATGGACTGGCTGCACTTCTTCATTGCGCTTGCCTATGCCGGGGCAGGACTCTGCCTGGTCATGGCGACAGCCTCCATCGCCTATTTTACCAAGAGACTGAGCGGAGGCAGATAAGACGTCGAAAACCGATCAACGTTGACGAATTTCGCCTCGCACGGCCCGGCTGTGCGAGGCGAAGTTCGTCCTGCTTTTCTATATTCACGTCTATTGCTGCAATGCACTCAATGAATTGGAGGCATCGCAGCATGTCATGGCAATGCATTCGTCATGATCCGGCCGCGCAAAAAAGGCGGCGCTATCAATCGAGGGGTGACATCATGACCAGGTTCGTTCTTCAGTCCGCAGTCAGCATTGGCACACTTGTCTTTGTAACCGCTGCACAGGCGGAAACGGCTCCGACGCCGGACGCCGCGTCCAGCGACATCATCGTCACTGGAACGATCGTCTCGGGCGAGATGAAGTCGATCGAGGCGCAGCGCAAGGCCGACAACATCGTCAATGTCCTGACGTCCGACGGCATCGGCCGCCTGCCGGACCGCAATGCCGCCGAAGCCGTGCAGCGCCTGCCCGGTGTCGCCATCGAGCGCGACCAGGGTGAAGGACGCTTTGTCGCGGTGCGCGGCCTGCCGTCGCAATGGAACTCGACCCTCATCAACGGCAACCGCCTGCCGACCGCCGAGGAGGAGACGACCAGCCGCGCGACCGCTTTCGACTTCTTCCCATCGGAACTGATCGAGCAGGTCGTCGTCGCCAAGGCGATCACGCCCGACATGGAGGGGGATGCGATCGGCGGATCGGTCAATTTCATAACCAAGACCGCGCCGGACAAGCGCACGCTGCAACTGACGGCGGGCGGCAATTATTCGGAAAAAGCCGACAAGGCGGGCTTTCTTGCCAGCGCGCTCTATGGCGATCGCCTGGGCGACGGCAAGTTCGGCTTCGTGCTGTCGGGCACCTATTATAAGCGCCATTGGGCGACCGACAATTATGAACCGCGCCGTGGCGGCGACGGTATCGGCATCACCCGTCTGGAACTGCGCGACTATACCGGCGTGCGCGAGACGATCGGCCTCAACGGCGCCATGGAATATGCATTCGACGATGGTGGCAAGCTCTATGCGCGCGGCATCTATGGCTCGCTCAAGGATGACGAGACGCATTACAAGCACCGTCTGAACTTCGCCTCCAACCGGGTCGAGGTGCAGAATATCTTCAACACCCTCATCACCGAATTGTCGGGCGGCGAAGTAGGCGGCGTTCACATGCTTGGGTCGGGCGGCGCGAAGTTCGATTGGAAGGCTTCGCGTTACGAAAATCTCTTCCACTATGGCGACACGCCCGATGGACGCGACAACAGCTATTTCGTGGTCCGCTTCGACCAGCGCAATGTCGGCTATCAGGGGCTGGAAAATCGCGGATCGGGCAATCTTGCCTATAATGAGATCGATGGCGGAACCGATCCGGCCAACGCGATCAGCAACCATCTGCCCTCCTCCTTCCAGATGGACCCGTCGTTGACGCGGCTCGCCAATGTCGAACTTTACAAGATCCGGGTGAAGGAAACCGACCGAATCGTGCTGGAGGGCAATGTCACGCTGCCCGCCAGCGACACGCTGACCTTCAAGGCCGGCGCCAAATATCGCGACAAGCTGCGCGACGCCTTTTTTGAGGATCTGTTTTACACATGGAACCCGGCGGCGGGGCCGGTGCCGACGCTGGCGGACTTCCCGCTGATGAACCAGCCGGGGCGCGGACAATATCTGGACGAGCTGGCGATCGGCTCCCAATATAGCGCGCAGTTTTCGCAGGTCGTGTCGGAAAAGGATCTGGTGGACTGGTATATCGCCAATCGCGGCAATCTGGTGCTGGATGCGGCGGGGTCGGCGACGGCGGAAAATGGCGGCGCGCTGGGTCGCACCTTTCGCCTCTATGAAAAGCAGACCGCCGGCTATGTCATGGCAACCTGGAACCCCAGCGATGCCGTGACGCTGCTGGGCGGCATTCGCCTGGAACACACCAAGACCACGGTGGCGGGACAGGTGCTGATCAACGGCGCGCTGGAAAAGGAGCGCCGTTCGAACGATTATCTGTCGGTCCTGCCTTCGTTGCACCTGACCTATCGGTTCGATGGCGACACAAACCTGCGCGCGGCCATCACCCGCAGCTTCGCGCGGCCCGACTTCGGCGACCTGGCGCCGGGCGGAGCGTTCAGCGAAGCGGATCTGGAATTTCAGGGCGGCAACCCGGACCTGAAGCCGACCTATGCCTGGAACGCCGATCTGCTGTTCGAACATTATTTCGGCAATGACGGCGTCATTTCGGCAGGCGCCTTCTACAAGCGGATCAGCGATCCCATCTATGATTCCCGCCGCATCGGCACCTATCGCGGCATCGATGGCGTCGCCTTCCTGACGCCGGCCAACGGCGCATCGGGCGATCTCTATGGTTTCGAATTCAACCTGCAACGCCGCCTGACCTTCCTGCCGGGGCTGCTGTCGAATCTGGGGGTCAACGCGAACTACACGCTGATCCGCTCCAACTTCACCCTGCCGGACGGTCGCGAAGTGCGGGTGCCGCGCCAGGCGAACAACCTTGCCAATGTCGCGCTTTATTATGACGACGGCCGCTTCTCCAGCCGTCTAGCCATGAACTATAAGGGCGCGTTCATCGAGGAATATGGCGCGGACGCCGCCAGCGACAGCTATTATGGCGCCTATACCAGCCTGGACCTGACGGTGAACTGGCAGTTGACCCCGTCGGTCACTTTGTTCGGTGAGGCGAGCAACCTCACTAACCAGAAGCTGCATTATTATCTGGGCAACAAGGGACGGCCGTTGCAGGTCGAATATTATGGCCCGCGCTTCCTGCTCGGGGTGAAGGCCGCGATCTTTTGATATAAGCGGCTCGGCCTGATGATCATTGGGCCGAGCCTTCCCATAGACTATTTCTTTGCGCCGTTTTCGGTCGGCACGACCACCCCCTTGTCCTTCGCATAGCGGGTCCAGTCCTCGACCAGTTCCTGGAGCTTTGCCGGTTCGCTTGCCGCCAGGTCATGGGCTTCCGCCGGGTCCTGGGCGACATTGAACAGCTGCCATGCGTCCGTGCCGTAGCTTTTGCGCGAGTATGTGCTGGCCGATGTGGGCAGGTAGACGGCCTTCCAGTCCCCCTTGCGCAGCGCGCGCCGGTAGAAAAGCTCCGTTCCGACCGCTTCCGTAGGCTGACGTATCTCCGCCGCCTCGCCGCTCAGCACTGGCCGCAGGCTATGGCCCTGGAAGGGCAGGATGGCGTGGCCGGCGAAGGTTGCCGGCTGTTTGAGGCCTGCCAGATCGAGCAATGTCGGCGCGACATCGGTCACGCCGAGGAAGCCGGTGGCGATCCGCCCGCCGGCGACTCCGGGGCCGGCTGCAAAGGCGGTGACGCGCGTGCCCCCTTCTGTGGGATAGCTTTTCACCAGCCATGAGGGCGAACTATTGGCCTGCGCCCAGCCGGGTCCGTAGCCGACATAGGATGTCGCCTTGCCGATATTGCCGAGGCTGTTGTCTATGTGCAGCCTGGCCTTGCCTTCCGGGTTCGGAACGGCCTGATGAGGGGCGTCGATGACATTGCCCTCCGGCCCGTTGTCGGAAAGGAAAAGAATGACCGTGTCCTCATATTTGCCGAGCTTCTTGAGCGTCTCGACCACGCGGCCGACATTCTGGTCCATCCGATCGACCATCGCCGCATAAACCTCCATCTTGCGCGACTCGATCGCCTTTTCCTCCGGCGTCAGCGACGCCCAGGGCTTTACATCCTGCCAGTCATGCGGGGCAAGATTTGCCGGGACCAGTCCCAGTTCCTTCTGCCGGTTGAGCCGGGCCTCCCGCAGCGCTTCATAGCCGGCGTCGTAACGCCCCTTATATTTGGCGATCACCTCCGATGGCGCCTGAAGCGGCCAGTGCGGTGTCGAATAGGGCAGATAGGCGAAGAAGGGGCGTTGGTCCCCGGCGCCTTCTTCGAGGAAGCCGATCAGCCGATCGGTGAAATAGTCCGCCGAGAAGCGCCCCTTGGGATAGGCGACGAGCTTGCCATTATCGCGATAGGTGGGCGCCGCGTCGATCGCTTTCCATGCCTTGTTCTGGTCAGCGCCGAAATGATTGCCCAGTCCCTGGAGCAGGGCATAGGATCGTTCGAAGCCGCGCGCGGCCGGGCCGCGTTCCGGCGTCAGGCCAAGATGCCATTTGCCCGACATCAAGGTTCGGTAGCCGCCCTGGTGCAGCAATTCGGCGATCGAGGCGACACGGTCGTTGAGATAGCCTTCATAGCCGGGCTGGCCGATCTGATCGGGCTGTAGCACTTCGGCCATGCTGCCCAGGCCCGCCTGGTGATTGTCGACCCCGCTCAACAGCATCGAGCGGGTCGGTGAACAGGTAGGCGCGGTGTGGAAGCCGGTGAACCGGACGCCGGACGAGGCGATCGCGTCCAGATTGGGCGTCTGGATTTCCCCGCCGAAAGAACCGAGATCGGACCAGCCCAGATCGTCCGCCACGATCAGCAGGAAATTGGGCTGATGCGTCGTCGAAGCGGGCACAGTCGGGACGGCGTGGGTGTCCGCGGCGGTCTGGGCCTGCGCCGGGATCGTGTTCGACAACATAGTTCCGGCAAGAAACATTAACAATTTCAATTTCTTATTCACTCGCCCATCTCCTGATCCGATTCCGAATGACAGCCACGGCCTAAGCGAGCGGGAAACGGATTCGAAACAATCAATTGTCTACTTCATTGATAGAAAAAATGTCTCGCCAAAAGTCCAGCCAATTCTCTACTCGCTCCATTGAGAAAGACTCAACCTTGTCAGTCGCCAGAAAGGGGGCCTCATGACCGCGCCGCTTCATTCCACATCTCTTGTCGTGCTCGCAGCCGTGGCAGCGGCAAGCGCCATGGCTCCAGCGCAGGCAGCAGAGGCTGCTGCTGCGACCCCAGCGCCGGAAGATGCGGCGCTGGATGCGCCGGACGGCGGCGGGCGCGAGATCATCATCACCGCGCGCCGGCGCAACGAGAAGATCCAGGACGTGCCCGTTGCCGCCAACAGCTATGGCGGGGAGCAACTGGCCGCGACCCGCACCTATAATCTGCGCGATCTTCAGGCGCTCAGCCCCAGTCTGGTGGTGACTGTCACCAATCCCCGCAATACCAGCATCAATATTCGTGGACTGGGCAACAATGTCTCGGTCTATAATGACGGCCTTGAACCGGCCGTTGGCGTCTATATGGATCAGGTCTATCTGGCGCGTCCGGGTCAGGCGGTATTCGACCTTGCCGATATCGAACGGATCGAAGTATTGCGTGGACCCCAGGGAACGCTGTTCGGCAAAAACACATCTGCCGGCGCGGTCGTGATCACGACAAAATCGCCGACTTTCGATCCGGAATTCGGTGGCGACGTCACCTATGGCAATTATGACTTCCGCCAGTTCCACGCCTATGCGAGCGGTGCGTTGGTCGACGACGTGCTTGCAGCGCGTCTGTACGTATCGAAAACGGATCGGGACGGCTATGTCACCAACCGCTATGACGACAGCAAGACGCAGGACTATCATGATTTCGGCCTGCGCGGACAATTGCTGTTTACGCCGACCGAGAATTTCAGGCTCCGTATCATCGGCGACTATGGTTTCCAGAAATCCCAGACCGCAGCATCCGTGCTGGCGGGCGTGATCCGCACCTATGACAATGGCGCCAATTTCGCGAACAACTATACCGATCGGGCAACAAGACTAGGGCTGGAGACTGTGACAGCGGCGCCGGGCGACCGTATTGTCGATGTCGACGGCAATCCGCGCTATAAGATGCAACAGGGTGGCGTTTCCGCCATTGCCGATCTGAGCCTGTCCGGCCACACGCTGACATCGGTCACGTCCTGGCGCCGCTGGGACTGGTATCCGCACAATGACGGGGACAGCACGCCGCTCGATGCCGGTACCGATTTCCACCAGAGCAACAACCAGCAGCAGTTCAGCCAGGAATTGCGCATTGCATCGGAAGGCGAGCGCAAGGTCGATTATATCGCCGGTGTCTATTATCTTTGGCAATCGATCAAGGCCGAGGCGCTCAATGCCTATGGGCGGGATGCGGCGGCATGGTTCCTGGCGCCCAGCGTCGATCCGGTCGTCGGCGCCGCGGCCCTCAACGGCTATACCATCATCAGCCATTCGAAGCCCGTCACCAACAGCTATGCCGCATTCGGACAGACGATCTGGCACATCACGCCGACGGTCGATCTGACCACGGGGTTGCGTTACACCTATGAGACCAAGAGCGGCTGGTTCGATCAGGAAGCGACCGGCGCTAGCCTCGACGGACTGACCGCCGCGCAGCAGGCGGCCGCCCTTTCCATCCGCGCCCGCTACGGTGCCGCCAACTTCTACGAAGCGCGCACCAAGGAAGGCCGTCTGTCCGGGCAAGCGACGCTGTCCTGGAAGGTGACGCCCGACGCGCTGCTTTACGCCACCTATGGCCGCGGCAACAAATTCGGCGGCCTCAATCTGGCCAACATCACCACGACCGGTCCCTATGCGGCCAACCCGGTGATCAAGCCCGAAACCATCGACAGCTATGAGGTAGGGCTCAAGACCAGTTGGTGGGCCGACAAACTCAGCGCGAACCTGGCGGGGTTCTGGACGGACGTGAGCGATTATCAGACGACGATCGTGGACGTCGACCGCAACAACATCTCCTTCTTCACCAATGTCGGCAAGGTACGCACCCGCGGCATCGAGGCGGATGTGCGCGCCAACCCGACGCCCTGGCTCTCGCTATACGGGTCGGGCACCTATACCGATGCGCAATATGTCAGCTATTCGACTGCGCCCTGCCCGATCGAGATCATCGGCCAGAGCTTGTGCGATCTGTCGGGACGGCGCCTGCCGGGCGTTTCGAAATGGGCCTTTTCCGCTGGCGGTGAAGGCAAGGCGCCGGTCGGAAAGGCGCTGGGTCATGATGCCGAGATATATCTGGGCGCAGACTATAGCTATCGGTCCAACTATTATACCACGGCCAGCCTTTCGCGCTATTCACTGATCGCCGGCTATAGCCTGCTCAATGTCCGTATCGGCATCCGTGCGGTCGACGGTCGCGTCGATTTGCAGCTTTGGGGTCGCAATCTCTTCAACAAGGATTATTACCAGAGCCTGTCGGCCGCCAATACGGGCGCGATCACGGGCACGCTGGGCGATCCGCGGACTTATGGCGTGACCTTGCGGACCCGCATCTAAAGCAGAGGCGGCGCCCGCAATGCCCAAGCGTTGAGCCGTCAACTCAGCCCGGCCCTTCGTCCCTTTGGGCGAGGTGCACGAGTTGCAGGAATTCCTCGCGCCAATAATTGCTCTGGCCGCCGGCGAGACGTGGGATATCGGCATAGCGGAAGTCGCCCAACCGCGTGTCGCCGCGCAGTTTTTGGCCGAAGGCCGCGACCGCCACGGCGAAGGCCATGTCGCCTTCGGGTCTTGTCGCACCGGCCAGCAGCGTGGCCGGGATCGGCCTTTCGATCAGGCTGCTGCGGCTACCCCCGGGCAACTTGTAGCGCAGGCGGACCGTGGCGATTTCGCTGATGTTTCCCGCCTGCGCGTCGGGCGCGGGGCTGACGGCATATTTGCGCGGAGCGGTCCATCCCTCCTCACCTTTGGGGACGATTTCATAGAGCGCCGTCACCTGATGCCCTGCGCCGATCTCGCCGGCATCGACTCTGTCGTCGGTGAAATCCGCTTCGGCAAGAGCGCGGTTTTCATAGCCGATCAGGCGGTATTGGCTGATCATGGCGGAGTTGAATTCCACCTGCACCTTCACGTCTTTCGCGATGACGAAGAGGGTGGAGGAAAGCTCCTCTTCCAGCACCTTCCGGGCCTCCATGGCGCTATCGATATAGGCATGGTTGCCATTGCCGAGGTCCGCCACGGCTTCCATCATCGCGTCATTGTAATTGCCCTGGCCGAAACCCAGCGTGGTGAGGGTAATGCCGTCTTCGCGGTTTTGCCGCACCATCTCTTCCAGACTTTTCTGGTCGGTCAGGCCGACATTGAAGTCGCCGTCGGTCGCCATGATGATACGGTTGATGCCTCCGGCGATATAGTGGGCGCGGGCGGTCGCATAGGCCAGTTCGAGCGCCGCGCCGCCCGCGGTCGATCCGGAGGCATCAAGTCCGCTCAGCGCCGCCTTGATCTCGGCCGGTTGATGGCTGCCCTCGACCAGCGTTTCGACAAAGCCCGCATAGGTGACGATCGACACACTGTCTTCGGGGCGCAGGTTGTCGGCAAGCATGGAAAGCGCTTGCTTGACCAGGGGCAGCTTGTCCGCATCCTGCATCGATCCCGACACATCGACCATGAAGACCAGATTGGCCGGCGGTCGCTCTGCCCGTGCGACATCATAACCACGAAGGCCAATGCGCAGCAGGCGCGTGCCGGGATTCCATGGCGTGGTCGACACGTCCGTCGTCACGCTGAAGGGGATGGAGCGGTCGTCGGGCAGGGGATAGTCATAGCGGAAATAGTTGATCATCTCCTCCGTGCGCACAGCGTCGGCCGGGACGACCTGACCGCCCAGCAACATGCGCCGGACATTGGCATAGGCACCGGTATCCACATCGACCGCGAACGTGGACACGGGTTCGGCCGCCACCTGATGGATCGGACTGACCGGGCGGCCGTCATAGCGTTCGCCATCGTTTCGGGCGGCCGCGCCATTCGCCGCTTCGCTATAGGCCTGACCGCTCGGTGGCTGGCTGCATCCGGCGAGGATCAGGCTGGGGCAAAGGGCCAGGGTGATTGCCAGGCGAGAGCGCATCCTTGTTTCTCCACTGTAACAGTAGAGAGAAAAATAGAGGCGGCAAAACGGGGCTGGCAAGCGACGAATGGAGCCTTGCCGGGCCTCGTGCCCAGCCGCCGGCGAAAGCCGCAGGGCGTTACCGACGGTTTTCCGCCCTTTCCGATGCGGCCTGCACATCTTCTGCACAGGATCTGCGCCAACTATTGACCGGCCGCACCCGACGATCTGCTTGGGCGCGTCGCATCTTGCCCGAAATTTCGGGGAGATAGTTGATGCACGCTTCCGCCTTGCCCTTGACCGCGCGCTTCCGATGGAAGTTGGCGCCCGCCGTCCTGATTGTCTGGATCGGTGACTGGCTATTCTGTCAGCGGCATTATTACGGCGGATATCTGGGACTTTTCACGCTGGCCGTGCTGGGCGCATTGCTTGCGGGGCGGCCGGCTGTGTGGCGCGACCGGCGAGCGTGGATGGCAGTGGCTGCGGCGGGCCTGTTCGGACTGGCGCTGGTTCACGATGCGAGCCTGCTGGCCTGGCTCCTGTTCTGGACGGCGGCGGGCATGGCCGCGCTGATCCCGGCAACGACGCGCATCGATGACGGATGGCGCTGGTTGCAGCGCTTGCTGTGGCAAGCTGTGCGGGCGCCGTTCGGCCCGCTGATCGATCTGAAACGCATTCTGAAGATAAGGGCGGCGGGGCGTGCCGGTCGCTGGAGCCTTCACGCCGCCTTGGCGGTGCTCGCTCTCCCGGCCATTGGCAGCGGGGTGATCCTCGGCCTGTTCGCTACGGCCAATCCGCTGATCGAGCGCTTCCTTTCGTCGCTGTTGCTGCCGGATCTGTCGCCCGAACTGATCGTGCGGCTGCTGTTCTGGGGACTTCTCTTCATCATGGTCTGGAGCCTGTTGCGCCCGCGTCTGCCGCGGCGTCTGCTGCCGACCTTTGACGGACGGGGCGAATGGCGCCTGCCGGGCGTGTCGGTCGCTTCGGTGACGCTGTCGCTGGTCCTCTTCAACCTGATCTTCATTCTCCAGAACCTGATGGACATTGCCTGGCTTTGGGGCTGGGCACCGGTGCCCGAAGGCATGACCATGGCGGACTATGCGCATCGCGGCGCCTATCCGCTGATCGCCACGGCCCTGCTGGCGGCCTTGTTCGTCCTCGTAACGTTGCGGCCCGGATCGGAAACCGCGTCGAACCCCGCGATCCGCAAACTGGTGATGCTGTGGATCGGTCAGAATATTTTTCTCGTCTCGTCCGCAATGCTGCGGACGGCGGATTATATCGAGGCCTATTCGCTGACCCGCCTGCGCATCGCGGCGCTGGTCTGGATGGCGTTGGTGGCGTTCGGGCTGGTAGCGATCTGTTGGCGGCTGCTGTATGACCGAAGCGCGGCCTGGCTGATCAACATCAATCTGGCGGCCGTGGGACTGGTGCTGACGATAGTCTGCTTCGTCGATCTGGGGGCGATTGCGGCGCAATGGAATGTCCGTCATGCGCGGGAGGTCGGCGGTCAGGGCGCGGCGCTCGATCTCTGCTATCTCAACGCATTGGGCGATTCCGCTCTGTTGCCCCTGTTGTCGCTGGAGCAGCGCGCCGATCTGCGGCCGGAGCTTCGCGAACGGGTGCAGTCGATACGACTGCGCCTCTATCGGGCGCTGGCGGAGGATCAGCGTCGGGGCTGGACGCTGTTGGGGCAAAGGCGGCTGGAAAAAGCGCGACTCATGTCAGCCCAGCAAAAGCCACCGGCGCTGACGCCGGGGCCGAGGGATTGCGCTGGTGCGCTGATCCCGCCACTGCCTGCTCCCCTCCGGAGCCCGACAATCTCGACCGCAAGACCGTCCGTGCGTTGACAGAGGAGCTTGGGAAATGATCCTATGTCCCATGCCCAGCACTATCCTGATCGTCGATGATGATCCCCATATCCGACAGCTTCTCGTCTTCGCCTTCGGCAAGGCGGGACTGGACACGATCGAGGCCGCCGATGGCGAGCAGGCACTGGACAAGGTCGAGCGGCACGCGCCCGACCTTGTCATCCTCGACATCAACATGCCGCGCATGGACGGGCTGGAGGTCTGCCGCAGGCTTCGGGCACAAAATGACGTGCCGATCTTCTTCCTCTCCTCGCGCGACGATGAGATCGACCGCGTGCTGGGCATCGAACTGGGCGGCGATGATTATGTGGTGAAGCCTTTTTCCCCGCGCGAAGTAGTGGCGCGCTCCATGGCGATCCTGCGCCGCACCGCCGCCCGGCCGCCGGCGGTGGAAAATGTCGGCGTCATCCGCCATGGGCTGCTCAGCCTGGACACCGAAAGCTGGTCTGCGCACTGGCAGGCCCGGGAGGTCGGCCTGACAGTGACCGAGTTCACCATCTTGCGCACTTTGCTCGCCATGCCGTCCCGTATCTTTTCGCGCGATCAGATCATCGATCGTTTCCGGGGACCGGGCTTTGCGTTGACCGACCGGACAGTGGATAGCCATATCCGTAACCTGCGCCGCAAATTCGCCGATGTCGGCGGCGTCGACATCATCGAGACGCGCGCCGGGATCGGCTACCGGCTGGGCGGATGCAGCGGGACGGCGCCGCCTGCATGATGGCAGGGTTCAAGGTGCGGATCGCCCGGCACTGGCCGGTGCTGCGGCTGCGCACGATATTGCTCGGGACTTTGCTGTTCGTGGCGGCGTTGCCGGGCTTCGGGGCGGTCTTCCTGCGCGTCTACGAAAATGCGCTGGTGCGACGGACCGAGGCGGAACTGGTGGCGCAGGGTGCAGCCCTGGCGGCAAGCGCGGCGGTGGTCTGGAAGGGGATGGTTGCCCGCCCCGCCACGCCCGCGCCCCCGGTGCGCTATCATGACCGGATGACCGAGGTGGACCTGCGCTCCTCGCCAATCCTTCCACCGCGGCCGCACGCGACGGTAACGCGCGACCGACCCGATGGCGCGGCCGTTGCGCTCGCGCGGCAGATGATGCCCGCCTTTGCCGAAACCAAACTGACCACCTTGTCGTCCATTTTGATGCTCGATCGGCACGGCGTGGTGCTGAACGGTCGGGAAGGCGGGCGAAGCCTGGCTGCTCTGCCGGAAATCCGGGCGGCGCTTGGCGGCCGGGCGGTAACGGTCTTGCGAGAGAATGAGGGCACGACAGCCCGCTATCCGCTGGAGTGGCTGAGCCGCGCCGCGAGTATCCGGTTGCATCATGCCGTGCCGATCAGTGTCGACGGGCGTGTTGTCGGGGCGCTGCTGATATCGCGATCCCCCCGTGCGCTTTTTCTGGGCATCTATGAGGATCGGGGCAAGATCGCGCTTGGCGCGTCGGCGATTTTCCTGCTGTTGATCCTGCTTTCCGCCGTGCTGTCCCGTGCGATCGTCAGGCCGATCGAGGGGCTGAGCCGGGCGACCCGCGAATTATCCTCGGGTCGTCGGGTCGCGCCGCGTCATCCTTCCCTGCAGGTGGTCGAAATCCGGGCGCTCTATCAGGATTTCGAGCAAATGGCCGACAGTATCGAGAAACGCTCCCGCTATCTGCGCGACTTCGCGTCCTCGGTCAGCCATGAGTTCAAGACGCCACTGGCTGGCATTTCCGGCGCGATCGAACTGCTGCAGGATCATGGCACCGATATGACGCCTGCCGACCGGGAGCGTTTCCTGGCCAATATGGCCGCCGATGCGGAGCGCCTGTCGCGGCTGGTGCGGCGGCTGATGGAACTGGCGAGAGCGGATGTGCTGGTCGGCGAACGCGATACGCGGACAGCGGCCGCGCCGGTGCTGGCATCGGTGGCGGACGCGCTGGCGAGCAAGGATTTCGCCGTCAATCTCCATGTGCCTGAACGGCTTCCCTCATTGACCATGGACGCGGGGGCATTGGAAACCGTGCTGACCACGCTGGCCGACAATGCGCGACAGGCTGGGGCGTCACGGCTCGATATCATCGTCACGGCGCGGGAGAATGTCGCATGGATCGATCTTGTCGATGACGGACCGGGCATTCCGCCGGGGGACAGGGACCGCATCTTCGATTTTTTCTTTACCAGCAAGAGGGGAGAGGGCGGCACCGGCCTCGGCCTCGCAATCGCCCGGTCGCTGCTCTTTGCCTATCGCGGGGAGCTGCACCTGCTTCCTACCGACCGCGGCGCGCATTTTCGACTCACTGTGGGGACGGCATTTCAAGGAACGGCGACTTAGGCGTCGCCTTTTTTGCCTCAGGGCCTGTGCAATTATGCCATCAAGCGCGGAGAGGCCGCACCGTTCAAGGCGGAAACCGTGCCCCACGCTACGGCGACGCAGCGCCCATGATCAGGGATGCAGCCGCGTCGCCGGCATCGTCCATATAACCGGCGTCACGGTGGAGAAGCACGACAGCAAAGGCTCCGTCGAGGAGAAGCATGATCTGCCGTGCCAGTTGCCGGGCGGACGCAGGCGGCAGCGCGTCGTCCAGGACTGAGCACAGCCAGTCCTCGACCCGCTTCTTGTGCGCGCGCCCGGTTACGATGGCGGGGTGTCCTGGCATATTGACGAGTTCGACCGACGTGCGCAGGAAACCGCATCCCTTCCATCCGGGGTGCCGGGCAGAGGCGGCGAGATTGCGGAAGATGCCGCGCACCTTGTCAGCCCTGTCGCCGTCGGTTTCCGCGAACCAGCGCTGGAACAGCGCCAGATTGGGCTGATCGCGCGCTTGCAGATGAGCCTCGATCAATTCGTCCTTGCTGCGAAAATGATAATAGAGCGTCCTCTTGGTCACACCCGCCTTTTCGGCAACCCCATCCATGCTGACGGCGCGGATGCCTTCCCTATGAAACAGCTTTCCAGCCGCTTCGATGATGCGCTCGCGTGTGGGGGCCGTCGCCTTCTTCATGCGGCAGATGTATACCGACTAGTGAATATACACAATTCTTCCGGCGGTCTATCTGGCCGGCATGAGTTCCGCAGCTTCCGACAAAGGCATGACCGGAGAAACGATCGAGATCATATGTCGTGATGGCGTGCGCCTTGGCGGCCATCTCTGGCCCGCGTCGGGCGATGGACCGGCCCACGCCGTCGTCATCAACAACGCCACCGGCGTCCTGGCGCGCTACTATCACCGTTATGCCCGCTTCCTGGCCGGGCACGGGTTCGACGTCCTGACCTATGATTATCGGGGTATCGGTCAATCGCGGCCGGATCGGCTGGTGCGCTGCGGCTATCGCTGGCGGGACTGGGGTGAGCGCGACTTCGCGGCCGCGCTCCGTTTCATGGACGAGCGGAAGCGCGGCGGCTCGCTCATCGTGGTCGGGCACAGCATCGGCGGATTCCTGCCCGGCCTGGCCGACAATGCGCCCGCGATCGATCGGATGCTGACGGTCGGCGCGCAATATGCCTGGTGGGGTGATTATGCCTCCGGTCGCCGGTTGCGCCTCTTCCTGAAATGGCATGTCGCGATGCCGGCTCTTACGGCGGCGTGCGGCTATTTCCCCGGTCGCCGGCTCGGATGGCTGGAGGATCTGCCGGCAGGGGTCGCCAACGAGTGGAGTTTTCGCGGCCTGCGTTTCGAACGCAGCCATCCGGTTGCCGAGCGTCAGGATAGGCTGCTGCGGATGGCAGCGGTTACGGCGCCTATCCTGGCGGTGGCGGTCTCGGACGACGAACTCGGCACCGTGCCGGCCATTCGCCGCACGCTGGCATATTATAGCGGCGCCGAGCGAACGGCGGTGCTGCTCCGGCCCTCCGACTATGGCCGCGAGACGTTGGGCCATTTCGGCCTCTTTCATGATAGCCATGCTTCCGACTTCTGGGTCGATACGCTGTCATGGCTGCACGAGGGGCGAAATTCGTGGCCGGACAAAGTGGTTTCCGATCGCGAAGGCCATCTGATGCGCAGCCTTGCCGGGCGGAGGCTGCTATGATCGGGCGGCCGCGTTGGTCGGTCTGTCCGATATAGCGTCATGGGGATGAAGATGGCCGACAATCCTGACTGCTTCTTTGCCGGCAACGTGCCGCTAGACCGCATAGCGGCAGCCACGCGCGACTGGCTGGCGGTGGCGGCGGATCGGCCGCTGATCCTGGGTCTGTGTGGCGCGCAGGGATCGGGCAAGTCGACGCTTGCAGCGGGGTTGCGGACGCTGATGGCGCGGGAAGGGCGGCGAACGGCGATTCTGTCGCTGGACGACCTCTATCTGGCGCGCAGGCAACGCGCACGTTTGGCGGCGGATATCCATCCCCTGTTCCGCACGCGGGGCGTGCCCGGCACCCATGACACCGTGCGGGGCATCGCCATCCTGGAGGCGGTGAAGGCCGGCGCGCCGGTGCTGTTGCCGCGTTTCGACAAGGGGCAGGATGAGCCTTTCGGGGACGGAGAAGCCATTGCGGGGCCGATCGATCTGCTGATTTTCGAGGGCTGGTGCGTCGGCGCCCGACCACAGCCGGAAGCGGACCTTGCCATACCCGTCAATGCGCTGGAGCGGGATGAAGACGCCGACCGGATATGGCGCCGCCATGTCAATCATCAGCTCCGCGGTCCTTATGCCGAGCTGTTCGCCTGGATCGACCGGCTGGCGCTGCTCGCCGCGCCCGATTTTCCGGTGGTGCGGACATGGCGCGGACAACAGGAAGCGGCGCTCGTCGCCCGCGGCGCGAGCCGGGCGATGGACGCGGCGCAGCTCGACCGATTCGTGCAACATTATGAACGGCTGACCCGGTATATATTGACCGAGATGCCGGACCGGGCCGACCTGACTCTGCCACTCGGAAGGGATCGGCGATTGAGGACCGGGCCATCATCATAATTGCTGCATGATCGGGATCGATGTGGGTGCCAAGCGGCTCCTGTTGCGCTGCCGACCCTGGCGACGCGGTGGTCACAAGAAGGGTCGTTTCGTCTTCGAATCGTAACCTGTGCCCTATAGGCGCGCCGGGGTCATCCTCCTTCAGGACATTCGGCCTTGTTTCCGATCCGCCGCGCATCGACGCCCGAAGACCAGCGGGACTGGACAGCGGTCCGTTCCGCCCTCGTGCGCTATGTGCGGGGCAGGACCGGCCGGTCGGACCTGGCGGAGGATGTCGCGCAGGAAACGCTGACGCGCCTCATCGCGCTGCAGCAGCGCGACGAAATCGGCAGCGTCTATGCGCTCGGCTTTCGCATCGCCGACAATCTGGTGGTGGACATCTATCGTCGCGAGGGGCGCCAGTCCGGGGAAGTGGACGAAAGCATGGAATGCACCGCGCCCTCGCTTGATCGCGTCGTCCATTCGCGCCAGGCGGTGGCGATATTGACCCGGACGCTGCAACATATGCCGCCTCTGCGGCGCGAGGTGATCGTGCGACGGCGGTTGCGGCGCCAGAGTTGCGCGGCGATCGCGGAGGAGTTGAAGCTGAGCGTCAAGGCGGTGGAGAAGCATATCACACGAGGCCTTGTGGACCTGAGAACGGCGTTCGAGCGCGCCGGGCTGGGCCCGGAATGGCTGGGAGAATGACCATGGCGCAGCAGCAGGACCGGGAGGCTGCCTTCTGGGTCGAACGGATGAGCGGACCCGCGCCCGCGCCCGACGTCGCGCGCGCGTTCGACACATGGATCATGGCCGATCCCGATAATGTCGCGCGTTTCGGCCGGATGCGGGCGCTTTGGGAATCCGACGCTATCGTCCAGGCGTTGTCGGAGGTCGCATGGCAGCGGCCGCGCCCGCATCCGGTGCGGGAAGCGCTGGATTGGATGATCGCCTTCCTGCGCAGGCCACTGACGCTGGGCGCCGGGGCCGCGCTGGCCTGCGCGGTGGCGGCGGCGCTGCTGCTGCCGCGGGTGATCGTCGATCGGTCGTTCGAAGTCCGGCCCGGCCCGGTGCAGCGCATTGCGCTGGCCGACGGCACGCAGGTGACGCTGAGCGGCGGCAGCCGGCTGACCGTGCATATCACGCCCTGGTCGCGCAGCGCGACGCTGGAGAAGGGCGAGGCCTTCTTCGACGTTGCGCATGAACGCTGGCGCCGCTTTGCCATCGCCAGTGCAGGTAAGCAGATCCTGGTCCTGGGGACGGCATTCGACGTCGACCGGCAGGGCGGGGACGCCGTTGCGGTGCGGGTCTATCGCGGGCTGGTGGGCGTCGAGGCGGCGGACGGTTCGGCATGGCGCCTGCCGGCCGGCACGGCGATCCGCATCGTCGGCAATCGTGGCCGTCGGCTGCCCGCCCCCTTTGGCGATGCGCCCGGATGGCTGGGCGGTTGGTACGAGACCGAAGAGGCACCGATGCAGCGACTGGTGGATTGGATGAACCGCTTTTCGGCAAAGCCGGTGCGGCTGGCCGATCCCGCGCTGGGGATCATTCCCGTCAGCGGCCGGTTCCGGGTGTCGGATCCAAAGATGGTGCTGGAAGCGCTGGCGGCGACGCATGATCTGCGCTGGCGGGAGGAAGATGGGAGCTATGTTCTTGGCGATCAGCTCTGATGTCATCGCAAATACATAATCATGTAATTGAAAAGTAATAATTTTCTTTTGTAGGGTTTGGATCATGAGCCACGTCTCCCGTTCGACATTCGTCTGAATCGGGGGAAATATGTTCTTGCCTAGCTTATTGAAATGTTGCGCGTCCGGCATCGTCCTTGCGACTGTCGCGCTTCCCGCGACGGTCGCCGCCGCGCCCGACACGGGCCAAAGCTTCCGCTTTTCCATTCCGGCGCAGGATCTGGCCGGGGCATTGGCCAGCTTCTCGCGCGTGACCGGGATGCAGCTGTCCGCCTCGCCCGATGCGCTGCGGGGGCGGCGCAGCCACGCGGTGAACGGCCGGATGAGCGCACAGCAGGCGTTGCGGACGTTGATTGATGGCGTTGATGTCGAGGTCCGCATCGTCGGCACGACCGTGATCGTGCGCCCCGGCGCGCTGACGCGCCCTGTCGCCGCACGCAGCGGGGAGGCTGCCCCCGCGCCGCGCGCCGCCGCTGTTCCGGTTGCGGGCGCCACCGAAGCACCGCAGGCGCAGATCGTCGTTACCGGCTTTGCCAAGGCGGTGAACGCGTCGCTGGAAACCAAGCGCCAGTCGGACAAGATTTCCGATACGGTGACGGCCGACGACATGGGCGAACTGCCCACCAACAATGTCTCGGAATCGCTGGCGCGCCTGCCCGGCGTCAATGCGGTGCGCAATCATACGACCGGTGAGGGCGACCGCATCACCATTCGCGGCCTGTCGACCGAACTCAACAATTATTCCATGAACGGCGTGCGGTTGGGCGGCGCGGGATCGCGCGACGATAATTTCTTTAGGGGCGTCCGCCTCAGCGTCCTGCCGCCTGACGGCATCAAGCAGATCACCGTCTACAAATCGCTGACGCCCGACCGCGACGGTGATGCGCTGGGCGGCTCCGTCGATATCCAGACGCCGACGGCCTTCGACCATGACAGGACCTATGTCCGCCTGTCCGCGGAGGGCGGCTTTCTCGACAAATATGACGACCGCAAGTCGGGCCAGTTATCGGGCGCCTTCGGCAGGCGGCTGACCGACAATCTCGGCGTCTTCATCTCCGGTAGCTGGAGCCGCCGTCGGTCGCAGTTCGAGCAGAATGGCGTCGATGGGGACAACCAGCCGATGAGCTGGTATGAGAACAGCGAGACCTTGGGCTGGGACCCCAACAAGTTCGTGATGCGCGGCATGGACATCGCCTTCGGCGAGACGGACGTGAAGCGCTGGGGCACCAATGGCAGCCTTGACTACAGATCGGACGATCACGACCTTCACCTGCGCGGCCAATATAACAAATATCAGAAGGAGGAATTTCTCAACCGGCTGAATTTCCGCAACGACACCGGCCGGAATTCGGCTCGCTTGGTGCAAGTGGACAGCAGCGACACCAGTCTGGCCCAGCCCGATGACAATGTCGTCGGCTATGACGAGGAACTGGGTCGTATCTATGGCTACACCACCGCCCAGATCGAGGATCAGGATGGCGACGGCATCATCACTGACGCCGACCGTTCCTCGCGCTCCTTCTACAGCCTCTATGGCGGGTCGGGCACCTGGGATCCGCAGGGTTTCCGTCTGCGACGCTTCTGGGAAGGATCGCGCGAGACAGGCAGCCTCGCCTCGGCCAATTTCGGTGGCGTCAGCCGTTTTGGCGCAGTGACGATCGATTATGACGTCTCCTATTCCCAGTCCGAGGATAATCTGGATGACGGCTATGAGCTGGAGTTCCGCAGCGACAAATATGGCTGGCTGGGAAATACGGGCGTGCTGTTCAGCAGCGCGGGTGACAGCCGCTTTCCCAAATGGCTGCTTAACGATGCCGGCATGGCGGCGGTGCAGGATCCGTCGGAATATGCCTTTGCCGGCCTGTCCGGCGAAATCGGCGGCAGCAGCGAGAAATTGTGGCAGGGCCAGTTCAACCTGCTCTGGAAGGTGGAAAGCGGCTGGCTCGACAGCATCAAGGTCGGCGCCAAATATTTCAACTCGCGCCGCCGCACCTATAGCGGCGAGTTCCTGAACCTGGACGCCAGTGGCACGCTCGCCGACTTTTCCGCCTTCTACGGCAAGGCAGTGACGAGCCTGTTCGGCGGCCAGTATAGCGGCCTCTATCGGCTCGGCACGACGATCGACAATGGCAAGATGCTGGCCGAACTGGGGCGCGCCGAAGAAGGGCAAAGCAGCGTGTTCGACGGCTTCGCCGTCAGCCCCGCCGACGCGGTGATCACCGATGAGGACAGCTTTCGCTTCAATGAGCGAGTCATCGCCGGTTATGCCATGGCAACGGCGAAGGTCGGCAAGGCGACCTTCATCGGCGGCGTCCGTGTCGAAACGACCCGCAACAAGATCGAGGCCTATAATCTGGATGAGGTGCAGGGCGGCCGCTATTCGACCGACCGCAGCGACTTTACCAATGTCCTGCCCTCCCTGCACATGATCTACGATTTCACGCCGCGCACCAAGCTGCGCGCGGCGGCCTGGACCAGCTTCGCCCGGCCGGACATCGCCCGTATGAGTTCGGCGCGCGAATATGGCTATGACACCGATCCCGATGGTGACGGCGAGGAAAACCCTACCAGCGACTGGGTGCTGATGTCGATCGAGCAGGGCAATCCGAACCTGAAGCCCATGCGCGCGATCAACCTGGACCTCAGTCTTGAACATTATGAAGGGGCGACGGGCGCCTATTCGGTCGCCGGATTCTACAAGCATATCAAGAATTTTCTCTATCGCTCTTCGTCCAGCAACATCCGTAACGGCACATCAGGCGAGAATATCTCGCCGGAAGGCGTAACAATATTGATGCCCAACAACGGCAAATGGGCGGAGGTCTATGGCATCGAATTCAACGCCCAGCAGATATTGCACTGGCTGCCGGGGCCGCTTGGTTCGCTGGGCTTCGGCGTCAACCTGACGCTGCAGAAGTCGCGCGCCGAAACCGGCATCAACTGGCATCCCGAAGGCTATACGCTGCCGCTGGTCGAAACGCCGGGCCGCATCGCCAATGTGCAGATCTTCTGGCAGCGCAAGGGCTGGGAAATCTACGGCGCCTGGACACACCAGTCCAAGTTCATGGAGGGCATTCAGGATTTCGGCAACAATCCCTATGAGCAGGGCTACAGCTTCGTCGACCTGACGCTGCGCAAGACTGTGTTCGGCAAGTCCACCGCCTCGCTCCAGGTGCAGAATCTCTTCGACGCCCACACTTATTGGTACACCGTGTCATCGGGCACGGGAGCCAGCCGCGCCTATATCAAGAATGGGCGCAGCATCACGGCCGGGCTGAATTTCGTTTTCTGATCCCGATTACCCTCTCCCGGGCGCCCCATTTTCACCGCGAGTATCCATCCATGATCTCTCCCCGCCTGCTTTTCCTCTCGACTGCGCTCGCCCTTGCGCCGGCCGCGTCCGCCCAGACGCCGGCCGAACCGCCGCTCGCCCCGGCGACGGTCAGGCCCGAGCGCATCATCCTCAACCTCACCGCCGATCCCGCGCATGAGATGGCGATCACCTGGCGTTCGGCGCCGGGGCAGGCGGGACAGGTGCAATATGCCGAGGCGACCGACGGGCCGGATTTCGTGAAGGCGCCGCTGGCCCAGCCCGCGGGCGACGAGGACGCGACCATCGCTGTGCGCGAGGATCCGGCCTTCCGCGCCAGCTATCACGCCGCGATTCTCAAGGGGCTGAAGCCCGCCACCGTCTATGCCTATCGCGTCGGGGACGGCGCGACTTGGTCGGAATGGCTGCAATTCCGCACTGCAGAGGCAGCGGAGAAGCCCTTCCGTTTCATCTATATGGGCGACATGCAGAACCAGATATTGTCCGAAGCCTCGCGCACGCTGCGCATGGCCTTCCGTCAGGCGGGGGATGTAGCTTTTGTGATCCATGCGGGCGACCTTATCAACCGGCATGACAGCGACGCGGAATGGGGCGAATGGTTCGCCGCCGGCGGCTTTCTCTATGCCCAGACGCCGCAGATGCCGACGCCGGGCAATCATGAATATGGCCGGGGACCGGTGCTGAACCCGCAATGGCGTCGCCAATTCACCTTGCCCGAAAATGGACCGGCAAAGATCGACCGGCTGCGCGAGACCAACTGGTATACCGATTATCAGGGCCTGCGCCTGATCTCGATTGACGCGCCGCAACTGCATGGCGACGGCGAATCCCGCGCCGCCATCGTTCAATGGCTGGAGCCGCTGCTGGCGCACAACCCTAACCGCTGGACGGTCATGTTCCTCCACTTCCCGCTTTTTTCCAGCGAACCCAAGCGGGACAATCCGCGCGTACGCGAAGCCTTGAAGCCGCTGATCGACAAATATCGGGTCGACCTGGTGCTGCAAGGCCATGATCATGGCTATGCCCGCGGCGCCATCGGCCCCGACGGCCCGGTCGAGGATGGGGAGGGCGCGACCTACGCCGTCTCGGTCGCCGGACCCAAAATGTACGACGTCGCCTCCTTGCCCTGGGCGCGCAAATCGGCCTCGCGCACGCAGGCCTATCAGCTGATCGACGTCGGTCATGACAGCCTGACCTATCGCGCTTTCACCGCGACCGGCAAGCCGCTGGACGAGGTTGTCCTGCGGAAATAATTCGCATTCTTCTGGCCCGTGGGTCATGCCGATCTTCCCGCAAGCCATGGCGCGCAGGTGAGGGCTGTGGCTTGTTCTCGAATAAAGAGAACCGCTCAAACACCGCTGATTTGTTCAAATTGACATGAGATCGGATCACATCATCTATTGGAATTTCTCGATACATGCGGGCTATTGCAAATAGGTGCGCATGAAAAGGAAGGATATTCGTACCCGACGATCCAACATCATAAGAAGGCGAGAATTTATCATGGGATTTGCGCCGCGTGATTTTCTACACCTCGCCATATCGCTCCATCTCGGGGAGCCATATGGCAGGAAAGGATCAAGATCATGTCCACAGCCGCAGCCGAACGGACTACCGCCAATTTCGACATCCGCCCGCTTCAGCCGACCATCGGCGCGGAGATCCATGGCATCGACATTTCCCGGCCGATAAGCCCGGAGGTGCGGGACGCGATCCGCACAGCCGTGCTGCAATATAAGGTCGTCTTCTTCCGCGACCAGCAGCTCGACAATGAAAGCCACGCCGCCTTCGCGCGCCAATTCGGGCCGCTCTACACACATCCCAGCACGACCCACGATCCCAAGGTCACGCCGATCCACAATATCTCCGCGCTGGACAATGCCCGCTTCGACAAGCGCCAGGCCAAGGTGAAGGTGAAGCCGGGCGAAGCCTATCATAGCGACACAAGTTGGCGCCTGGTGCCGACCTGGGGCGCGGTGCTGCGCGCGGTCGACATACCGCCGGTCGGGGGCGACACCGTCTGGGTCGACGCGCATCTCGCTTATGAGGGGCTTTCGGACGAACTGAAGGAGAAGCTGAAGGGGCTGCACGTCACCCACGACTATCGTCCGGCCTTGCTGGCGGACGGTCATGACTATCCGATCGTCGCGCATCCGGTGGTGCGAACCCATCGGGAAACCGGCCAGAAGATACTTTGGGTCAATCTGACGCAGGATCCGCAGATATTGGGCGTCGACCTGGCGGAAAGCCGGGACCTGATCGACCAGATATTGCTGCAATATAAGCGGCCTGAATTCCAGGTCCGCTTTTCGTGGAAGCCCGGATCGGTCGCTTTCTGGGACAATCGCGCTGCCGTCCACTATGCGGTGCGCAACTATGGCGATTATCCGCGCCTGCTCCATCGTGTCCTGATCGCCGACGAACCGCTCTACGCCGATCTCTGAACGGCGCGGCGGCGATGACCGATCCGGTCGCATCCGATTCGAACGGAACGGGGGTGGCGCGACGCCATCTCCGTCTCTGGCTGTGGGGCGCGCTGGGGCTGGTGCTGGCCGCGCTGACCTTCGCCCTGTTCCGTCCGGCATCCTGGGGCGCGGCGGATGATGCTCGGACCCTGATCGTGGGCGATCAGCGCGGAGGCGCGCGTGCGCTGCTCAAGGCGGCGGGAGAACTGGACCATGTGCCCTATCGGATCAAATGGGCATTGTTCCCGGCTGCCTCGCCATTGCTGGAGGCGCTGGATGCCGGCGCGATCGATGTCGGCGGCATTGGCGGGGCGCCCTTTGCCTTCGCTTATGCCGGCGGCGCGCATATCAAGGCGGTGACGGCCTACCGACCCGCGGGTGAACATGCCGGCAAGGCGTCGGCCATCATCGTGTCGAAAAATTCGTCCGTCCGCACCCTGGCCGACCTGCGGGGCAGGAAGGTGGCGACGATCCGGGGATCGGCCGGGCAGGATCTGGTGCTGCGCCTGTTCGAACGGGCGAAGATCGATGCCAGCACGATCCGCTGGACCTATTTGTCCAACGGCGAAGCGAAAGCGGCGCTGGCGTCCGGCGCGATCGACGCCTGGGCCACCTGGGGCAGCTATGTCGGCATCGCCGTGCTGGAGGATGGCGACAGGATATTGGCCGATGGCGGTAATCTGCCCACCGGCGTCGGCTTCTATGCTGCCAATGACAAGGCGATCGAACGGAAGCGCGTCCTGCTCGGCGATTATATCGCGCGCCTGGCGCGGGCGCGGGCCTGGGCGCGCAATCATCTCGACGACTATGCCCGTATATTGGCGCAGGAAACCGGCATCCCCTTTGCGGTGGCGCGTTTCGCCGCCCAATCCTATGTCGGCGATGCGGTGCCGATCGATACAGAACTTGTTCGCGAACAGGGCCGGATTTTCGAACGCTATCATGCGGCCGGGATTATCCCGGACATTCCCAGGGCGGACAAGGGCTATGACACATCGTTCAACCGGCAGGTGGCGGAAGCAATCCGCCCCGCCGGCGCATAGACGGTGGGCAGGATGTCGATGTTCCTCTCCCGCCGTCATGCGCTGGTCGGCCTTGCCGCAACAGGCCTGCCTGTCGGCTGCGGCCGTCACGAGGCTAATGCCACGTTCATTATGATGCGCAAGAATGGCCGCCTCGCCGTGCCAATCAGAATATCATCATCGATACGTTCAGACTGGCGGAGAAAATAGAAATAAACAATAGATCGATAAATATTCTCTATAGCTATAAATATTTTTTGCCGATATATTTTTAATTTTAATTCAAGTTTAAATAAACATTTTCCAATTTAACTTGATTAATTTGCCTTGCTGCGACCGATAGCAATCATCCCTGAAAATACACGTCTCAGGGAATGAAGATGATCCTATTGCCTCTGCTGAAGCACACGGTTTCTACCGTCTCTCTCGTCGTCGCGCTCGCCTGCAGCGCCCATGCGGTCGATAAGGTAGAGCCGGCCGCGCCCGATGACGCAATCGCCGAGGGTGGGGCCATCGTCGTGACGGGTGTGCGTGGCGCGCGTCCCCGCACCGTGGCCGACAGCCCAGTCCCGATCGACGTCATCGATACACGCGAACTGCAGGCGACCGGCCGCGTCGGCCTGAAGGATATATTGGGCAATATCGTCCCTTCGCTCACCGTTCCGGCGTTGGGCGGCGGCGGCACTTCCTCGGGCGCCAAGCCGATCTCCATCCGTGGGCTGAGCGGCGACTATGTGCTGGTGCTGGTCAATGGCAAGCGGCGGCACACGACCTCGCTCATCAACAATCTCTCCCGCGTGTCGGGCGGCAGCACCCCGGTGGATATCGACCTGCTCGCCACCAATGCCGTCGGCCGGGTGGAGGTGCTGCGCGATGGCGCCGCTGCCCAATATGGTTCGGACGCGATATCGGGCGTGATCAATTTCATCCTCGATGCCTCGCCCGAAGGTGGCGAGTTCGCCGCCACTGCCGGCAGCCACTATGAGAAGGGCGGGGAGCTAATCCAGCAATCGGTCAGCTACGGCACCCGCCTGGGCGCGGATGGCGGTTTCGTCCGCTTTGCGGTGGAAGGCAAGTTTCACGACCGCGCCGATCCGTCCGGCGCGATCGTCGCGGCCTCCGTCGATCTCTATCCCCGCCTGGCGGACGGCTCGCGCGATCCGCCCGAAGCGACGATCGATCGCAATCGCGCCGGCAATTATGGTCGCACCAATCGCGACTACATCGTCAACGGCTCCTATAATGCCGAACTGCCGGTCAGCGACGCCACAACGCTCTACAGCTTCTCGACGCTCAGCTACCGCGACATCAAGGACGGCCGCGGACAGTTCAACGCGAACAACATCAACGCGCTGCCCGAAATCTATCCCAACGGCTTTCTGGCGAAACGCCGCATCTGGGAAACCGACTTCCAGGTCACGACCGGGGTGCGCACCAGTCTGGCCGGCCTCGACGCCGATTTCAGCAGCAGCTTTGGCCGGGACGATGCGAAGCTGGGCGCGGTCGACACGCTCAACCCGTCGCTGGGGCCGGGCAGCAAGACCAGCTTCTTCATGGGTAAACAGATTGCCAGCCTCTGGGTCAATAATGCCGATTTCAGCCGCGCCTTCGACCTGGGTCTGGCTGAGCCGCTGACCCTGGCCTTCGGGCTGGAGCATCGGTGGGAGCGGTTTCAGAACAAGGCGGGCGAGCCGGACAGCTATCGCGATGGCGGCTATGTGATCCCGACCGGCGCGACGCCCTTCGAACTGGCCTTTGGCGGCCAGCGCCCGGCAGCCAGCCTCGTCTCCTTCACCGGCACGACGCCGGCCGATGCCTTCGTCCTCACCCGCAACAATGTCGCTGCGTCTGTCGATATCGGTGTCCACATCACCAGGGCATGGTTCGTCGGTATTGCCGGCCGGGCCGAACATTATACCGACAGTTCGGGCAATACGGTCAGCGGCAAATTCTCCACCCGTTACGAGATCGCATCCGGCTTCGCCCTGCGCGGCGGCGTGAACACCGGCTTTCGCGCGCCGTCGCTGGCACAGCAGGGCTTCTCGACCTCACAGAACACCAGCATCACCATCGATGGCGATCGCGTGCCGCAACTGGTCAAGTTCCTGGCGCCCAACGATCCGATCGCCGGCTATTTCGGCGCCAAACCGCTGACGCCGGAAAAGTCGTTGAACTTCACGGCGGGCGCGACCTTTGAAAGCGGCCCGTTCCGCCTGACCATCGATGGCTATCAGATTCGCATCAAGGACCGGATCGTGAAAACCGAAATCCTCAACAGCGCGGAAGCCAGGGCAATTCTCGCCAGTCCCGAAGTGACCGCCATCCTCGCCGCGCGCGGTGTGCCGGGCATCAGTAGCGCGCAATTCTTCATCAACGGCGTCGACACCCGCACGCGCGGTATCGATGCGGTGGCGGAATATATGCTGCGTACCGGCTCGCTTGGCGATTTCAAGCTCAATGCCGCCTATAGCTACAACAAGACCAGGCTGCTGAGGGTGGCGGACAATCCCGGCAACCTGTCAAACACCATATTGTTCGGCCGACAGGCGCGTGCGGACCTGACTAGCGCAACGCCCCGCGACAAGTTGGTGCTGAGTAGTGAATGGACGATCGGTCCGGTTCGTAGCCTGCTGCGCGTCACGCGCTTCGGCAAATATACGGAAACCGGGACCAGCCAGACCTCTACCGCGGATGACCGCACCTTCGGTCCCAAATGGGTGACTGACCTGGATATTTCGGCGCAACTGACGTCGATCATCAATGTAGCCATGGGCGCGAACAATCTTTTCGACATCTATCCCGATGCCATCGGCGTCATCCAGGCGAATACCGGCTCCGGCCTCTACGGCAATTTTGCGCCCTTTGGCCTGAGCGGAGGTTTCTATTATGCGCGGCTGGGCGTGAAGTTCTAAGAGCCGTAACGGCCTCAACCATCGATCCAACGGCGGCGCGCTCTGGCGAACGGGACTGGCCATGGCCTTTGCGTCGGCAGGCGGGTTTGGGGTAGCCTGGACCGGATGGAAGGAGAGTCTCCATGCGTGTCCTCATTCTCCCGGTCCTGATGCTTCTGGCGACGTGCGGTTCGGAGCCGCGTAACGAATCTACCGGTGGCGAGGCTGCACCCGACCTTGGGGCGAATACCGCCGAGGCGCTCCATCCGGCACCAGCCGCCACCGGTGCTGCGTCGCCACCGCCGCGTGATATCGCCCTGCCCGAATTCGCTCCCCGCTATCCGGGTTCAACGCTTGCCGCTGTAGTCCCGGCCGCCACCGAGGGTGGAAGCCATGAGGTGCGGTTGACGACCTCGGACGCCGCCGACGCCGTCATGGTCTTTTACCGGGACAGATTTGCGGCCGCCGGCCTGCGCAAGACGTCGGACTTTCTGTCGGGAGGCACAGGCATGATGTCGGCCATCGGAGCGGGGCGGAAGGCCGCGATCGCGATCACCAAGGAGGCGGATCATACGGCGATCATTCTGACTTATTCGGGCAAATGAGACGCGGGCTTGACAGCAAGGCCCGGGAATTGGCGTGTATAGGGCAGAAGGGAAGGCCCTGTGGATGAATGGGATGGTTTGTCGCGCCTGTTGGGCTCAGGCGCACCACGTCCATATGTTCATCGAGATTCCACCGTACGTCCCGGGCAGTGATTCGTCCGCCGTCGTACGTCCCGGGCAGTGATTCGTCCGCCGTGCCAAGGAACGGTGATCGCGGCGAAACCAGCGGTGTTCGGCCTTATCCGAAGAGTGACGTTACACCGAAGATAAAGAGGGCGATATCGATCGGTTCGGCGGCATCGACCCGCGCCGGTGGCCGACTAGTCGCAATCAACTGCGTGCGACTAACCCGTCGCGGTCCCGACGGTAGAAAGCAGCATATCCAGATAGGGATTGACGGTGTGAGAGACCGGCGGATCGAGACGCGCCCGCCCTGCAAGATGTAGCATGACAAGCCCATGCACGGTCGACCAGAGCAAATGGGCGGTCCGCACGACTGCCTTTTCGTCGCAGCGGGGATTCAGCCGCTTCACGAGCGAGATGAGCAGATCCCATCCGGGGGCGTCTGCTGGCGGAAGAGCTGAGGTGCGGTCGATCTCGCCCAGCCATTCATCAAACAACAGCCGATAGTCTTCCTCATGCTCCAACGCATATTCGAGATAAGCGATCGCCATGCAACGGAGCTGTTCCATCGGGGTCGAGGCAGCGTCGGATCCGGCCTTCAATGCAGCCGCGAATTTTGCGGCGATCTCATGCTTGAGATCTCGAAAAAGCTCTTCCTTGTCGACATAATATCGATAAGCCGTCATCGCACTGATGCCGAGCGAAGTTGCGAGACCGCGCATCGACAGATTTCGGGCGCCGTCTCGCCGGATGAGCTCAAAGGCCGCGCGACGCAGCATGGCGCGCGCTTCTTCATGACCGGCCCCGGCGACCCAGAGCGTTTGCATTTTGGCCGGACGATCTTGCTGTCGTTTCACGAGGGACTGAAGCTTTCGCGCACGGTTGCGGCGTAAGGCTGGGAGACTGGCACCACGAGGCCGTTCACCAGTTCCAGGATCAACGTGCGACCGCTTCGCTCGCTCACCTTAATGGCCGCAAGGGACACCCACCAGGATCGGTGGACGCGAAGCCCACGGCTTCCATTCATAGCCTCCACGGCGTCGCGCATCCGCATCAGCACGAGGGTCGACCCTTTCTCGGTATGGATCCGCACATAATGATCTTCGGTCTGCAGGCACAGGATCGGCCCGCGCAAATGAGGCGGGAGCCGGCTTTGCAGGGGACATGCGTCGGCATTGTCTTCCTGGCCCGGATTTGGCTCGATCGTCGAAGGCGCCCTTTCCAAGGGCGCTGCGTCGTCGACTCCCACGTCCGACGACGCGGGCTCATCGCGACCCGGCAGGTGCGCGGGCCGGCTGAGCAGGGCTGCCGAGACGAGCGTCAGCCCAGCACCGATCAACAGGGTCTTGGGATAGAGGCATAGGAGCTTGTGCAAGCCCGGCGCCCAACCGAACAGCGCTTGCGTGGCCGGCGCAACGAACAATAGCATCGGGAACGCGGCCAGCATCACCTTGATCACAAGCCGGCGAGGGGCATCGAGACGGTCTGGCAGCGGGCTGTGATCGATCAGCAGGTCGACCGCCATGGCGAGCACGAACCAGGCCGCCGAGAGTCCGATCCAGAATCCGATGCGCTGAAGCGGCTCGCCTTCATAGGTCCTGAACGGACCCATGGCCGCGAGAACGAGACCGAGCCCCACAGCCAAGCCGATCTCCGCCCACAGCTTCTCGACCCTGGCGGGAATTGGCGAAATCGCGAAGTCACGCATGCTAATGCTCCAGAGTGGCGCATTTACGGCGTAAATTACGAAGCGATTCGACGCAACCGCGCAGTTCGGGTCGCACCGTGTCGCCGGCTCCGCTTAGCGCAAGGGCGTTTCCTTCAACTCACCGGGAGTTGCCCATGCTCAAGAAGATCATGCCCTCGTCGCTGCTGCTCACCCTTGCCTTTCTGGCATCCCCCACGACCGCCTTCGCGCAAACCGCAGCCGAGGAGGAAGCTCCTGACGAAGAAGGCTGGTCAGGCTTCGTGGCGATCGGCCCTGGCGCTGCGCCGCGTTATGACGGGGCGGACGACTATCGCCTGATCCCGCTGGTGATCGGTACTGTCCGCAACGGCGACGTTTCGGTCGACTTCCAAGGCTCGCGCCTGCGCGTCGACATCGTGTCGCACGATATGATCGCGGCCGGCCCCGTCGCCAACCTTCGACTCGGCCGCGATAACGATGCCAAGGGGCAGATCGCGCTGCTTGACACCATCGACACCGCGGTCGAGCTGGGCGGCTTCGTTGGACTGCGGCTCGGCGGTAATGCGGCGGGGCAGGGCCAGGTACAGCTCGACCTGACCGCGCTCGCCGACGTCTCCGGCGCGCATGACGGTGTGCTGGTTTCCGCCAGCGCCGCCTATGTGGCGGTGCGCTCGCAAAGCCTGTCGCTGTCGTTCGACACCAGCGCGACCTGGGGCGATGCCAAATATACGCGGACCTATTTTGGCGTGACCGATGCCGAGGCTGCGCGCACGACCCTCGATGCCTACCGCCCCGGCGCCGCGCTGCGCGACCTGGGTGCGGGAGCAACCATCGGTTACCAATTCAACCGGCGCTGGGGTCTGATTGGCCGGATTGGCTGGTCCTATCTGGCCGGGGACGCTGCCGACAGCCCTATCGTCCGTGACGAAGGCTCGCGGCACCAGGCGATCGGCGGGCTGGCGCTGTCCTACCGCTTCTAGGGCCGGAATCGGCCGATGTGCTGGTGGAAGCGCGTCATGCTGGCCCTTGCCGGCCTCGTGCTCATCGCCTGCGGCATCGGCTGGTTCGCCACCTGCCTGTGCTTCGATGCCAATTCCGAGGAACGACAACCCCGATGATCCCTGCCCATACCCAACGCCTGCTGCCGGCGCTTGCCGTGACCGCGCTGCTCGCGGGCTGCGGCGCTGCCCAGCCCCAAAGTAAGGAGCCCGATCCACTGCCGGTCGAGGTCGTTACGGCGCGTGGGGGTGAGGCTTCGGGTAGCGTTTCGGCGGTGGGCCGGATCGCGCACGCGCGTGAGATGACGCTCGCCTTCCGTGTGCCGGGCACGCTCGCGCGGCTGGACGCCGATATTGGCGATCAGGTGTCGCGCGGCCAGGCGCTTGCGCAGCTCGACGCGACCGACCTCGCAGCGCGCGTGGCGCAGGGGCAGGGCGACGTCGAACGGGCGGAACGGGCGCTGGCGCGCTATGCCACGCTCAACGAGACCGGCGCCGTGGCTCATGCCCGCTATGAGGACGGGCGGACTGCCCTCGACCAGGCGCGCGCGGCACTGCGGGCGGCAGCGTTCAATCGCGCTTCCGCGACGCTCTCCGCACCCGCATCCGGTATCGTGCTGGAGCGCATCGCGCAGGCAGGCGAAACCGTCTCGGCCGGTCAGGCCGTGCTCCGCCTCGCCGACGTGGATAGCCCCCTGCTGGTGCGCATCCCGGTGCCTGAGAACGCGATCGGCCGCGTGCGCGCCGGCGCGGCTGCCCGGCTGTCGGTCGCCGGCCGCTCCGACGTGCCCGGCGTGGTGAGCCGGGTCGGCGCCAGCGTCGATCCCCGCACCGGCACCGTCCAGGTCGAGGTTCGTCTTGGCGACCCGAGCGGCCTGGTGAGCGGCATGACCGGAACCGTCGAGATCGCCAGCGCCGCCGCAGGCGCGCCGGATATCACCGCCGTTCCCGCCGAGGCGGTGCTGGAGGCGAAAAACGGCCTCGCCGCGCTGTTCCTGCTCGATGTCCACGCGCAGCGCGGGCGGCGGCGCATTGTCCGCTTCCTCGGCTTCTCGGGTGAGGACGCGCTGGTCGCGGGCCTGCCCGCCGGGGCGCGGGTCATCACTTCGGGCGCCGGCTTTGCCGCCGACGGCCAGCGCGTGCGCGTCATCGGAAGCGCCCGCTGATGCGCTTCAATCCCGTCGCCTTCTTCATCATCCGTTGGCAGTTCACACTGGTGCTGGTCGCGCTGTTCGCCCTGCTTGGGCTCAACGCCTTTTCGGCGATCCCGCGCACCGAGGACCCGCAATTCCCGTCGCCCTTCATGACCGTGCGCACGGTCATGCCCGGCGCCACACCGGCCGAGATGGAGCAGCTCGTCTCCAAGCCGATCGAGGATGCGCTCGACGCGCTCGATGATGTCGAGGAGGTTCGTTCGACCAGCGCTGACGGCGCCGCCCAGGTGCGCGTCCAGTTCACCTGGGGCACCAATCCCGATCGCAAATATGACGAGGTGGTGCGCGAGGTGAACGCACTGCGCGCCCGCTTGCCCGCCGGCGTCACCCGGATGGACGTGCTGCGCGCACGCACGATCGAGGTCTCGATCATGGAGGTCGCGCTGGTGAGCGAACATTTGCCGATGCGCCGGTTGGAGAAGGTCGCCGACCGGCTCCGCGAGGCGATCCAGCGCGTGCCCGGCGTGCGCGATGCCCGCTATTGGGGGGCGCCCCAGTCGGAGATGCGTGTGGCGCTCGATCTCGGCCGCCTCGCCGAGCTTCGTCTGCCGGCGAGCGCCGTCGCCGATGCGCTGGCCCGCGCGGGGGCGGAGGCGCCGGTCGGCGCGGTCCATGCCGGTGACCGGCGGCTGACGGTGCGTCAGGCTGGCGCCTTCGGCAGCATAGCTGCGGTCGAGGCTGTGCCTGTCGCGAGCATCGACGGCCGCATCGTCCATGTCCGCGATATCGCCACGGTCTCCTGGGAAACCGCCGAGGCCGAGCATATCACCCGCTTCGGCGGAAAACGGGCCGTGCTCGTCTCCGCCAACCAGAAGGAAGGCGCCGACGTCACCGCCATCACCCGCGACCTGCGCACGACGCTCGACGCCTTCGAAAAGACGCTGCCCGCCGGTGTGAAACTCGAGCGCGCCTTTTTCCAGGCAGACAATGTCAGCCATCGGCTTGGCGGGCTGACGCGCGATTTCGTGCTGGCGCTACTGATCGTCTCGGTGACGCTGCTGCCGCTCGGCTGGCGCGCTGCGGGCGTGGTGATGGTCTCGATACCTCTTTCGCTTCTGATGGGGCTGGCGCTGATCCATGCACTTGGCTTCAGCCTGAACCAGCTTTCGATCGCCGGCTTCGTGCTCTCGCTCGGCCTGCTTGTCGACGATTCGATCGTCGTCACCGAGAATATCGCACGCCGCCTGCGCGAGGGTGAGGACCGGACCACGGCCGCGCTCCAGGGCACCGGCCAGATCGCGCTGGCCGTGATCGGCTGTACGGGTTGCCTGATGCTCGCTTTCCTGCCGCTGATGATGCTGCCGGAAGGGTCAGGCGCGTTCATCCGCTCCCTGCCCGTCGCGGTGCTGGCGACGGTCGCCGCCTCTTTCGTCGTGTCAATGACGGTCATCCCCTTCGTCGCGAGCCGGCTGCTCTCGCGCCATGAGGATCCAGGAGGCAACCGGCTGCTTCAGGCGATCAACGGCGCGATCCACCGCCTCTACCGTCCGGTGCTTCATGTGGGGCTTGCGCGGCCGTGGCGGGCGCTGGCGGTCATCCTCGCGCTCTGCCTGCTCACCGTGCCGCTGCTCGGCGCGATCGGAAGCAGCCTCTTCCCCCCCGCCGAGACGCCGCAGTTCCTAGTGCGGGTGGAGACGCCCGAAGGTACGGCGCTCGCCGCCACGGATCGTGCCGTCCGCCATGTCGAACGTCGGCTCGCGCGCGAGCCCGGCATCGCCTGGTATGCGGCCAACAGTGGGCGTGGCAATCCGCAACTCTACTACAATGTCGCGCAGGAGGAACCCGCACCTGATTTTGGCGAAGTGGCGGCCGCCTTTTCCACCTGGCGCCCTGGGAAAAGCGACGCGCAGATCGAACGGATGCGCCGCGAGTTCGCCGCCTGGCCGGGCGCGAAGATCAGCGTCCATGTCTTCGAGCAGGGCGCGCAGACCGAGGCGCCGGTCGCGATCCGCATCAGCGGCCCGGACCTCGCCATGCTCAAGGCGCTTGCCCGTAGGGCCGAAGCGGTGCTCACCGCTACACCCGGCACGCGCGACGTCGGCAATCCACTACGGCTCGACCGCACCGACTTGGCGCTCGGCATCGACGAGGACAAGGCGGCGGCGCTCGGTGTGGCGGCGGGCGACGCGCGCCGGATCACCCGGCTGGCGCTGAGCGGCGAGTCCACCGCGCGCTTCCGCGATACCGATGGCGACGACTATCCGGTGACGGTGCGCCTCGCCATGGGCGCGCGCAACGAGCTTTCGGCGCTCGACCGCATCTATGCTCCGGCGCGGGGCGGCGACGCCGTGCCGCTCTCCGCCATCGCCGCGCCGAAGCCGGAAGGCGGTCCCGCACGGATCGACCGGCTGAACCGCGATCGCACCGTCACCGTCACCGCTTATGTCCGTCCCGGTTTCCTCACCTCGCGCGTGACGCAGGACGGTTTCGCTCGCATTTCACAGGCGCTTGCGCTGCCGCCGGGCTACCACCTGTCGCTGGGCGGCGAGGCAGAGGCGCAGTCGCGCAGCTTCGCCGGTCTGGGCGCCGCCATCCTGATCGCCGTGCTGGGCATCCTCGCTGTGCTGGTGCTCGAATTCGGCCGCTTCCGCACCGTCGCGGTGGTCGCCGGAATCATCCCGCTCGGCCTGTTCGGCGCGGTGACGGCACTCTGGCTCACCGGCTATTCGCTGTCCTTCACCGCAACGATCGGTCTGGTCGCCCTGATCGGGATCGAGATCAAGAACTCGATCCTGCTCGTCGACTTCACCGACCAGCTTCGCGCCGAGGGGCTGGCGTTGCGCGAAGCGATCGAACGCGCGGGCGAGGTGCGCTTCCTTCCCGTTCTGCTCACTTCGGTGACGGCGATCGGCGGGCTGCTGCCGCTCGCGATCGAGGGCTCGGGCCTCTATTCGCCGCTTGCGATCGCCATCATCGGCGGCCTCGTCTCCTCCACCATCCTGTCCCGTATCGCCACGCCGGTCATGTATCTGCTGCTCGCCGGCCGTGACCAGGAGAAGCCGGCATGAAGCCCGTCCTCGCGTCCATCCTCCTGCTGCCGCTCGCCGCCTGTGCGGCAGGCACCGACTATCGCGCCCCCTCGATAGCGGTCGCCCCGCAATGGCGCGGCCCCCCCTCCGCGCCGCCAGGCGCGGAGGGGAAATGGTGGCGAAGTTTTGGTGATGCCACGCTCGACCGCTTGGTCGAGACGGCGCTCGCGCAGAATCTCGACATCGCGCAGGCGATGGCCCGGATCGACCAGGCGCGGGCGGCCCTGCGCGGTGCCGGCGCGGCGCTGCTCCCCGGCGGTTCGGTCGAGGGGAGCGCCGCGCGCGCGCGCCAGTCGACCGAGAGCGGCCTCGGCCAGCTGGTCGGCCTCGCTCCCGGCATCGATCGCGGGGTCAGCCAATATGATCTCTCGGCCGGCGCGAGCTGGGAGGTGGACCTTGCCGGCGGCCTCAGGCGCGGGCGAGAGGCGGCCGTCTATGAGGCCCAGGCGGCGGAGGCGACCGGCGCGGCGATGCGCCTGTCGGTCGCCGGCGAGGTCGCTGACGCCTATATCCAGCTCCGCGCGCTCCAGGCGCAGCGCGCCATCGCCCGCGACCAGACGGGGGCCGCAGACTACCTCCTCCGCCTCGTGGCCCAGCAGCGCGAGACCGGGGAGGCATCCCGTCGCGAGACGGAGCAGGCGAGTGCCGGAGCCGAAGCCGCCCGCGCCACGATCGCCCCGCTCGATGCCGGCATCGAGGCGCAGCTCAACCGGCTTGCTATACTGCTCGGCCTTGCGCCCCAGGCCGACCGGCGCGGGCTCGACGCGCCCGCGCCGCTTCCCCAGTCGACCTTTGATGGCGCGGGTAGCCCGGCCGATCTGCTCCGCCGTCGCCCTGACCTGGTCGCGGCCGAGCGGCGGCTGGCGGCCTCTCATGCGCGGATCGGCCAGGCCCTCGCCGAATATTATCCGCGTCTCTCGCTCTCCGCTCTTTTCGGCTTCCAGGCCAATGCCGCCTCGAACCTGCTGACCGACGGCGCCAACGCCATCCAGGCCGCGGCCGGCCTGCGCTGGCGCCTGTTCGACTTTGCCCGCATCGACGCGCAGGTAGCGGGCGCGCGCGGCACGGAGCGCGAGGCGCTCGCCGCCTACGCCCAAGCCGTGCTGCGCGCGAGCGAGGATGTCGAGACCAGCTTTGCCGCCTTCGTCCAGAATCGCGCCCGCGCCGCCGTGCTGGCGCGCCAGGTCGCCGCCCAGCAGAGCGCCCGCGTCCTTGCCGAACAGGCATGGAAGGCGGGCGAGGTCAGCCTGATCGAGGTGCTCCAGGCGGATCGCGACCTGCTCGCGGCCCGATCCGCTGAAGTGGCGGCGCGGGCGGATATGGCGCGCGCGCTTATCGCTTGCCGTCGTGCGCTCGGCGGGTGAACCTGAAGAAAGCGAGACATCTGCGATGCCTCTCAAAGGCAAGATGGTATTCATCTCCGGGTCGACTGATGGACTTGGTCGCGCCGTCGCGCTGGTCACGAGCTGCGCCTGCGCAACCCGTTGCTGAGGCGGTCAGGCGGCGGCGAGCAACTGCCCTCTGAGGAACAGCAGCGGCGGTGCGTCGCGGTGAACCGTCATTTCCTCGACCGCGCCCATGACCATTAGATGATCGCCCGCGCCTGTTTCATCCCTAATGGCGCAGATCATCGAGGCGATAACGTTGTCGATCAATGGAAGCCCGCGCAACAGCCGATGGGCCATGCCGTCAAATTTGTTACCGCCCTTCGCCGCGAAACGCGCGCATATTTCGCTCTGATCGGCCGCCAGCATATTCACGCAGAATCGGCCTGACGGACTGATCAGCGGCCAGCTGGACGAACGGCGATCGGGAAAGAAGGCTACCAACGGCGGAGTCAGCGATACCGCAGTGAAGCTGCCGACGACCATGCCCGCTGGCGCGCCATCGGGGTCATGGCCGGTGATGACGCAGACACCGGTCGGATAATGGCCCATGACATAACGGAAATGGCCAGGCCCGATCGACTGGAGATCGTTCTGTGTCATCATTGACCCCCTAGTTCGAGCTGATGGCGCAGGCCTTCCCGCCAGAAGGCGATGCGGGTCTTGCGTGAATTGGGATCGATAGAGGGCGTGAAGCGCGTGACGTTGCTCCCCATCACCATGGCGTCGCCGATAGAGGCGTAGAGGCCGGCGCCCACGCCGGCCAGCATCGCCGCGCCCAGTGCGGTGGTTTCGATATCCGCCGGTCGCTCGACCGGCAAAGCCAGAATATCGGCCAGATCCTGCGCCATCCAGTCATTGACGCTCATGCCGCCGTCGATGCGTAGCTTCGTCCAGGCGGGGCCGTCGGCGGCGAAGGCCGATTGCAGGTCGTGGCATTGGTGAGTCATGGATTCGAGCGCCGCACGCACCAGATGCGCCCGTTTCGTGCCGAGGGTCAGGCCCGTCAGTACGCCCTTGGCATCCGGCCGCCAGTGGGGCGCGCCCAGCCCTGCGAGCGCAGGCAGGAACAGGACGCCGCCATTGTCGGGGACGGACCGGGCAAGCGCCTCGGTTTCCCCGGCGCTGGCGATAAGGCCCAGCTCGTCACGCAGCCACTTGATGAGGCTGCCCGCCACGAAGACGGATCCCTCCAGCGCATAGGTCCGTCGGCCGCTCTGCTGGTAAAGAATGGTGCCGAGCAGACGATGGGACGAGGAAGGCAGATTTGTTCCCATGTTGGTGAGGATGAAGGCGCCGGTGCCGAACGTTGCTTTCGTATCGCCGACCGACAGGCAATGCTGGCCGATCGCGGCGGACTGCTGGTCGCCGGCAAGGCCGCAGATCGGGATGGCCGCGCCGAACAGGTTGGGATCGCAGGCGCCGAACCGTCCTAGATTATCCACCACAGTCGGGAGCGCGGCGCGCGGCACGCCCAAAAGGTCCAGCAGTTCATCGTCCCAATCCGCGCCGTCCAGCGCAAGCAACTGGGTGCGGCTGGCGTTGCTGGCATCGGTGATATGGAGCCCGCCAGTCAATTTCCACACCAGCCAGCTTTCGACCGTGCCCAGCGCCAGCCGATCGCCCAGCGCCCTTGCTTCGGGCACATTGTCGAGCACCCAACGCATCTTGGTGCCCGAAAAATAAGGATCGATGACGAGACCCGTGCGCGCCTGAAGCATCGCTTCATGACCTGCTTTTCGCAATTCCGCGCAGCGCGACGCCGTGCGCCGGTCCTGCCAGACGATCGCGCGGGTTATGGGTTCTCCAGTCCGCCGATCCCATGCGACCACCGTTTCCCGTTGGTTGGTGATGCCGAGCGCAACGATGCGGTCGGCCCCGCCCACGGCATCCACCGCCTGTCGCGCGCAATCGAGCGTTCGGCTCCAGATTTCGGCGGCGTCATGTTCGACCCGGCCGGGCCGAGGATAATATTGCGTCAGTTCCTGCTGCGCCACATGCAGGATGGTCCCGTCGGGCGTGTAGACCATTGCCCGGCTCGACGTGGTTCCTTCGTCCAGGACCAATATATATTCGCCGCTCACTGCACCTCACCCATATATGTTCTGAGTTGTTCCTTCTGCGCCGCATTCAGCCGCAGGCCGAGCTTCGTGCGCCGCCAGAGTATGTCATCCGCCTGGCTCGCCCATTCCTGCGCGATCAGATAGTCCACCTCCGCCCCGGTCAGGCCATGGCCGAAATGCGGCCCCAATCCACCCATATCGGTCGCCTTGCCCAGCCACAACCGCGTGCGCGTCCCATAAGCGCGGGCGATACGGTTGATTGTCGGCGCGTCGAGGAAGGGATAATCGCGTGCCAGGTCTGCTTTCAGCGCCTCAATGCCGTCGATCGGGAAATCACCGCCCGGCAGCGGGGCGTGCGCGGTCCAATCGTTCCCCGTCAGGGAGGACAGATGCGGTTTCAGTTGGTCGACAGCGTCCTTGGCGAGATGGCGATAGGTGGTGATCTTGCCGCCGAAGATCGAGAGGATCGGCGCTCGCCCTCCCGCATCGCAGTCCAGTTCAAAGCTGTAGCCGCGCGTCGCGGCCTCCGGCTTGCCCGATCCGTCATCGATCAGCGGCCGGACGCCGGAATAGGTCCACACCACGTCGGCCGGGCCGATCGATTGCGCGAAATAGGCGTTGGCCGCGTCGCACAGATAGGCGATTTCCTCCGCGCTGGCATGGACCTCGCTCAGCGGACCCCGATGGTCACGGTCGGTCGTGCCGATCAGGGTGAAATCGTCCTGATAGGGAATGGCGAAGAAAATGCGGCCATCGGGAATCTGGAAAAAATAGGCATAGGGGTGATCGAACAGGCGAGGGACGACGATATGCGATCCGCGCACCAGCCGCATACGTCGGTCGGTCTTCTGTCCTGCGTCATTCAGCAGGTCGAGCACGGAAGGCCCCGCGGCATTCACGATCGCGCGGGCATGAAGGACCTGTCCGCCGCTTCGGATGGACCAGAAGTCACCGACGCGTTCGAGCGCCTCCACCGGGAAACGGGTGCGAATGGTCGCCCCTCGGTCGGCCGCGTCGCGCGCGTTCAGCACCACGAGCCGCGCATCGTCCACCCAGCCGTCGGAATAGATGAAGGCGGGGCCGAAGCCGGGCTTGAGTGGCGTGCCCGCAATGTGCCGCCGTAGATCGACGGATTGGGTGGCAGGCAGACGCTTGCGCCCGCCAATATGGTCGTAGAGAAACAGGCCAAGTCGCAATAGCCAGCGCGGTCGCAATCCCTTTACATGAGGCAGCACGAAACGCATTGGCCAGATGATATGCGGTGCGATGGCCCATAGCTGCTCCCGCTCGCTCAACGCTTCGCGCACCAGCCCGAACTCATAATGTTCCAGATAGCGCAACCCCCCATGGATCAGCTTGGTCGAAGCGGAAGAGGTGCCGCCCGCCAGATCACCCTTTTCCAGCAGTAGCACCTTCGCGCCCCGGCCTGCAGCGTCGCGGGCGATGCCGCAACCGTTCACGCCGCCGCCGATGATGGCGATGTCATAGAGAAACTCGGGCATCAGACGGCTCCCAACAACGTCCATGTAAACGCCATGGCGACAAGAAGGGAAGCCAGCGTGGCGGCGGTCACGGGCAAGGTCGCACGCCAGCCCAACTGCATGATGAGGTCGAGGCGCGAGCGCATGGCCGTCGCGGTCACGGCCAGCAGCAGCAGCGCCTTGGACAGGATAAGGCTGGCATGGGCAACCGGCGCGGGAATGATGACAAGGGAATTGATCGCCACCACCGCAAGGAACAGGGTGATGAACCAGGGCAGCGCCAGCTTGCGAATCCAGCCTCTGTCCTTGCCCTCATCGTCGCTGACCATGATCGACACGATCGCGACGACCGGCGCCAGCAGCGCGACGCGGGTCAGCTTGACTATCGTGGCGTAGCTTCCTGCCATGTCGGAATAGGCATAGCCGCCACCTATCGCCTGCGCGACATCATGGATTGACGCGCCGATCAGGAAACCGGCCTGTCGGTCATCCATATGCAATGCGCCGGCAAGTGGCGGGTAGAAGGACATGGCGAGCGCGCTGGCGACTGAGATGATGACCAGCGTCAGGGCGAACTGGCCCTGGCTTATGCGGCGGCTGCCCAGCACGCCGTACAGCGCCAGCGCGGCTGAGGCGCCGCAGATCGCCGTCGCGCCGCCTGCAAGCAGACCGATCGCCATGGACTGGCCGGCAAGCCGGGCCGCGATGAGCGCCGCGCCCATCGCGGCGGCCATGACCATGAACAAGGCGAGGAAAGGCACCGGCCCCAATTCCCCGATTTGCGCAACAGTGACCTGCGTTCCCAGCACAACGATGCCCCAGCGCAAGCAAGTCTTTGAGGCGAAGTCGAGCCCCGGGTGGGTCCGGGCCTCGCTTGTGACAAAATTGAGCGCCAGCCCGATCAGCAAGCCCATCAGGATGATCGGCGCGCCATAATGTTCGGACAACCAGGCGGCCGCGATGCTGGCGATGCCACAAATGGCGAACCCAGGCCAAAGCCGGCGCCACAGGGCGGTGCGCGACGGGGCCGGCGTGCCCGTCTGCGCGGCTAGGAATAGTTCGCCGTACAGGTCCCCGGCATGATCGGAATGAATAGTCTTCATCCTCGCCCGTCTCTCGCTTATCAAAAGGCTTGTCGTATGTCCTACGGTGTCATATCCCATCTGTATGAGCACAGACGCGGCAGGGCAAGAGCTTTGCACGAAAACGGCCAGGATGGTCGGGGAGAGGTAAGGATGACGACGGAGCACGAAACCATGGGGGCTGGCTCGCCAGACGCGAGCGGGGGCATCGCCCTATGAAAGCGCCGCAACCCGGCGCCGCGCGCGCGCAGAACATGCTGATCGGGCTTATATTTCTTGCGACCGCGCTTAACTATGTGGATCGGCAGGTGCTGGCCTTGCTGAAGCCAATGCTGGAGGCTGAGTTTAAATGGTCGGACCAGCAATTCGCCCATCTCGGCTCCGTTTTCCAACTGGCGGCGGCGGCATCGCTGCTTGGCGTCGGCTGGTTCGTGGATCGGTTCGGTGTGCGCTTTGCCTATGGATTCGCGGTCGCGTTATGGAGCCTCGCCGGCATGGCACATGCTTTGGCCGCCAGCGTGCAGCAGTTCGTCGTCGCCCGCGCCGTGCTGGCGACCGCTGAATCCGTCAATACACCCGCTGCGATGAAGACCGCGGCTATCTATCTACCCACCGAAAGGCGATCGGTCGGCATAGGCATCATCAATACCGCGCCCAACATCGGTGCGATCCTGACGCCGTTGCTGATTCCACCCTTTGCCATCGCCTTCGGCTGGAAGGCGGCGTTTCTGGTGACGGGCGGCCTCGGGCTGGTGTGGCTGGTCCTGTGGCGGATCAATACCGCACAGCTGACGCCGGTCGCCGGTGCATCCGCTCCGGCCGGCGGTAAGGTGGAATGGCATGCGATCCTATCTGATAAGCGCAGTTGGACCATCATTGGAGCGAAGGCCTGTACCGATTTCGTCTGGTGGTTCGTCCTGTTCTGGACCCCGGACTTTTTCGCGCGGCAATTCGGCATGGCGCAGGGCGCGTTGGGTTGGCCTATAGCCATTATCTTCACGCTTGCAGCGCTCGGCGCCATCTGTTCGGGTGCGCTCTATCCGGCATTGCTGCATCGCGGCCTTACTATGAATGTGGCGCGTAAAGGGGCGATGCTGGCCTTCGCCTTGACCGTGCTCATCATGCCGATCGCTATGGCGGTGTCCAGTCCGTGGGTTGCGGCTCTGTGCATCGGCATGGGGCTGTTCGCGCACCAGGGCTTTTCGACCAACCTGTTCGGCATGGCGACGGAAATCGTGCCCGCACGGCGCATTGCCACGGTGATAGCGCTCGGCGCGATCGGCGGCAATCTGACTGGCACAGCCATTATCGAACTGGCGGGCTGGTCGCTGGACAGCGGCCTGGGTTATGCGCCACTCTTCGTGCTGTGCGGTGGTGCCTATCTGGTGGCGCTGTTCTTCATCCACTTGATGCAACCGCGATTGCACGCCGCAGACGGCGCCGCCTGACAAGGATGGTAGAGGCGGGGCAGCCCGTTGGGTCGTTCCTGCCTTTGACCATATCGGTGCAGGCCATCTTCCGGCCAGATGCGACTGATGCGCAAAATGAAGCCCCCGGACGCGAAGCATCCGGGGGCAAAGGGTGAGCGGAATGGCGCGTGCAGACGCTGGCCGCTCTCCCCTTATTTCATGCGCACGCGCAGCGTCAGGCCGGCATAGCGATCCGCGTCGCGCGGGATCATCAGGCGCTGGCCTGCACTGGTGTTCAGCAGCACATAGCTGTCGTCCAGAATGTTGCGGACCATGAAGGTCAGGCGATAGCGATCATCCGGGTCGGAAAAGCCGATGCTGGCGTTCCACAGGCCATAAGCGTCGATCGGGCCGCTTTCACCAAGGTCGGAAAACTGCTTCCCGACATGGCGCCAATCGGTCGACAGGTAGGTTTTCACCGGGCCGAGATCCGCGTCATAATCCACGCCCAGCGTATAATTGAACTTGGGTGCAAGCGGCAGGCGCGTGCCGTCCCGCGCGTCCGGCGCATTGGTCAGCGGGTTCGGGTTGAACTTGCGCACCCGCGCATCGGCATAGGCCGCGTTGGCGCGGAAGGTGAGGCCGGCGACCGGCGCGAACGTCGCGTCAACCTCGAACCCCTTGGACCGCACGGTGCCCGCATTGGTGAGGTTGGTGACGACCGCTCCGTTCAGCAGGACAAAGTTGTTTGCCTGGAATCCGTCATAGTCGACCAGGAAGGCAGCCGCGTTCAGCTGGATCTTGCGGTCCCAGAACTGGCTTTTGAAGCCGACTTCATAGCTGTTGGACGTCTCCGGGTCGATCGGCGTCGAATTGGTTGGGGCGGTGTGATTGAAGAAGACGTTGAAGGCCGGTCCCTTGTAGCCGCGCGTATAGCTCGCATAGGCCATGACGTCGGACGCGACATCATATTGCACCACCGCCTTGCCTGAAAAATTGTTCGCGCTGGTCGCGCCGCTCGACAAATTAGTGCCGTTGCCGCCGCTGGCCAGACTACCGCCTGCGCCGACGCCGGAAACGCCCGGGCCAGTGGCGGGAAGGCCAGTTGTCGCATTGAAGCCGGGCGCACGATAATGGGTGTAGGACACATTATCGTGCGTATAGCGGCCGCCGAGCGTCAAGCGCAGGCTGGGGGTCACTTCATAGGTGGCTTGACCGAAGAGCGCCCAGTTGCGGAAGGACACGTCGCTGTTGGACGAGGCGGTCGGGAACAAGGTATTAACCGTATCGTTCAGGTCGCACGGTTGGCCGCCCGTCACCGGGTCCACCGGCAGGGTGGATCTGTCGCAGGTGATATCGGCGCGAGTGAAATCCTGCGTGTTCTTCGAATACCAGAGGAAGCCGCCGACCTGGTAGGTGAGCGCCTGGTTCTGCGGTGAGGCAAGGCGGACCTCTGCCGACACCTGTTCGGTCTTGACGACGCCACGATCGTGCAGTTCGCCCGTGCCGACGATGGGACGGGGCAGGAAGTCGCCGTCGCGAATTTCGGTATTCTGCCAGTTGCGATAGCCGGTCACGATGCTGAAGGTGTGATCGGCAAAGGTGTCGATGTCGGCATTGAGCGTGACGCTCCACTGGCGGTCGAGCGAGCGGGTAACCAGATTCTGGTTCACCTTGCGCGTGTCTTCGCCTTGCGGGGTGATGCCCAGTTCCTTGTCAAGGACGGTTCCGCGCGACACGCCGGTTACTTCGGCGCAGCAATCATCGTTCGCCTTGAAATAGTCGGCGATCAGGCGCAGCCGCCCGCCTTCGCCGTCATAGTCCAGCAGGCCGCGTGCGCCATAATGCTCATATCCGTTAACGGTGCGATCCTGGCCGCCCGCGATATTGGTGATATTGCCGTCGAAATTGCCATAGAAGCCGGTGATGCGGCCGGTGAGATCCTGCGCAATTGGGCCAGCCACGGTCAGGCGGGCGCGATATTCTTCATCGGTTGTGCCCGAAACAGTAGCTTCGGCCTCCAGATCGTCGGTGCCGCCCTTGGACACGATATTGACGAGGCCCGCCGACGCATTCTTGCCGAACAACGTGCCCTGCGGGCCGCGGAGTACTTCGAGCCGATCGAAATCCACCAGATCGAGGAAGGATTGCCCCGACCGGCTGAGAACGATGCCGTCGACAACGGTGGACACACTTGGTTCTGCCGCGATCGAAAAGCTGATGGTGCCGACGCCGCGCATCACAATGGCGCTGTTGGCGTTGGTCGTGCCCTTGCGGAAGGTAACGGAAGGGACAACAGCGCCGATATCTTCCAGACTCTTGGCGCCGGCACGGGCCATGGCTTCGCCGGTCACGGCGCTGATGGCGATGGGCACATCCTGCACATTTTGTTCAACCTTTTGAGCAGTAACGATAATCTCTTGCACCTGCGCATGGGCGGGCAAGGTCGTCGCCATCGCCAGAATCGATGATGAAAGGCCCAGCGCAACTCGGCCGGCATGAGCAGATGTGCGTGTAATCAAGGTCATAATCCCCTCCATCCTCAAAGCGACATGCAGTTCCAATGTCGAAGCTGTACCTCGGGTTTTCCCGTAGGTTTAGGTTAGCTCTTGATCGACGTCGGATTTTATGTCAAGCGGTGTCATATCAAACGGGGCTGGTGCAGCGGACCCTGTTTCATAAAAAGCACAGACGGGGCTGGGTGTGGCGCTGATTTTCTCCAGGCATGATGACGGGTTTTCCTGCTGGCTGAACGGGTTGGAGATATTGCGTCATACATCCGGGCGGCCCGCACTGACTATTGCGCGGGGCAGCCCCGACGTCGAAATGGTGCGCGGCAATTTCAGAATAAGTGACACGCCCACCGGCTTTTCTCCTTTGCCGCACGTCGAATTCGAATTGTCCGGCGATGGCGTCATCCTGCGCGCAGACGGGGGCGGCCCACCGGGCGCGCGACTATGGTGTCAGGGCGAGTCGCTGCATGTCGAAGTGCTGCGGCCCGGATTCGACCGCATCTGGATCGACCTGATCGCGCTGCCGGGCGAGCATGTCTGGGGCGGCGGCGAACAGATGAGCTATCTCGACCTGTCGGGCCGCCGCTTTCCGATCTGGACCAGCGAACCGGGCGTCGGACGCGATAAATCGACCGAACTCACGCGCTTGATGGACGAGCAGGGCATGGCCGGCGGAGATTATTGGTGGACCAACTATCCCCAGCCGACCTTTCTGTCATCGCGCCTCTATGCCTGCCATTTGACCAGCACGGGCTATTCGGTGCTGGACTTCACTGACTGCGAACGGCATCGGATCGAAATCTGGGAGGGGAATGCCCAGCTCGATTTTCTGGCTGCATCTGACATCGCTGGACTCGTGGGCCGGCTCAGCCATTATTTCGGACGCCAGCCGGCGCTGCCGGACTGGGCGATAGGCGGTGCCATTGTCGGCCTGAAGGATGGCGACAACAGTTTTGCCCGTCTCGATCGGATCATCGATGCTGGGGCGGCGATAGCGGGCCTGTGGTGTGAGGACTGGATCGGCATCCGGCAGACCAGCTTTGGGCGCCGTCTGTTCTGGAACTGGGCCTGGCAACCCGCCCGCTATTCCGACCTGCCCGGCCGCATCACTTCGCTGGCGGAACGCGGCATTCGCTTCCTTGGCTATGTGAACCCCTATCTGGCGGCGGACGGCGCGCAATTTGAGGAAGCGCGAGCGGGCGGGCATCTGGCGCTGCGGCAGGATAGCGACGAACCCTATCTTGTCGATTTCGGCGAGTTCGATTGCGGCGTCGTCGACTTCACCAATCCCGACAGCCTCGACTGGTTCGCCGAGCGGATCATCGGACGGGAAATGCTCGATTTCGGCCTGTCCGGTTGGATGGCTGATTTCGGCGAATATCTGCCCGTCCACCTGCGCCTCCATGATGGCAGCGATCCGATGTTCGCGCATAATCGCTGGCCAGTGCTGTGGGCGGAGGCGAACGCGAAGGCGGTGGCGTCGCGGGGCAAGACCGGTGAGGCGGTCTTCTTCATGCGGGCCGGCTTTTCTGGCGTGCAGGCGCATTGTCCGCTGCTCTGGGCGGGCGACCAGTCGGTCGACTTCACCCGCCATGACGGCATCAACACGGCGGTCACCGCCGCCCTGTCGGCGGGGCTGGTGGGCAACGCCTATTCGCACAGCGATGTCGGGGGCTATACCAGCCTGCACGGCAATGTTCGGACCATCGACCTGATGCTGCGCTGGTGCGAGCTGGGCGCTTTCTCGCCGGTGATGCGCAGCCACGAGGGCAATCGCCCCGATGACAATATCCAGATCGACAGCACGCCCGAACTGCTCGCTCACTTTGCCGCCATGTCGCGGGTGCACGCTGCGCTCGCGCCCTATGTCCGGCACCTCAGTGACGAGGCGGTCGCCACCGGCCTGCCGGCCCAGCGCCCTCTCTTCCTCCATCATTATGAGGAGGCATTGTTTGGCGTTCAGGACCAGTATCTCTATGGCGCGGACATGCTGGTCGCACCAGTGGTCGAAGCGGACGCGGCCATGCGGTCGGTTATCCTCCCGGGCGACGCGCCCTGGCGGCACTTATGGACCGAGCGGGACTATGCACCTGGCCGCCATGACATAGTAGCCCCCTATGGCCAGCCGCCGGTTTTCTATCGACCCTCCAGCCCCTTCGCTTCATTGTTCGCCTCCTTGCTGGAGGTAGCGAAGAAATGAGTGAGAGATCCAATATCCGCGATGTGTCGGCGCGTGCGGGCGTGTCGGTGAAGACCGTCAGCCGGGTGCTTAACGGCCATCCCTACGTCAGCGACGAAATGCGTGAGCGGGTCGAAAGGGCGATGCAGGAACTGGATTTCCGTCCCAGCATAGCCGCGCGTATCCTGGCGGGCACCAAGTCCGGTCAGATCGCGCTCATCTACGATAATCACAGCCCCTATTATATGAACCAGATTCAGATGGGCTGTTCGGAAGGATGCCAGCCTTCGGGTACGCGCCTGCTGGCCCAGCCGGTCGATGTCACGGACCCTGGCGTCGGAGAGCAGGTGCGGGGTTTGGTGACGGAGACCCATGTCGACGGGGTAATCCTTTCCTCTCCCGTCACCGACTGCGTTCCGGTGCTTCAGGCGCTGGAACGCATGGACATTCCCTTCGTGCGGATTTCCCCCGGCACGAACCATGCCATGACCGCATCGGTCTTCATGGACGACGCGCAGGCTGCCGACGACATGACCACCTACCTCATCAACAAGGGGCACAGGTCGATCGGCTTCATCAAGGGCCATGCCAATCATATGGCATCGGAGGAGCGCCTGTTCGGCTACCGTCGTGCGCTGGATCGCGCCGGCCTGCCTTTCGAGCCTGCGCTGGTCGCGCCGGGCGAGTTTGATTTCGAAAGCGGCGTCACGGCAGCGCACCGTTTTCTGGGCGCATCCAGGCGGCCCACCGCCATTTTCGCCAGCAATGACGACATGGCCGCCGGCGTTCTGTCGGTCGCGCATGATATGGGCATAGCCGTGCCCGAAAGCCTGTCTGTCGTAGGTTTCGACGACACCACATTGGCGCGCATGGTGTGGCCGCAGCTGACCACCATTCATCAGCCGACGCGCGAACTGGCGCTTGCCGCCACCCGCCTGCTGCTGGAAGGCGCGCAGCGGCAGCACCAGCGTCTGCCGCATCAGCTGGTCGAACGAGCCTCCGTCGCCTCCATCCTTCCTCCTTTGCAAGACCGACAGGATCACGAATGACTTTTTTACCTGCCCCTGATGCGCGACGCCCGCTCGGGCAAAGCGATATCACCGTATCTTCGCTCGCCTGGGGCAATTGGCGCCTGTGCGGTGAGGATGTCGACGGTGTGGTCGGCCTGATCCACGCCGCGATCGATGCGGGAATCGACTTCATCGACACGGCGGATATCTACGGACCGGACAATGATGAACCGTTCGGCGCATCCGAAGCGCTGCTTGGCCGGGCGCTGGCACGCGATCCGGGCCTGCGCAACCGGCTGGTGCTGGCGACCAAGGGCGGCATTTCCATGGGCGTCCCCTATGATTCCAGCGCCGCCTATCTGGAGAATGCGATCGACGCGTCGCTGACCCGTTTGGGCGTCGACCATGTGGATTTGTGGCAGATCCACCGCCCGGATATATTGACCCATCCGTCGGAGATCGCTCGCGTGATCGGTGCTGCGCACCAAGCCGGCAAGATCCGCGCCTTCGGTGTATCCAACTTCACTTCGAGCCAGATTGCGACGCTGCAGCAGTTCCTGCCGATGCCGATCATATCGACCCAGCCGGAGCTTTCTCCGCTCCAGCTCGGGCCGATCGACAATGGCGAACTGGATCAGGCGATCGCGATGGACATGGCGGTCATGGCCTGGTCGCCGCTGGGGGGCGGGCGCATCGCTGCGCCCGGTAACCCCCGTGAGGAAGCCGTCGCCGCCGCGCTGGACGCTGTGGCTATTGACCATGGGGTGTCGCGCGCCGCGGCCGCCTATAGTTGGATCATGGCGCATCCCGCGCGCCCCATTCCCATCGTTGGAACACAAAAGGCCGCCCGTATCGTCGAAGCCGCCGATGCGCTCAAGGTCCGCTGGACCCGGGAGCATTGGTACGGGGTGCTGGTCGCGTCAAAAGGAGAGCCCCTGCCATGAATGAAATGACGATCACCAAATCGTGCGAAGTCAGCTGGTTTTCGGCACTATGCGATGATGACTATGAATTTCTGGGGCAGCCTGACCCGATGCTGGCATCCAGCTGGGAGCATTGCCGCAACATCGTCCTTCAGGCGGAAAAGGGTGGTTTCGACAATATCCTGCTGCCTTCGGGCTATAGCCTGGGTATCGACACGACCATCTTCGCCGGGGCCATTGCGCCGTTGGTCCAGAAGATGCGCTTGCTGTGGGCCGTGCGCATGGGTGAGGACTGGCCGCCGCAACTGGCGCGCCGCATCGCGACGCTTGACCGCATCCTGGGCGGCCGGCTGACCGTCAACATCATCTCGTCGGACCTGCCGGGCCACAAGATGGAGAGCAAGCCGCGCTACCAACGCACACTCGAAATCATGCAGATATTGAAGATCATGCTATCGGGCGAGCATCTGACCTATAAGGGTGAATTCTACGATCTGGACCTGGCGCCCGCGCGGATCAGCACGGTTTCGGGCAAATGCCCGCCGCTCTATTTCGGGGGGCTCAGCGAAGATGCACGCGAAGCCGCCGCCCAGGGTTGCGACGTCTATTTGATGTGGCCCGACACGATGGACAAGGTGAAGGACATCATCGCCGACATGCGCGCGCGCGCCGCCAAACATGGCCGCACACTCAAATTCGGCTATCGCGCCCATGTCATTGTGCGCGAGACAGAGGAAGAAGCGCGCGCCTATGCCGATCGCCTGCTGTCCAAGCTGGATGCGGACACGGGCGAGGCCATCCGCCAGAAGTCGCTCGATACAGCCAGTGTCGGCGTCACTCGCCAGGCTGAACTGCGTGCGGCGGCGAGCGGCGACGGTTTTGTCGAAGATAATCTGTGGACCGGCATCGGCCGGGCACGCTCGGGTTGCGGCGCGGCGATCGTTGGCAATCCCGACCAGGTGCTGGCGAAGCTGCGCGCCTATCAGGACGCCGGCATCGACGCCTTCATCCTTTCGGGCTATCCCCATGCGGCCGAGGCGGACCTGTTCGCTCGCCATGTTCTGCCGCATATCAACCACGCCCCGCTGACGCTGTAAAAGGCGGCGCTTGGCGAAAGGGAGGAGGTATGGAGCGTTTCGATCCGATCCTGGCGCGCATGATGGCGCGGCGCCGGCTACTGGCCGGTGGCATGATGGCGGTGGCCGGCGGTGCCGCATTGGCGGCAAACCGGCTCCTGCCCGGCGGGCGAACCGAGACGCTGCCGCTGTCCAGCGATTATCCCGAAAAGTGGGCCATGCTGGTGCTGCGTAACCGCCCGCCGCTGCTCGAAACGCCGATGGAGGTGTTCGACAAGAGCGTCTTCACGCCCAATGACCGCTTCTTCGTCCGCTGGCACTGGGCCGACATTCCGCTGGATGTCGATGTCGCCCGGTTCCGGCTGGCGATCACGGGCGGGCGGCGGCCGCTTGCCTTTTCCCTGCCAGACCTGCTGAAGCTGCCGCGCATATCCTATGCCGCGGTCAACCAATGTTCGGGCAACAGCCGCGCCCTGTTCGAACCGCGTGTGCCGGGCGCACAGTGGATGCATGGCGCCATGGGTAACGCCCGCTGGGAAGGCGTGGCGCTGCGCACGCTGCTGAATGCCGCCGGCGTCGACGCGGCGCATCGGATCGTGCGCTTCGGTGGGCTGGACAAGCCGCTTACGCAGGTGGATGCATTCGAAAAATCACTGTCGGTCGATCATGCCATGGATGGGGAGGTGATGGTCGCCTTCGCCATGAACGGGGAGCAACTGCCCCTGCTCAACGGCTTTCCCCTGCGGCTGATCGTACCGGGCTGGTATTCGACCTATTGGATCAAGTCGCTCAACCATATCGAGCTGAGCGATGGAGCGGACGAGAATTTCTGGATGGCCAAGGCCTATCAGATTCCCGCCACGCCTCATGCCGATGTGCCGCCAGGAGCCAAGGATTTTCCCAAGGAGCCGATCAGCCGGATGAATCCGCGATCCTGGATCACCAGCGTCGCGCCGGGCGCACGCATCGCCTACCGCCCGCGCCTCGGCGTCGGCGGCATCGCAATGGGCGGCGATCGGGCCGTGCGCAGGGTCGAACTGTCGGCCGACGGAGGACGCAGCTGGCGCGACGCGCAACTGGGACCGAACGAGGGACGCTACAGCTTCCGGCGGTTCGCCACCAGCCTGCCTTTGCACGGCAAGGGCGAACTCATCTTGATGGCGCGGTGCACCAATGATGCAGGCGAGGCACAGCCGGTCGCGCCCAATTGGAACCCCGGCGGCTATATGCGTAACTGCATCGAAGCCTGCCCCGTAACGATTGTCTGAGCCATGCGCCTGTTCACACCCTTCATCCTATTTAGCCTGACCCTTATCAGCGCGTGCAGCGACACCGATCGTGGAGGCGCGAAAGGTTCCCGACAGGCCGCCGTCGTACCGATTGCGGCGCTGCATTCCGACAGCATCACCCTGCCTGACGACAGCGATAGCTTTGGCGACAGCCCGGCCGCCAGTCTGCTTAACGGCAAATGCCTGTCCTGCCATTCGGCGACGATGGTCCGATACCAGCCGCCCCTGACGCGTGAGCAATGGACCGCCATTGTCGAGAAGATGCGCGACACGTTCAAGGCGCCGATGGAGGAGGCGGAAACCCCGGCGATCGTCGACGCACTGGTTGCAATTGCACCGAGCCGACCCTGATTCCCGTCGGGGCTCCCGCATCTCAATAGGAAAAATGAAGTGTGGCGCGAATCGTGCGCCCAAATTCCGGGCGCGCCAGGAAATAGCGAGAGGTCATCCCCCCCGCATCAAAAGACCCCATGCGCGGATTGCCTTCAGTCAGGCCCAGATTGTTCGTAAGGTTCGTGCCGTTGGCGGTCAGCGTAACATGATCGTTAATTCTGGCGGTGATCCGGGCGTTGATCATGGAAAAAGGAGGCAGACGCTGCGAATTGGCGATGTCGGCATAACGCGCGGAATAATGGATGAGGTCGGCGCTGATCCGCAGGCGCCCGGACCACAGATCGACACTGGGGCTGGCGCGCAGAGCGATGCGCGGTACGCGGATCAACCGATTGCCGGTAACGTCATGGGTCACGGGCACCCCGTCGGACACCTCATTGTAGCGGAAATTGCGATAGCGCGAATCCTGTAGCGTCGCCTGCACATCGATGCTGAACGGGCCGGACAGCTTCGCATAAGCCGACATTTCGAGGCCCATGGCTTCGGTATCGGCGATGGATGTCTGGTCAACATAGGTGCTGGTGGCCGGGTCGAACCGATGGTCGGTGAAGGGAAGCCGCGAAAAATGCGTGCTGAATGCGACGGCGGACAAGTTCCAGTGGCGACGCTGCAGGATCAGGCCGGCTTCCGTCATGGTGATGGGGACGATCGCCTCGTCCGTCCGGTCGGGCTCGGCGTAGAATTCCGTCGCGCTCGGCAGTCGGGCGATGCGGGTGAAGCGCAGGAACAGGCCGGTGCCGCGATCGGGATGGAAATTAACGCCCGCGGTCCAGCTGAAGCCCGAGAAATGCCGGTCGACGGGAGAAAACAGACCCGTGCCGGTCAGCACCGCATCGTCGGCCAGGGTGGCCGGATCGCCCAGATCGACCGCTGAGGAGCCCTCCACCCGACCGCCGATATGCGTCTGTTCCCATCGCCCGCCAAGGTCGATGCGCCAATGTTCGCCCAGCTTCCACTCGTCCGCGGCATAGAGCGCCAGATTGGCGGTTTTCAGCGTTACGCCATCGTACAGGGAGCCATATTTGACAAAGCCATTGTCGGTCAGCGACCCGACCCGTTGCCCGCGCGCATCCACCGCCACAACATCCAGTCGTCGTGCCTGTCCGTGCAGGTCGAGCAGGACGGTGCCCATTATGCGATCATACTCCAGCGCGCTGTCGGCATAGGTCAGCCCCACCGCCAGATCCTGCGAACCCCATTGCTGCATTTGCCCGGTCAGGCGGACGTCGCCGATGAATTCGCGCATCGGCAGCCGGACGGAAAGCAGATTGGCGCCCACGACCAGGCCGTTGCCGTTGCTGTCAGGCAGAAGGGGGGCACCGCTGTCGGCATAGCGTATTTCCGTCCCGACGGCCGTGGGAAAGGCGGCCGCCAGCTGGGGCCAGACGCCGGCGGCATAATCGATACCCGATTGCGGACGCCCGACGGGGAACAGGCCGTTGCGCGATGTGATTCCCGTGCGCAGCCGCGCCTTCACGCCCAGCGCTGCATTCGCACCCAATGCGCGCCGGCCCGACAGCGTATAGAAATCCATACGACTATGGGTTCCTTCCGACAGGTCGAAAGTCTGCGGGCCCGACGACGTCTTGAATGTCACATGGAGATTGTCCGGTCCGGCCAGCGTGTCGAACAAGGGGTCGAAGCCGGGAATGGCGCCCACATTCCCCTGATCGTCGAATTGCAGCGGAACCGGGAGGTAGAGGATGACGCGGTCGTTCAGATGTTTGACATTGAACGACAGGCGCGTCGTCCCGTCATCATAATGGAGGCCGGCGCGGAACTGGCCGCCACGATCGGCGGTGTAGCCCGGATCGCGCAAACCGTCGTCGCGGCGATAGAAGCCGCCGATTGAAACGCCCAGTTCCGGCGTCAGCCGCATCCCGGCAAAGCCATCGACACGCTGATAGCCGAAATTGCCGCCGGTCGCCGACAGGGTGAAGCCGGGCTTTTGCAGAGGATCGCGGGTCAGGAAGTCGATGCTCCCGCCCGGCGCATTGGCTGCGAAGATGCCAGAGGGGCCACCGCGCACGGCCTCGACATGATCAATGGTCGCGTCGCTGCGGAATATCTGATCGGTGTTCAGATAACCAAGGCCCCCATCATATTGGACCGGCAGGCCATCTTCCAGCAACGCCACGGACGAATAGCCGTCGGTCGGTATGCCGCGCGCCCGGATATTGTTGCTGGCTTCACCGCCCGTGCTTTCCACCCAGAATCCGGGGATCTGCTTGAACAGGTCGGCGGTCGATGACGGTCCGGCACGGGCCAGCGCCTCGGCGTCGATCCGGGTTATCGCATAACTGAGTTCCGGCGCGCTCAGCGGCGTCTGGAGCGCGCGTCCCGTGACGATGATGTCAGGCGAGGGCGCGGGGCGTGGCTCGGGGGAAGGCGGGGGAGCGGGCGGCGTGGGCCGGGCGCCGCGCCGCACCGGAGTCGGTTGCGGTATCGCCTTCAGCGTGACGATGCCGTCGGCGAAGCGGATGATCCCGAGGCCGCTGCCGCGGAGCAGCCGCTCCAACGCGCGGCGAGGCGTCATCGCACCCTCCAGCGACGGACTGCGCCGCGCGGCGGCAAAGGCATAGGGGTAGAGGATCTGCATACCTGTCTGGCGCGCAAACTGGTCGAGTGCGCTGGCGAGACTTTGGGCAGGAATGTGAAAATGAGAGGGCAATGAGGTTGATGCCGCCGCCCCCGTTGGCGCAGCCGCCAGCAACGTCAGGAGGAAGCAAAGGCGGCGAGTCGGAGGCATCCCGCTCCAGTGGCGCTCCTACGCGACAGCTTTGTGTCAGGCTCTGGAAGCGTTCAAGTGCCGCGCGATGGGAACAGCAAGATTGTCTCGCCTTGCTGGCGATGGGCAATGCCGAAGCCGTCCTCAAGCGCGACGAGAAAGGCTTCGGGATCGGTGGTATGAAAAGTGCCACCCAATCGTGTCGCGCCAAGCGCCGGGTCCTGCACGACCAGCTTGACCTTGAGATAGCGATTATATTCGGCAATCGCCTGATTGAGCGTCATGCCGCGGAACAGGATCTCACCGCGTTCCCACGCGATTGCGTCCGACAGGGCCTCCGCTGAAAGCTGGTCGACATGCACATCGCCATGGCTGACGCTGAGCAGGCTGCCGGCATCGAGCGTTCGGCTTTGGGTGTTGCGGTAGATGGCGGCCGCGCGCCCCGCCAGGACCAGCAGACGCGCTTCGCTCGGGTCGATCCGCAGGCTGAACTTACCCGCGCTCAGCCGCCCGTCGATGGGATCGCTATAGAGCCGGAACGGCTGGCCGCCCTCCTTCACCAAGAGGGTCGCTTCCCCCCGTTCGACCCAGAAATCGCGCCCGTCGCCATGGAACCGCCATGCCACGCGCGTATCGGTGTTGAGCATGGCCTGGCTGCCGTCCTGAAGGCTCAGGATACGCCGTTCCCCTACGGTCGTTTCGGCATAGGCGCGACGCGGCCAGGCGATGAAGGCGCCCGCCCCGGCAAGCCCCAGCAGGCCGGCAAGTCCCCCTGCAACCGCACGACGCGAAACCATGGCGCGGGAGGCTGGGGTGCTGATTTCCTCATCCTGCGATACGGATGTGTCCAGCATGGCGGACAGGCGCTGGTCCGCCGTCCGCTTCCATGTCGCCGCCACCTGCGCAAAGGCCGAGGCATGACGCGGGTCGGCATTGCGCCACCTTTCGAACGCATCGGCGTCGGCGGAACCATTGTCGAGCGCCACCAGCCATTCAATGGCCTGATTGCTCAGACTTGTTCCAACCTTTCCCTGCTCTCGCATTGAGATGCCTGCTCCGCCTTCACCGATCCATCCAGTCGATTCCGCCGCTCTATCAACAGGCGAAGGGCTCTGACCAGATGCGTTTCCACGGTGGAGACGGAAATATTCATTCTCTCCGCTACAAGCGCGGGAGGAAGTCCCTCAATTCTCCGCAGATGCAGCGCCTCGCGCATACGGGGCGGCATCTCCTGCATGACGCGGACGATATGGCGCAATTCCGATCGGTCTATCGCGATCACATCGGGCGTAGGGTCCTGATCGGCGATCTCCAGCGATGTCAGCATCGCCCCCTGATCGAGCCGCACCACGTCCGCGCGGCGGAAGCGTTCGATGGCCAGATTGCGGATGATGCGCATGGTGAAGGCATGGGGATTGGCTATTCCGGCCCAATCCTCCAGCGCGAACAGCCGGGCATAAGCTTCCTGGACCAGTTCCTCCGCCTCGTCCTGTTGCCGCACGAGACTCAAGGCATAACGGCGATGTTCCTGATGGAAGACAAAGACATGGTCCGCAAACCAGATGTCGATGTCGCGAAGCATGGGCATGTCTCGTTACGCTCCATCGGAATCGGCAGATGGTCCGTGCCCTAGGGCGCGGTTGTTACAGTCGGTTGACAGTGAAGCGGACAGGCGCGGTTCGACGCTTGTGAAAAATATTTTCGTTTCGAGTAGCGGCGCCGTCCGCTTTCACCGTCTGCGCCTCGACAGTTCAACGCATGGCCATCCGCCCATGCCGGTCGCGCAACCGCGCTTCCGGCAACGGGGTCGGCTGCGCCTGCGCCAGAGCTTTCGGGAACGGAATAAAGGGGACACCGACCATGAAATCCTTGCTGACTACTGCATCGCTCGTTGCGATCCTGTGCGCGGGCGCCATGCCTGCGCTGGCCCAGGAACAAAAGCCCGCCGACAATGGCGTCGATACGCAGGGCGGCAATTTCAACGACATCATCGTCACCGGCCGCGCCGGCACCAAGGTGCGGACCAAGGCGGAAACCAGCTATTCGGTCACCAACATTTCCGAGGAAAATCTGCGCCTCCAGGCGCCCACCAGCGTGACCGAAGCGCTGAAGTCGGTTCCCGGCTTCTGGGTCGAGGCGTCAGGCGGGGAGGCGAGCGGCAATGTGCGCGCCCGCGGCGTGCCGGTCGACGGCTTCGGCTCGGTCCAGCTTCTGGAGGACGGCATCCCGGTCCAGCATGATCCGGCGCTCGGTTATCTGAACGCCGACCAGGCCTTCCGCATCGACGAGACGATCGAGCGGATCGAGGTGGTGCGCGGCGGTCCGGCCTCGCTCTTCTATTCCAACGCGCCGGCCGGCGCGATCAACTTCATTCCGCGCAAGGTCGGCGATCAGGCGGAAGGCCTTATCAAGATGACGCTGGGCGCCGACAGCCTCTACCGCACCGATTTCTGGATCGGTGCGCCGGTGGGCGACTGGAAGGTCGCGGTCGGCGGCTTCTATCGGTCCGAAGGCGGCGTGCGCGATCCCGGCTTTACAGCCAACAAGGGCGGCCAGATCCGCGCCACCATTTCGCGCGAGTGGGAAAATGCGAAGTTCAGCGTCGATGTGAAGCGCGTGGACGACCGGGTCGCCTTCTACACCGGCATCCCCATGCGCACCTATTCCGACGGTGAAATCCGCGCAGTGCCAGGTTTCAACGGCCACAGCGGCACGGTCGCCGGCCCCGAAACCGCGCATATCAAGATGGTGCAGGGCGATGGCAGCATCTATGATTTCGACAATACGGTTGGAACGCAGGTCAAGCGGACGCAGATCACCACCAATTTCGAGATCGAGCCGGTCGACGGCTGGAAGATCAGTAACACCTCGCGCTACAATGACACGACGACGCGGCGCAACGGCGTCTATCCCAACAGTCTGCAAAGCGCGACCAGCCTGCTGACCGCCAATGCGGGTCTCCTGTCGCAGGCGCCGGGCGCAACCGCGCTGCAACTGCGCTATACGACCAGCGGCGAAATCTACGATACCGCCAATCAGAACGGCAACGGCCTCGTCATCAATGGCGGTCTGCGCGGCATCACCATGCCGGTGAAGGAATTCATGAGCGACACCCATATCGCTCATCGCTTCGAGATGGGATCGACCACCCACGACGTCACCTTCGGCTATTATTTCGCAACAATCGATCAATATTTCAGCCGCTATTCCTCCACCGCGCTGCTCGACGTGCAGGACAATGCCCGGTTGCTCAGCCTGGTCGCGGTCGACGCGGCGGGCAATGTTGTGCGCAGCTTCTCCGACACCAACGGCATCTACAAATATGGCTATGAGTGGGAGGACGCCCATGGCGAGCAGACCACCCACGCCCTCTATCTGGCCGACGAATGGCAGATCACGCCGAAATTCCGCCTGGACGGCGGCGTCCGGTGGGAAAGCATGAATGCGCGTGGTTCGGTGGCGCTGAAAAAGACCGTCAATCTGGGCACGCCCTCGACCTCGTCGATCATCACGGGCAGCGGCCTTTCCGCCAATTATGACGAGACGTTTAACCATGCGACCGTGACGGCGGGCATGAACTATCAGTTCAACGCGCGCGCTGGAATGTTCGCCCGCTACACCTATGCCAACCGTATGCCCAGCCTTGGCAGCTTCATCACCAGCCCAACGGCCAAACCGATCACCCAGACGATGGATCTGGGCGAAGTGGGCTTCAAATATAACAGTCCGCTGTTCGACGTGTACGCCACCGGATTCTGGACCAAATATAATAATGTCTCCTTCACCAACTATCGCTTCGACCTGAACACGGGCGCTTCCAGGACCGAGGCGCTGTTCGCGGACACGCAGACCTTCGGTCTGGAACTGGAGGGCACGGTGCGGCCGGCGCGCTTCTTCGATGTGTCGGCAACACTCACCCTGCAGGATCCGAAATATAAGGGGCTGGTCTATACCGACTCGCAGCAGCGCGTGAACGATTATGACGGCAACCGCCTGATCCGCATCCCCAAGGTCAGCCTGCGCGTCGTGCCGGGCGTCAACCTGCTGGACGATCGCCTGCGTATCCAGGCGGCCTATGAATATCAGGGCCCACGCTATGTCGACACCGCCAACTCGGTGCGCCTGCCCGGCTATTCGGCCATTAACCTCAGCGCCCGCGCGCAGGTGACGGACCGCCTGTCGCTCTATGGCTATGTCGACAATCTCACCAACTCGCTGGGCCTGACCGAAGGTAATCCGCGTGCCGGTGAAGTGCAGAATGCAGATGCGGGGGCCAACACCTTCATTGCGCGTCCGCTGATCGGCCGGAATTTCCGTGCCGCCCTCATGTACAAGTTCTGACCATGGGGAAGGGGATCGCATCCGCCGCCTTCGTCGGCCTCGTCCTGACGCTGTCCTTTCCCGCATGGGGGCGGCCAGCCGAGCCGGCCCCCTCCACCGCGGGTCAGGAAGCGGTCCCCTATCGCACGATCACCGGCACGATCGGTCGTGCCGATTACGAACATTATCGACAGGTTCCTTTCGACTTGCCCGAAGGCGTCGCGCGCGTCACCATCCGGTTCCGCTATGGTGGCAAGGAGCAGAAATCAGTCATCGACCTCGGCCTTGCCGACCCGGAGCGTTTCCGGGGCTGGAGCGGCGGCACGCGCGATCATATGACGCTCAGCCTGGAGGAGGCGACGCCGGGCTATCTGCCCGGCCCGCTGCCGGCCGGACGCTGGAACATCATATTGGGCGTCCCCAATATCCGCGAGGGCGTGGAGGCGCCGTTCGAGGCTCGCATCTTCATCGACCGCGCGCCGACCTTTACCGCCTTCGAGGAAGCGCCGCTCAACCCCGCGCCGGGATGGTATCGCGGCGACCTGCACATGCACAGTGGCAACAGCGACGGCAAATGCCTCTCCCAAAAGGGAGAGAAGGTGCCATGCCCGGTCTATCGAACCGTCGAGGCAGCGGCGGCACGGGGTCTAGATTTCATCTCTCTCACCGATCATAATACGACAGCGCATTTTGCCGCCCTGCGCGAATTGCAGGGTTCGTTCGACAAGATGCTGCTGCTCCCGGGGCGGGAGGTGACGACCTTTTTCGGCCATAGCAATGTTTTTGGCTCTACCGGCTTTCTGGATTTCCGCACCATTGCGCCCACCTATGCCGAGGCGGCGAAGTGGATGGACGCGGTAAAGGAACAGGGCGGCATCGTGTCGCTTAATCATGCCGGCGCGCCGTCGGGCGAAATCTGCATGGGCTGTGGCTGGCGCATCGCCGACCTTCCTCCCGGCGCGGTGCAGGCGGTCGAGGTGGTGAACGGCGGCACCATGGCGGAGACCGGCTCGGCGGAAAGCCCCTTGCAGGGTCTGGGCCTTTGGCGTCGGCTGCTCGATAACGGACAGCATGTCACCGCCATCGGCGGCAGCGACAACCACAATGCGGACATTCCCGCCGACAAGCCGGGCGCCATCGGCACGCCGACGACGGTCGTCTATATGCAAGACCTGTCGACACGGGGCTTCCTGGACGGGGTTCGGGCGGGCAGGGCGTTCGTGGATGTCGAGGGGACGCATGATCGCATTCTCGACCTTCGGGCCGAAAGCGAGGGTGCCAGGGTCGTCATGGGCGGTACATTATCCGCCGGCAAGGGCGCGAAGGTCAGGCTCATCATCTCGGTCGAGGGGGTGACGGCGGGGAATATCGACCTGCTCATCGACGGACGGAAATATCGTCTTCCGATCGGAAAAGCTTCTATCGACAATAGGTTCGACTGGGTTTCGGACGGCGCGCGCCATTGGATCAGCGCGGATGTGCGTGGAAGTGACGGCCGTCTGCTGCTGATCGGTAATCCCATCTATGTAAATTCCGTGAATTGAGATCATGGGACTTAGCAGCCATTTCCGTGCCAACCGTTGAACGCCTGGGAAGGATCGGTTGTTGGTGGGCAGGGAATGGCGTTGGGTAAATCGTTGGATGGCCCTATGCTGTGCGAAAGGACCGCACTGCTTAGGGGAAAGAAATGAACCCGTTTCCGCATGACATCTTCACCGAGCCGACCAATGTCGATCCTGACACGCTGGCAAATCTGGGCCCGCTGGCTCGGCTTGCCGGTCGATGGGAAGCGCATAAGGGCGTGGATATCAACCCTAAGGCCGATGCGCCCGAGCGGCGCGTCTTCATCGAGCGCGCCTCGTTCGACGCCATCGATCCGCAGACCAATGGGCCTCAACTTTTCTATGGATTGCGCTATCACACGCACATCACGACCAAGGAAGAGGATATCACCTTCCACGACCAGATCGGATACTGGCTCTGGGAACCGGCGACCGGATTAATTCTTCAGACGCTCGCGATCCCCCGCGGGCAGGTCGCGCTGGCCGCAGGCCATGCGCAGCCAGGGGATGACAGGCTCTCGCTGCGGGCCACGCGCGGGCAGACCCAGGATGGCATCTGCTCGACGGCTTTCCTCGAATATGGCTTTCGTACGGACAGTTATCAGATCGACATATGTTTCGATGGCGATGATGCCTGGAGCTATGACGTGCGTACCACGCTGGTGGTGCACGGCCGACCTGCACCGTTCGACCATCATGACAAAAATACCCTCAGGCGCGTCGCATTCGGCAAGCCCAATCCCCTCAAACACATATTGGACCTGCGCGCGAAAAAGGCCTCAGGCGATTAAAGCCGACCGTTACGTTCCCTTGGCTGTTTGCCTATGGGAGATAGGAGATAGATGTTTTCTGTGATCGGCCCCCAGTGAGTGGTCCGTGTCGATTATTAGTGCATTGTTGCCTCCGTTGCCATTGCCGCCTGGAGGTGGAGCGAAGCGGAACCGGAGGGCGGCAATGGCGGCGAAGCCGTTTCCGGCGCTCGACCCGCTTGCGGTTGACCGTCCAGCCCGCATCGCGCAGCAACGCCGTCACCCGGCGATAGCCGTAGCAACCATATTGTCGTGCCAATATGTCTCTATCAGATACTCGGAGCGCCTCGCTGAAGCAGGCATCGAGCCCTCAGTCGGGAGTGTCGGTGACAGCTATGACTGTGCTTTGGCCGAAACCATAAACGGCCTTTACAAGGCCGAGGTTATCCACCGGCGAGCGCCATGGCGATCCTTTGAAGCCGTGGAATATGCCACGCTCGAATGGGTGGACCGGTTCAACAACAGGTGCTTGCTGGAACCCATCGGCAATATCCCACCCGCCGAGGCTGAAGAGCAATATTATGCCATGCTGGACGATGTCTCCATGGCTGCGTAACTTAAACCAAATAGCCTCCGGCAAACCCGGGGCGGTTCACAGCGCCGGAGATAGACCATCTTTCGTTGATCTTCACGCATGTCTCATCAAGGTGCCAGCGCCGATAGGTAACCCCGATCCGCTGCCGCTGGATTCTGCAGCAGACAGCGGACCGGACCTGTTCCGCCAGAGCTAGAATTTGGCGCGTACACCAAAATTATAGCGGGCGCCTGTATCCTGGAGCAGCAGGAAGCGGCTCTTCACCGCCGACCATTCGTCCACATATTCGTTAGTGACGTTGACGCCCTGAACATAGACCTGGAAATTGGACGTCAGGTCATAGGAAAGGTTGAAGTCCAGCTGGCCATAGGACGATCGGTTGCGCGGACGTGACTGGCTGTCGCGGCAGTTGCGAAGATAATCGGAGCGCCAGTTGTAGGACACGCGTGCAGACAAGCCATATTTTTCGAAGAAGAGGCTACCGTTCGCCGAGTGGGGTGACAGGCCGTTATAGCCGCATCCGTAATCCTCCAGCGTCTGGTCGCGCTTGGCCGAACTCGACACATAGGTGTAGTTGCCCGTGACGCCGAAACCCGATGCAAAACCGCCCAGTGCATCGAACGAATATTGGCCGCCGATTTCCACGCCCTTGATCGTGCCCGTCTGGCCATTGCGGGTGCGGGTGTCCTGGAAGGTGCGACCGAACTGCTGAACGGGCAGCGTCTGGAGTTCGAGAAAGTCGGACAGGTCTTTGTAGAAGCCGCCGATGCTGAGATAGCTGACACGCGAGATATACCATTCAAGCGCGAGGTCATAGTTGGTCGACCGGAACGGCCGCAGGTTGGGATTGCCGCCAGAGGAAGTCGGAATGGAAATACGGCCGCCGAAGTTGTTGTTGACGCCAAGGTCAGTCAGCGTCGGGCGGGTGATCGACTGAGAGAAGGCGGCGCGCGCGATCAGATTGTCGGTGAGATTATATTTGATGTTCGCCGATGGCAGCGCATTGACATAGCTGTTGCGCACCGCGATCGCGGTCGCGGGGCCATAGGTATATTGTAGCGTGTCGTCGCCCGGCGTGGCGGTGATGCTGGTAACAGGAGTGTCGAAGCCGGAGGAGAGAACATCGGTCTTGATGACGCGCACGCCAACATTGCCGTTCCAGGCCGATCCGCCAAACTCCATACTGATATAGCCCGCCGTGAGCCGTTCGCGGACGTTGACCGTGCCTCGCAGCTGTTCGCGGACACCGAAGGGGCCCCCGTCCAGCGCCAGCGCCGCCTGTGCAAATGCAGCCTGTTGTGCGGGCGTACGGCCGTTCGACGGGATGGACAGCGTCGCGGGATCGTTGAGATAGGCAAGGAAGGCTTCGGGGTCGAACTGGAACACGGTCGGCGGAATGTTGCGATCGCCGCCGAGCAGGTTGCTCCAATCATAGGGCTCCAACAGGCCCGATGCGATCGGCACCTGATAGCCGCAATAGGTGCAGCTGGAATCGCTGTTGTTGAAGGAGCGGTTGATCTTGCGCCGCTGGGTATAGGACAGGCCGATCTTGACCGACTTCAGGATCGAATCCTGGATGTCCCATTTGGTGTCGAGATGGAATTCCGACCCGCGATCGCGCGAGCGGTTATTGTCGATCCCCATATAGTGAAGGCGCTGGAAATTGGGATCGTTGATGATGCCATTGTCATAGGTGACGGTGGGCAGGTCGCCGCCGTCGTTCAGATTGAACTGATAGGTGTAGGGCAGCAGGCCGCCGATCACGAGATACTGGTTGGGCGACTTGCGGTTCGCTCCCGTCATCGACGCGTCGAACATGACTTGGATATCGTCTGTGGGGTTCCACTTGATGTTACCGCCGATCTGATAGCTGTCGGACAGGCGGTTGGTGGTGTTGTAGACATGATCGATCTTGGCATTTATCCCATTGTTGGTGAGCAGCGGACCATATTCCGCCGCGAATTGCGGGTTCTGCGCCAGGAAGTCGGCACCCAGCATGCTGAGGCTGGTCATGGTGCCGTTTTCATCGAAGGTCGGCTGATAATAGGGTGCCGCCATGAAGTTATCCATTTTGCGGACGACGCCGCGGACGTTGAACTTTGAATAAATGCCGTCGATCGTGATTTCAAGCGTATCGGACGGGCGATATTGCACCGTACCCGATAGGTTGATGCGCTCGCGCTCCTCCTGCGCGCGCTGATAGTAGAGGCTCTGGGGCACGTTGACGTTGCCCGACACCGGATAGCGAGGATCAGAGCCTGTGATGAGCGTCGGCACGCCGTTCACGTTCTGGACGATATCGGGCCGTCCATTGATCCAGCCGTCGATCGCGATGGTGTCGGCTTGGCTCTTGCGCTTGGTATAGGAGCCCGCCAGCACTATGCCCAACGTCTTGTCCGGATTGGTCCACGACACGTTCGCAGCGAAATCGGGCGATGCCTTTTCCCGCAGCGTGTCGTAGATGGCGCCAAGCTGCGCCGTCGCATGAAGACCGTCGCGTCCTTCGAGCGGACGGGCAGTGACGATGTTCACCGTCGCGCCGATACCGCCTTCCTGCAGTTCGGGCACCGGTGACTTGTAGATGTCGGTACGCTGGATCATGTTGGACGAAAGGACGTCGAACGAAAATTCGCGCCCCGTATTGTCCGTCGCCATGACGCGGCCATTGACGAGGACGGTGTTGAATTCGGGGCCGAGGCCGCGAACGGTGATGAACTGGCCTTCACCGCCCGAACGGTCAATGGCAACGCCGGTGATGCGCTGAAGCGATTCCGCGATGTTCGCGTCGGGGAATTTGCCGACTTCGACGGCGCTGATCGAATCCACGATCTGGTTGGCGTCACGCTTAGTCTGCGCGGAGGAACTGAGGCTGGCCCGAATGCCAGTAACGACGATATCCGCAGAGCTTGCGTCGGAGTTGCCGCGCGCCGTGCTCAGAGTGTCCGTTGCAGCGCCTGTCGACGGGTTTTGAAGGACTTCGGCGGCCGCGCCCTGCGCGGCGGCCAAGGAAGGTATTGAGCAGCCAGCACCCAATGCGGCCAGAATCCACCACTGCCTCATATCTCTCTCCCAACTAAATTATCGTCGTTACCGAGCAAGAATAGCGGTGCGCCTCATGAGTTTGATTTACCGCTAAACCAACTCAAGCAGATTGAGCTCTGCTGTAGAGTTGCGTTCAATGACAATGCGACGAACAAGCGCTGGTGTGCGATGAATTAACTCGCCGAGACCCTCAAATGCCGATAGCTCACCATGTTAACGCAAACGTTTGTTGAGATGCCTTCACGTTGCGAAGTTTGTCGCTCGAGTCGCCCACCTTAGGTGTTAGTCCCGGTATTTGATGGTGCATTATTGAGCCAGGAATGGAATGGGCCAGATTTTTCATGGGAGCGCCCGCACGACAGCGGCGGTCCATAGTCAAGAGAGCCTGAGGGTCTTGGCGAAGCGCTATGGCGTCAACTAGAAGACCGTCGCGAAGTGGAAGAGGCGCACGGCGGTCAAGTCATCGAGCCGGTCGCGCGGGTCGTCGAGCGCATCGTCGAGGAAGCGCCCAGGGCAGAGGCCGGAGAAAGCGCGTGGCGACGAGGATGGATGGTAATGCGAAATCAGATGGAAAATGGGGATTGCTCCAGTGGCGATGATGAGGCGCGGCGCGGCAAGCGGGTGCCTGCGCCCTCCGGACTGACATGGAGCCTTAGAGGAAGGCAGTCACGGCTCTCCCCTTCAATCCGGCAAAAGCTTGTCCAGCGTGATCGGTAGGTCGCGCACGCGCTTGCCGGTTGCATTGAACACGGCGTTCGCCACCGCCGCGCCGACCCCGGTGATACCGATCTCCCCGATGCCGCGTGCGCCCAGCGGCGACCGGGGATCGGGGATGCCGGTCCACATCACATCGATCTGCGGCACGTCCAAATGGGTGGGAATATGATAATCGGCGAGCGATGCATTCATGACCCTGCCGCTGCGCTCATCGAACAATGTCTCTTCCGTAAGGGCCAGCCCGAGGCCCATGATCATGCCGCCCCGAAACTGGCTAGCTGCCGTTTTGGGATTAAGGATCGTGCCGCAATCGAAGGAGCCGAGCAGCCGATCGACGCGCACCTCTCCGGTCACGTCGCTGACGCGCAGTTCGCAGAAGATGGCGGACGTGCTGTGCATCGCGAATTTGAACATTTCGAGCGGCACGCTGCCTGCGGCCGTCACCGTAACCTCTCCGCGCGCGGCGCGATCGAGGATCGACCGGAAACTCTCACATCGGATCGGATCGGCGATGCTCGCTATGCCTTCGTTGATCAGATGAACTTCGCCCGCGCGTAGACCGGCCAGAGGGCTGGCGTTGCCGGCCAGACGCAGCAGTTCCTCGATCAGCTTGTCCGAAGCCGCGATAATCGCCCCGGCGACTGACGCCGTCTGGGACGATCCGCCCGCCATGGGTGCTGCGGGTAGGTCCGAATCGCCCAGCTCGAAACTGATGGCCTCGAGCGGAAGCCCCAGCCGGTCGGCCGCATGCTGCACCTGCACCGTGGCCGTGCCCATCCCCATTTCCTGCGCGGAACAGGCGATGATTGCCGACCCGTCGCTCCGCAGCGTGATGCGGACATTGGCACCCGGCATGCGCGCATACGGGAAGCTGCCCGTCGCGCAACCCATGCCGATCCGCCATTCGCCCTCACGCTGCGATCCCGGTTCCCCATCTCGCCGGTCCCAGCCGAACCGCTTGGCGCCATCGGTGAAGGCCTGTGCCAGGGCATGTTGGGAAAAGGGCGTGCCGGAAACCGGATGCCGATCTGCGATGTTGCGCAACCGCAGATCGAGCGGGTCGATTCTCATATCATGCGCCAGCTCATCGACCGCGCTCTCGATCGCGAAGGTGCCGATCGCTTCGCCCGGCGCGCGCATGAAGGTGTTGGGCACGATGTCGAGATCGACATGACGCTGGAGGAACTCGCAGCTCTTTGCGTCATAGAGCGCGCGTGACCCAAGCGTATACTGCTCCGGGCAAGCGCCATAAGGTGGCATCACCGAATAACCGCTATGGATCAGTGCGGTGAACTTGCCCGCTGCGTCCGCGCCGATGGCGACGCGTTGTTCGGATGGAGTCCGGCCGCCGATGATGCGGTAGACGCCCTCGCGACTGAGCGTCAGCCGGACCGGCCGACCGACCATCCGCGCTACGGCAATCGCGACGATTTGGTGATCCCACATGCCCTTGCCGCCAAAGCCGCCACCGACCAAGGGCGAGAGGACGCGAACCTGCTCCTTCTTGAGGCCAAAAAGCTTGGCTATCGCGGTGGCACTGGGCGCGACCATCTGCGTCGTATCGTGCACCAGCAGGGAGTCGCCTTCCCATATGGCGGTGACCGTGTGGAGTTCAATCGCATTGTGATTGTGCGACGGCGTGCGATACAGATTGTCTACCTTATGGACCGACCGCACCAGTTCACGCTCGGCATTGCCGATCGAGACATGGTTCTTCTCGAACAGGACCGAAGCGGGGGTCCGGGCATCGGCCTTGGCATCCTCGAACACGGTCTTCGCCGGTTCCGCCGTATAGTCGATGGCGATCAGCGATGCGGCATGGTCAGCCTGCTCCTGCGTCTGCGCGATCACCGCCGCGACGATCTGGCCGTTATAATGGACCTGCGCGTCCTGCAGGATCGGCAGATTGCTGTTCCCGACAGCCGACATGTCGCTTATCCCGATCAGGGGAAGCGTGCCCAGGCGCGGCATGTTCCGGTGCGTCACGATCAGAATCACGCCGGCTGCAGCCTCTGCCGCGGCGGTGTTCAGCCGCGCGATCCTGCCGCGTGTGATCGGACTATGAACCAGCGCTGCATAGGAGAGATTCTCCGCCGTCACTTCGGCGGCGAACTGCGCCTCGCCAGTGACTTTGAGCGGTCCGTCGAGCCGCGATGCCTGCCGCCCGATCGCGGCTCTGCGTTCGATGAGCGGGTCGGGAGTGCCGCCCGGCAGCCAGCCTGCTGGCACCCAGCCGATGACGGTCCTGACCGAGCCGATCACGGCATTCTGGATCTTGGTCATTGGGCGTCTCCAGCGAGTTCGACGAGCATGGCCCGCAGGGTTCGCTTAGCCAGTCCGCGCTTGAAACCATTGCCAGGCAGCAGCGCGGCCTCGGCAAATTCCGCCTCGAACGCTGCCTCAATCTCGGGCAGGGACAGGCGCGCGCCGCGCAGCGCCTCCTCGATCCGGCTCGCGCGCCATGGCTTGGGCGCGATGCCGCCGAACGCGACACGGATATCGTCGATCCTGCCATCGCGCATGATCAACCCCGCCGCGATCGAGACAAGGGCAAAGGCATAGCTCGCCCGGTCGCGCACCTTGCGATAGGCGGAGCGGGCCGCAAATGGGGACGGCGGAAGCGCGATCGCAACAATGATCTCCGCCGGATCGAGCATGGTTTCGATATCGGGCCGCTCATCGGGCAGGCGATGGAACGCGACCAGCGGGACGACACGCTCGCCACCTGGACCCGCGATATGCACCTGGGCATCAAGCGCGGCGAGCGCAACGCACATATCCGATGGATGAGTGGCGATGCAGGTGGCCGAACCGCCCAAAATCGCATGATAGCGGTTGAAGCCGCCGATCGCGTCGCACCCGCTGCCCGGCACCCGTTTGTTGCAGCGCGCGCCGGCCACATCGTTGAAATACATGCACCGGGTTCGCTGCATCAGGTTGCCACCCATGGTCGCCATATTGCGGACTTGGGCCGATGCACCGGCCAGAATGGCGCGCGACAGCATGGGATAGTGGGAACGCACCTGCGGATGCGCCGCGACCGCGCTGTTGCGCGCGGCTGCGGCGATGACGAGGCCACCGTCGTCCGACTGATTGATCCTCTCTGACAAGGCCGTCACGTCAACCAGCCGCGACGGCGTTTCCACTCCCTTACGCATCAAGTCGACCAGATTGGTGCCCCCGCCAAGCAGGCGAGCACCTTCAACGCGGCCCATATGCACGGCGTCGGAAACCGACGCAGCGCGAGCATAGGTGACAGGGTTCATGGCCGATGTTCCCCCGCAGCTTCGAGACCGGCAACTTCAAGAATCGCGTCTATGATCCCGTTATGGGCGCCACAGCGGCACAGATTGCCGCTCATCCGTTCCTGCACTTCGCCCCGCGATAGAGTGATATGGTCCGCCGCGAGATCGGCGGTGACATAGCTCGGCATGCCGGCGGCGACTTCTTCCAGCATGGCTGTAGCCGCACAGATCTGACCCGGCGTGCAATAGCCACACTGGAAGCCGTCATGCGTGATGAAGGCGGCTTGCAGGGGATTCAGCGCCTCGGGAGTGCCCAGCCCCTCGATCGTCGTGACGGATCGCCCGTCCGCCTGCGCCGCCAGAGTGAGACAGGACAGGACACGTTTCCCATCGAGCAGGACAGTGCAGGCTCCGCAAGCCCCCTGATTGCAGCCGACCTTGGTGCCGGTCAGGTGCAGTTGCTCGCGCAACATATCAAGCAGAGAGACCCGGGCATCTCCTGGCAGCGGAAAATCCTGGCCGTTGACCGTTATCGACATGGGGCATGCTCCTCGTTCGACGCATGTGCGCGACAGTTCGCTGCCATTAAGATAAAACGAAATTCGTATTATTCAATCATCGTTATATACGATTTTCGAGATCATGGCGATGAACTGATCACGCTCCTGGGGCAGCAACCGGTCCAGCATCAGCCGATACAGGTTCCGGTACATTTTACGCTGGACCATAACATAAGCCTGGCCCTCGTCGGTAAGTTCCAATGCGACGGCCCGGCGATCCTCTTCAACCCGGGCGCGCTTGAGAAAGCCACGCTTGACCAGACGGTCGGTAGCCGATGAAATCGTTGTATTGGGCGTACCCACAAACCGCGCCACGTCGCTTGGCCCGCAGGCAGGATGTTGTGCCACATAGAAAAGCGTTTGCTTGTCAAGTTCGTTCAGCGGCTTTTCCCCGCTGATCGCTTCGGCGAGCTTATACCGACGCGTAAAGGTTTCGAACGCGGAGCCCAGCGTGGCGAGTTGGTCATCGGTCGGCTTGGTCATGGCAATCGCATAACGCGCCAAGCCTGCTTATGACTAGACGGTCTGGCGTATAACTTTGTCACCAAAACTGGATTCCAGTCCCATGGGCGGGATCGACCAAGGCTGCGTATAACCATTCCGCTGCAATCGAAATGAACAATGCTGGAGTCGGGGCTGCTCTCTTCGCGCAGCAAAAATCCATGACGATGCTCTCGGGATCAAGCTCGCGCGATGGAACTCGCCATCGATGTTTTTGCGCAGCGTCGGACCCTTCCAAGACGCTCAGCCGCCAATTTTTGACCGCCAGGTGCCGATGGTCCGCTTTCCGCTCACGACTGCGGGTTGCCCATGTAAATGACCGTTCGACGACCCAACAACGCGGCAAGAGAACGAAGCCGCGTTTGCCTTCGGGCAGCTTCATGACCTCCAGGGAGACGCGAAGATGTTGAAATTTCTGGACTTAGCCGCCACGAATTTCTGGCGCGCAACGGAATTGTGGCGGGAGTGTCTGCCACGCATGTACCAGGTTCGCTACGAATTGCGCGTTCATCTTCTTCATGACGCTGCTGCGATGAAGCTTCACGGTGATCTCGGTGATCCCCAGTTCATACGCGATCTGCTTGTTGAGGGCGCCCGCCACCACTGCGTGCATGACCTGTCGTTCGCGTGGCGTAAGAGAGCTGTAGAGTGCGACATTGCGGTTGGTGAGCACGGCGGCGTCTCGCTGTTCACGATCCGCTGCGATAGCCCTGTTCACTGCGTCCAACAGCGTCTGGTCCCGGAACGGCTTGGTCAGAAATTCCACCGCACCAGCCTTCATCGCCTGAACGGTCATGGGGATGTCGCCGTGCCCTGTCAGGAAGATAATTGAAGCCGAGATTCCATCGGCGGAAAGTTGCGCTTGGAAGTCCAGGCCATTCAAGCCCGGCATACGGACGTCGAGAATGATGCAGCCCGGTCGCTCAAGGATGTCAGTGCCCGAGAGATCTCGAGGAGAGGCGTATCCCGCTACGTCGATGTTGACCGAGGCCAGGAGGTCGCAGATCGCGTGGCGGACATCGTCGTCGTCGTCGATCACGATCACGCGCGGCTGAGCCTCCTCGATGATACAGGACGTGTCTTTCTCAATAGCCGAGTCCGTCGACTTGGCAGGTGGAGACGCCTGACCTTGTGTGGGGAAATCCCGCTGCGCGTTAAGCAGTGATGAGCCAAGGTCTGAATGCGTCATTGTTCAACTCCCCTGTGATCGCCGCTTGGCACCATCCCTGATCGCGGCAATACGAGTCCGCTCTCTGTCCGCCGTGCGATCGTCAAGCCATTGCCCAAACTCGGCACTGAACGTCGGAGGCGCCTTGCGCCCCACTGCGTTCGCGATATCCAGAAGCGTAGTCTCCGCCATCTCCTTGCGCATGTTCTTCTCGGCACGCAGCATGACGGCATGGATTGAGCAAAAACCGCGGCTCGCCCAGGCTGGCGGATCATCGCCAAACAAGGGGCATCTCAACCGCACCTCCTTACAGTCGAACAGCCGTTTTCCGCCGTCGACCGCGTCAACGACGTCGAGAACGGTGATCGTATCAGCAGATCTGGCCAATCGATAACCGCCGGCGACGCCAGTTTGGGCCGAAAGCAGGCCGGCCTTTTCGAGCTTGGGCAGCAGCTTTGCGACCAATGCCGGCGAGACTCCCGTCAACTCGGCGAGATCACGACTGCTGGCTGGCGTGTCTCGCTGGGGCACCAGCCAGAGAAGGCAATGAAGGGCGTATTCGACAGCCGCTCCATATAGGCTGACAACGGCGCGACCGTCGTCAGTCGGAGATGCGGGCGTATCGCGGGATAGCGCTTTCATAACACAACCCATATAGATCCATGTTAAAATTGTCTACCGCCGATAAGCGCTACGACAACGGAAATCACGGTCTCAGGGCTGGGAATTTCTTGACATTTGTACAGCTGCCTGGGTCGATCGAATATATTGTTACGGGCGCAGCAATAGGCAGCCGTCCCGTTCGCGTGATGCGCCCAAGTCTCATCGATCACCCGCCCTACATCATCCGCAACGACGTTAGCCCTCTTCATCACAAGCTGGATGATCGGGCTCGCGAGCAATTCTTCGAGGGTCGGTAGGGGGCGGTTGCCGAAGATTCATGCAACCTCCCCCTACCGGCATCAACTATTCCGATCCGGCAGATTGGCCGCCCGTAGGCCCTTGGCTATTGCGACTGGACGCCGGGTGCCTGACATCCGTCTGGCGCCTATGAAGCTTTGCCATCAAGAGGGGAGACTCTGCCCGATAAAGTTATTCCGCAGCGCGAGCCACTGGGATATCCCGTCAATGCTCGGAGTGTAGATCTTGCCGCGGGCCGTCTCCGTCAGCCTCATTCTGGACTTCCGAGCGCGGCAAGACAACGCGAAATTCCGCGCCTCCCTCCGGCCGATTGGATACCGACAATGTCCCCCCATGCGCCGCTACGATAGACTGGCATATCGCAAGGCCGATACCCATGCCCTGATCCTTGGTCGTGAAAAATCCATCAAAGATGCGGCCCAGATTATCGGTCGGAATACCCGGACCGTTGTCGCGCAAGCTGAAGACAAGAGCGCCGGCTCCATCGATTTCGGTCGACACCATTATCTCGCCATCGCCCCGGCCTTCGATCGCCTGCACCGCATTCATCAACAGGTTCACCACGACCTGTTGGAGTTGGACGCGGTCGCCGATGATGGGCGGAAGCCTCCGCGCATAGGAAGCGGCTACCCGAATATTACGGATCTCGATCTCGTGGCGAACGAAGAGCAGGCTTTCCTCAACAACCTCGTTGAGAGGAAGCGGAACGGGTTGGGGGGCGTGCTTCACTGCCATCTCGCGAACGCGCTGAACGATATCGCCCGCGCGGCGCGCGCTTGCAACGATCCGCACCGTCAACTCCTTTGCCTTTTCAATATTTGGTTCTTTTCGCGACAACCAGCGCAGGCTCGTCTCCGCATTGGTCGTGATCGCGGCGAGTGGCTGGTTAACCTCATGCGCGATCGAGGTTGTCATTTCACCGAGCGTGGCGACGCGCGCGGCATGCGCAAAATCAGCCTGGATCTGGCGCAGGTCGGATTCCATTTTCAGCCTCTCCGTCACATCGGTCATGCTGAAGATGGTTACGTCGAGTTCGGCCCGCAGCTTTGGATAGGTAACCGAGAAATGCACATCGAGAAGCCGTCCATCGAGCGAACGAACTTTGATCAGTTCGCTATAATTCTGCTCGTTATTGAAGCGGCCAACCATTACGCGACGCAGCGCATCGGGCGTCTCGGTGAACAAGTAACCCACCGGCCGCATAAGATCGTATATTGTCGCACCGCCGAATAGTTCAACTGCGCTGCGATTGACATCCGTGACCGGAACCGTGTCGGCGCTGAGCCGGATTAACTCGGGATGTTCGTCGAGATAGGCATCGAAGTCACGAACACCCTTCGCATAAAGGTCGGCGTAAATATTTCGCATATGGCTCGCATCGACCTGCCACAGCGCGACCGGCATATAATAGACAAGCTTGCGGTAGCGCGCCTCGCTCGCACGCAGATAAAGATAGGATCGATCGTCATCGGCTGTGCCATTAGCTGCGGCAAATACTCTATTGGGACGCCCACCGGCCTCTGGCAACCAAACCGTCAAAAGCGGGTCACGCAAAATTCCGTCCGATGGAAGCTGGCGCCGGTAAGTCCTGTCGGCCGTTCCGCCGGCCACGGCTTGAGCGATGAGTTCGGCCAGTGCCGAGCGGGCCTCGATCGGCCAGAAAACTGCGATCGATTGACCGATCATCGTCTCTCGCCCACGATTGCCCCCGACCAGCCGTGCAGCACGTTCATTGACATCGATAATCCGCGTTGCCTGCACTATCTCGTGTGCGAGCATCGTGAGTCGCTCTTGATCCGCGGTCAAGCCGGCGCTACGCAAGACCTCGATCTCGGTGATCCAGCGCAATGCGCCCGCGATGTCCAACTCCCAACTCGCCGCCATCAATCGGTCTGGCATGTGCCAGTCGGCGCCATCTTCCGAACCATCCTTTGACGACCGCCGCCCATACTCAACGATGTCGCGCGGACTGCCCTCCCCATCGAATCGAACATACTGCCGAACGTCAGCAATGACTGTCGCTCCCGAGGATGTCCGCCGGATGACCGTTCCTTGCCAAACACCTTCCAGCATTAGCAGGCGCCAATGCTCGTTTCCGCCGGCGGTAGGTTCTGACAGATTCCTGATATCTTGACCGAGCATTGCAAGGGCCGGCCAGCCGTAGAGCACTTCCGATGCGGGGTTCCAATATTGGATGGAGCCCGTCGTGTCGAAGATGATGACACTTTCCGACACAAGGTCTGCGATGTCAGGCTCGCACGAAGCAGTGGAGGCCATTGGAGAGGCGCCGTCCGGCGCCTTATCGCTCATCCCAATATTCCTCTGGCCAAAGATAGTCCCCTCCCGCCAAAGCGGACTGCAGATGACCCAGCAAGACATCGTCGGTAACCGGTTTCATCAGCCATGCCATGATGCCAAGTTCGAACGCTCGATTGCGATCACGCTCGTTGCTGACTGATGTCAGGACAATCGTGGGAAACGCCGGATCGATCGTGCGAAGCCGATCAAGCAGGTCGATTCCACTCATCCCGGGCATTCGGATATCGGTGACCAAGGCGTCAAAGCCGCTTGCGGGATAGGTCGCCAGAAAGGCAGATGCGCTGCCGAAGCAACGGCACGTGAGCCCGGTCGACATCAGCAACTCGCAAAGCGCTTCGCTAATTTCTTCGTCATCATCGACAATCGCGACGAGCGGAATCTTGGCCACGCGCTTGAACTCTCTTTCATAGACTTCGACAGTCTATGCCACTGTCGCTTACAAGGCACGGCATTGTAATTATACGAAGGATTAGGAAGGTTGGATTTCTCACAGTTCGAGGCGCAATTCCCCCAGATTCGTATCAATTCGCCGATTGATGGGCCTGTATCTTCATCATGAGAGCTTTGCCTTCTGCGCGCAAGGAAGCCGAGTTGCGACTCATTTCCTTTCTCCATCGGCCGCGAACCGCTTACCTCCGTCCGGGCGCAGCATTTCTTTGAGAAGATCGAGCGCGGTTTGCGCGCGCACCGTGGTCCGGGCGCCTGGCGGCTCGATCGCCCAGAACAGCCTCTGCTGATCCGAGCCGAGGCAAAGCGTGATGACGAGTTCAGCGGTTCGACGAGGATCGCCGCGACGAAGCGTTCCGTCCGCCATGTGCGATATGAAAAAGCCGGCAAGCGTCGTTTCGGCGGCGCTGATCAATCGATCGTAAAGCATTTGTCCAGCCGCCGCGCGTCCGGTCGCACCAGCCACCTGACGTTGGAGTTTCAAGGCGGCTGGCGTCGACATCGACGCGATAAAGGCCTCGATGAAGGAGCCGAGAATTGCGAATGCTTCGCCTGGATGGCCGAGGACCGCAAAGGTTTCAACGTGGAATGTCGCAGTCTCGTTGTCGACAAAAGCGTCAAACAGATCGTCCTTGGACCCAAAATGCCCCCACAGCGTGGCCTTCGAGCCGCCGACTTCCGCCGCAATGGCCGACATCGACGTAGCGGCATGTCCACACGTCAAAAAATGGCGCCGCGCAACCGCCAGGATGCGGCGGCGCTGCGCCGCCCGACGCGCAACGACGCGACTCTTGCCGCTTTCCCCAGAGATGGCCTGCAGAGGCATGGGATCAGGACACGGTAGTTTCGACTGCTTCCCACCCGCCGCCGAGTGCCTTGTAGAGCGCCGCGAGTTGCTGGAGTCGTGCCGCCCGTGCCTGGATCAGCATCCGGTCGGCTGCGGTATAAGCGACCTGCGCCTGGAGCAGTGCGGTCAAATCTTCCTCACCCGCCGCATAGCGCCGCCGCATCAGTTCGACCGCCTCAGCGGCGGCGGCGTGCGCCGCTTGACGCTCCTCCTGCACGAAACCCGCTGCTGCATAACGATTGATCGTCGTTTCGCTGTCGGCAAGTGCGCTCAGCACCGCGCGTTCGTATCGCGCCGTGGCTGCGTCGGCGCGCGCATCGGCTGCGCGGATCTGCGCGCGGATGCGACCACCTGAAAAGATCGGCCAGTGCAATGACGGCCCGACCTGGAAGCGAAAGCTGTTGCCGGAAAAAAGATCGCCCAGTGTCTGAGCCTCTAGCCCGATCCCGCCGAGCAGCGAAAAACGCGGAAAAAGCTCTGCCGTCGCCACACCGACCTCTGCCGTCGAGGCAGCGAGGTCGCGCTCGGCCTGCCGGATGTCGGGCCGCCGCCGCAACAGGTCCGATCGCAGCCCGACGGCGATTTCGGCATCGACGGCCGGAAGCAGGCCGGGGTCGCGCAGTCGCGCGTGCAGCACCTCCGGCGGTTGTCCCACCAATAGCGCGATACGGAAGGCCGCTGCGGCCGCATCGCTGTCATAAGCGGGGATCGCGGCGGCAGTCCCCCGCGCCAGCGTTTCGGCACGCACCAGCTCGACGCGCGATGCAAGTCCGACGCGCAGGCGATCGGCGATCAGCCGAGCGATATCGGACTGCGCTCGCGCATCGACGGCGGCGCTGGCCTTGAGCGCCTGCGCCGTCCGAAGGTCGACATAGGATCGCACAACCTCGGCGATGGCCTGCATGACGACCGCGCGACGTCCTTCTTCGGCCACTTCTACGCGCGCCTCGGCGCTTTCGATGGCGCGTCGCGTGCTGCCCCACAGGTCGATTTCCCACGAGGCGTCGAACCCCATGTCGTAGATCGACAGATTGCGGCCGAGCCCAGGCACCTTCCCGACCGGCAAAAGGCCGTTCTCGCTGAGGCGGTTTTCGGTTGCGCTTGCGGATACGCTCGCCTGCGGCAACTCCCGACCGACAACCGCGTCGCGATTGGCGCGCGCCTCGCGCAGCCGGGCACCGGCTTCCTCGAGATCCTTGTTGCCCGCGATCGTTGCATCGACCAGTTCGGTCAGCAAGGGATCGTTGAAGCTGCGCCACCACGCGCCATCGACCGCCTCACTGCTGACCTGGCCGATCCATGCCTCGCCGACCGTGACTTCGGGCCGCATATAATCCGGACCGACCGTCGTGCAGCCTGCGAGGCAGAACGCTGCAAGCGCAGCGGCGAAGGCGAAATATCGGGGCTGTGTCATGAACTTGCCTCTGCTGGAACGGGTTTGTGCTTGCCCATCGTCTTGGCGAGCAGGATCTTGAACGCGACGATGCAGGGTGCGCCGAAGACGAAGAGCAAGGCGACGAGGTTGAACGCAGTGTCGAAGGCGATCACCGCCCCCTGCCCACCGACGGCGCGACCAACCATCGCCGTGGCGGTCTTTGCCGCGGCCCCCGCCTCGACGCCGCGCGCGACGAGCAGGTTGGTCGTCGCTGCGATCCGTTCGGCGAGCGCGGGCGATCCCGCGTTGATCGCGGCGCCCAAAATCGTCTGATTGTGGACGACGCCATGATCGATGGAGGTCTGGAGCGCCGCAACGCCGATCAGCCCGCCAAGCTGGCGCCCGATATTGAAGATGCCGATGCCGAAGGCGACGCTCGCGGCGGGCAATTTGCTGAACGCGATCAAGTTGATCGACAGGAAGAGAAAGCCGAGCCCGAAACCGCGCAGCAGCACCGCTGGCATCATGTCCGCGCTGCCGCTTTCGGCATTGGAGCCCGAGAGCATCCACATCGCGATCATGATCGACAGGATGCCGAAGGGGACCGTCGCGACCGGCGGCAATCCGCGAGCCTGCATCATGTAAGCGGCGAACAGCAGCGTCGCGAGAAAGCAGGCACCGCTCGGCAGCAGCAACGCGCCGGCCTCGGTCGGGGTGAAGCCGAGCACCGAAACCGCGAAGCCGGGGATCAGGAAGGCGCTGCCGAACAGCGCGGCGCCCGCCACGAAGCTGACGAAGAAGGCGAAGGCGAAATCCTCGGTCCGGAACGTCGAAAGGTCGAGCAGGGCATCTGACCGCGCCCGGAATTGCCGAATGGCGAGGATGATGAGGCCGATCACGGCGATGGCGGTCAGCCAGCCGATCCGGCTTGCTTCGAACCAGTCCCAGCGGCTCCCCTGCATCAGCACATAGGTTGCGCAAAGCATGGCGGCGGCGAACGCGAGCAGGCTCATTCCGTCGAGCGGGCGCGGCGGCGCCGGCCGCGCCGGGGTCGGAGCGGCCATCATGAGCAGGCCCGCGCCTGCGAGTGACAAGGGCAGGACCCAGAAGAATATCGAGGTCCAGTCCCGCGCGTCGATCAGCCATCCCTCGAGCAAGGGCGCGACGGTCGCGGGCGCGACGGTCGCGCCCATTGCGAATATCGCCTGCAGGATCGGCTGGCGCGCCGCCGGGAAGTTCCAGAACAGGATCGCCTGCCCGCTGACAAGCAATGTGGCGCCTGCCAGTCCCTGAACGAGGCGAAGCATGATCAGCAGGTCGAGGTCAGCCGTCACGGCGGCCGCGGCGCACGCCGCGCCCATGACCAAAGTCGCGGCCAGCAGCACTTGCCGCGGATCGATCCGCGTCAGCAACCAGGGCGCCAACGCGAAACCGATGAGCTTGAGCGCGGTATAGCCGACGTCGAGCAAGGCGAACTCGTCAGGTGTCGCGTGGGTATCGCCGATGATATCGGCGCGGCCGAGCGACAATATGGTGCTCGCAACCGCCTCGGTGAGGCTCGCAAGCACGATGCCGGCGACGAGCAACCAGCCGGTCGTGGCCTCGGCGGGCGCCGCCTCGGAGACAGCAGCGGCGGTCATGACCGGCTACCGCGCATCACCTCGACCCGCGCCGAGAGGCCCGGGACGAGCCGCCCGGCAAGCGGATTTCCGCGCAGTCGGATCTTCACCGGCACGCGCTGGACGACACGGACGAAATTGCCCGTCGCATTGTCGGCCGGGATCAGTGCGAACGCGGACCCGCTGCCCGGCGCGAGGCTGTCGACGAAGCCGTCGAGCGCGACGCCGGGATAGCCATCGACGCGTATCCGCACCGCCTGCCCGGGCCGGATATGTTCAAGCTGGGTTTCCTTGAAATTGGCGACGACATAGAGGTCGCCGACCGGCACGATGTCCAGCAACGGTGCGCCCGGCGCGACCAGCCGACCGACGCGGATCTGGCGATTGCCGACCACACCTGCGATTGGCGCCCGGACGATCGTATTCTCCAGATCGATCTGCGCGAGATCGCGCGCTGCCTCTGCCTGCGCGACCGCCGCGACCGCCGCCTCGTGGTGCGTGCCGAGCAGGTCGATCCGCTGGCGCTGAGCATCAAGCGTTGCGTTCGATGCCGCCAACCCGGCCTGCGCACGCGTCTGGCCAGTGTCGCTTTCATCGACCTGCGCCTGGCTGACCGCGCCACCGTCGACCAACGCCTCCCGGCGGTCGCTGGTCTTGCGCGCGAGCACAAGATCTGCCGACGACGCGCGCCGCTGCGCCGCCGCCTGCCGCACCAATATATGCTGCAATCGAATATCCTCGGCGCTGCTCGCCAGACGTGCGTGCGCCGCTTGTACGTTGGCCTCGGCCTGCGCGAGCTTGGCGCGATAGTCGCGGTCGTCGATGCGGAAGAGAATATCGCCGGCCCTGACAGCCTGGTTATCGCGCACTTCGACCGCGACGATATAGCCCGCGACCTTGGGCGCCAGCGACGTGACGTCGCCACGCACATAGGCGTTGTCGGTCGCTGCGGCCTCTTCAGCCGCCGCCCACGCCCAACCGGCAACTCCGATCGCCACTGCGACGAAGATCAACAGCAGGCCGGCCTTTTTCCTTTTTGTCATGCTCGCCATGATCACTCCGGTAATATGCGTTACCATTGACTATTACGGTACTGATTATTACCAGTCAATGACGTTGAATGCAGAAGAAGGAGAATCCCGCGTGTCTGAGGTGACGAGCGGAAACCGGTCGAAAGTCGGGCGCGATGCGCTTCTGGCGGCCGCGGCGGTCATATTCTTTGAACAAGGCTATGCCGCCACTCGGATCGACGACATCATCGAGCGCACGGGCGGATCGAAGCGCAACATCTACAGCGAGTTCGGTAACAAGGAGGGATTGTTCGCCGCGATCGTTTCCGATCAGGCCGGCCGAGCGCTCAAAACGTTGAGCATCGACAATCCGGAAGGTCAGGAACTGAGGGACATGCTCCTCAACTTCGGACTGCAATTGATCGACATCTACATGTCGCCCGCGCTGCTCGGCGTCTATCGCATCGCAGTGACCGAACATGCCCGCTTTCCGGACCTTGTGCGGCAATTCTACGAGCTGGGGCCGGGTCTTGCGAGCCGGACGCTCGCCGACGTCCTCGCAGCCGCTCAGACGCGCGGCGAGATTGGCGCCTGCGACAGCCTTACCGCAGCGGATCATTTCGTGGGCATGATCCGCGGCAACGTGCACCTTCAGGTCGTCCTGGGCATAAGGTCTCCGCCAAAGGCCAAAGAACGGAGCGCGTTGACTATGTCCGCCGTCGATATTTTCCTCAACGGCGTTGGTTATCGCGCGGAGGCGGCTAGCTAGCCACAAGCGAAATGCGTTGCACCACCCCGCGACGATCCCCTCAACCAATGGTCGGGATGGACGGAGACGCGCGCAAAGTCGTGAATCTCGATAGGTCTGCATACTCCCTCTCCTTGAAAAGGGGGTGGTCGCCGCCCGAGAACGTGGGGGGAGGCGAGGGTCGTTCTCGGGCGGCGTGTCAGCAGGCGGCGCGCAATCTGTTTTGCGCAGTCGTTCACTCTGCTGAACCTCAATTCGGTCAGAACTCCCAATAGGCTGGCACCAGGCGGAAAACGTCGCCGGCGATGGCCACCCGACAGTAGGGGAAGGTGACGTGAGCGGCCACGATCAGTTCGCGGCTCGCCGCCAGCTCCCGCAGGAGGTTGATCCGGACGCGAACCGCGTCCTCGGGGTCGTGGTCAAACGCATTATACCAGTCGGGGCGGTCGAAATGGTCCTGGAATACGGCATCACCGAGGAACGTCATCCGGTCGCCGCCGGAGGCCAACTGGACCACGCTGTGCCCCGGCGTGTGGCCGCCGGTGCGCCGCACCACGACGCCCGGCGCCACCTCGTATTTGTCCTCGAACAGTCGCATCTGGTCACGATACTCGTCGGCGAACCGCTTGGCGGTCGCCGCCAGCACCTCCGACATCCCGGAAAAGCTGTTGCGCGAGAAATCGGGGGATTCCCAGAAGGCAAGCTCTGCGGCAGCCAAATGAATCGGCACGTCGGGGCGCAACCGGCCGCCCAGCCTGTCGGCGAGCAGCCCACCGACATGATCCACATGCATGTGGGTGATCACCACGTCAGTCACTGCTTCGAGGTCGATGCCAGCGGCGTCCAGGCGTCGGGCCAGCAGCCCCGCAGACTGCGGCAAGTCCGCCGGGAACTCGGCCCCGATCCCGGCATCGACGAGTATCGTCCGGCCGCCGCTACGGATCACGACCACGTTGAGCGGCCATTTAAAAGTTTCGGGTGGTTGCCGCATGTTGTCCAGCCAGGCGGCCAGCTCGGCCGGGTCGCTATTGGTCGCCAAGGTGGCGAACGGCAGCGGCAGAACACCGTCGCTGATGACAAGCACTTCGATCTCGCCCACCCGCAGCGCGTAACGCGACGGCACGAGATCTTGGACCTCCGATCCCCGTAGGATGGAGAAGGTGTCTTGTTTCATGTCTCGATCCTCCTGAATGACGCCTCAAACATGGCGTAAACGAGACTAGGTCGAGTGGCGCATTCAGTCCATTGGTATTAAAGTATCGTGTGAACCATACAAAAGTATAAGCTATAAATTTCAATAAAAAATCGTGCAATAAATCAATATTAACTTTAATTGCTGATAATATATCAGATTTATTGAGGTAATATAGATAAATTTCCATAATTTTAATTGTGAATATTATGGCCGATACCGGACTCGGCGCAGCACTCATCGTGCTGCACGGTCGGCCCGACATATCATGGGCGGCGTTTTCGCTGAGAGCATTATTGGGGACATCGTCCAGAGTATGAGGATGAATATGACCGCTTCTACCGGCGCTGCCGATCCGCGATCGTTGTCAGCCGCGACGCAATGACGACAGGCAATATTGGTATCGGCATGGCGGCAAAATGCGCATCGCCCAGAAGTTGCCGAAACCAGAGAAAGATCGCGACTAGAATGCCTCCGCCCAACATCCCAACCGCAAGGAAGCGGGCAAGGCGGGATAACGAAATCCCAGCCGGTGGCGACCCGCGCAGGTGCCTAGCCATCAACGCCTCTGGCCGAGCGCAACCAATTCGCTCGCTTCCTGCAAAGCCGAATCTGAAAAGCCGACCGTGCGTACCTTGGCAAATTCCTGGTCACTCAGCACACCACGTTCCACGCGCACCAGAATGCAATAGCGCCGCAATGCCTCCAGCCGGTCGTCCGCGAGTTGGTTTGGGGGAGAACTGCCACATATCCAGCCGAGGAACCGGATGAGCGCGCAAGGTGGCTCGATGCTGGAAGGATGATCGAACAGCGAAATCGCAACGACGCTTTGTTCCAACGCAGTCAACGAAGCCGAGTCCGGTTGGACCAGGTTGGTAGGATGATCCGGACAAAATCGGAAATCGCAGGCCAATTCGTTTGCAAAGTCCTCGCTATGCAATAGCTCCTGATTTTCGAGAAGCATCGGACTGTTCCTTTCATCAACGAGTTCGATCCTGTCCCCCCGATCCGAAGGTAACGACAGCGGGGACATCTTCCCCGCTGTCAGGGCTTCGCCTCAGCCGTCAGCGCCTAAAAATCGACTGTGCGGGCGGCGAGCACATTCTCATAAGCCGCCGCACGTTCAGCCGCCGGAGGATAGATCCAGACCTCGTTGATCTCCTTCTTGACGGCCTTGGCCTGTGCGCCGCTGATCTCCAGCTTGGAATCCCATCCGCGCGTGAAGACGGCATTGTCGGGGCCAAGATCGAGACAGGTCACATAGACGGGCTGATCGTAGGGAAGAGTCGCCTCTCCCAGCAGATCCGCGGCGGCGTTGTGTCCGGCAAAGGCGCCCAGACGGCGGGCATGTTGACACGACATGGCCGCATAATTCCCCGCCGTATCGGTCTGCGCCTTGGCGGTGTCACCCGTCGCGAAGATATTGCCCGGACCCGGCACGCGCAGATCAGGCTCCACGATGACGCGGCCCAGATTGTCGCGCTCGGCGGGCAATTGCGCGGTCAGCGGCGAGGCGCGCATGCCGCCGGACCAGATCACAGTCGAGGTTTCGATCTGCTCGCCATTGGCCAGGGTCACGCTGCTGTCATCGAGTGACGCGATGCCGACATTCAATCGCGTTTCCACGCCCAGCGCACGCAGCCGCTCCTCGATAAAAGGCCGTGGCTCCGCGCCCATCGCCGGCGCGACATGCTCGGACCGGTCGACGATGATGACGCGGATATCGGCATCCTCGCCCAGTATCTCGCGCAGACGCCCCGGTATCTCGGTCGCGAATTCCAGCCCCGTGAAGCCGGCACCACCGACGACGACTGTGTTGCGCGCGATCGACGCCGGCTTCTCCGCCAGCGAGTGCAAATGGCGATCGAGCGCTACCGCTTCGGCCAGTTGCGTCGCGGCAAAGCCGAACTCGGCGAGACCAGGGATCGGAGGAGCAAAGCCGTCGCTGCCAGCGGCAAGGACCAGTCGATCATAGTTCAGGCTAGTCGACGTGCCATCGCTCGCGAGGATCGCAATCGTCGACGCAGTGCTGTCGATTGTCTCGACGGTGCCTTTGTAATAGTTGATGTCGGTCGCGCCGAACAATTCGGTGAGAGGCGCGACCATCTGTTCAGGATTGCGTTCATAGAGACGCGGGCGGATGACCAACTCCGGCTCTGGCGAGACTATAGTGATCATCAAATCGTCCGGCGAGACGCCCTTTTCATGACGCAGGCGAGATGCGCCTAAGGCTGCCATCATTCCCGCAAAGCCGGAACCGATAATCACGATATGCTTGGACATGATATTCCTCCTCGTCCTGATCGAAGACAACAGTGAAGTGATGGTTTGGCATCCCCGCCGAAGCGGAAGCATGACGCACGCCAAAATCAGGGGAGCAAGAGAGCCAGATCAGTAAGCGCCATCGACGTCCGTTCTCGATGCTATCCGCATATCTGGGACCTTCATCGGTTCGGGTGAGGCTTCACTGCCTTGCTTTGCTCTCCTCAGTCGATTGGTAACTCCATTTGACGTTTCATCTATAATGAAAACGGCCCGGAACTGTCGAGAATGAGGCACCCTATGCAATGGTTGAGGTTATCCTGTCTGAAAGCATAGGTCTCGATTTTCACAATATGGCGCATCTGCTGAATCGACGTGGGCTGAGGACATCGCTTACGATCTAGCGGCGGCCTGATCGACATAGATTTAGACCTTTCCATCCCAGTTCATGCGAAGGAGAGGCGAGATGGGAGAGATTCATTTTCTGCAGAGTAGCAGACTGTATCGTAAGCTGATTCATGGCCCTCACAGCGAGTTCGCCAGCGCATTTGCGGATCGGCTCTTCGCCGATCAACTCACCCAACAGTGTACGATGCGATCGCTCACCCTGGTCCTTGGTTTTGCCGCCTTATCCGAGATGGAAGCGAAACGGGCAAGACGTCGATTGCATCCGCGCAGCTATCCCATTCTCCAGGATCATATTCATACCAGCTTGTTGCTGCGCACGAGCTCGCGATACCAGTCGGCGGACAGCTTGGGGGCGCTTCTGGGTCTTGAAGTCCATATGGTGGATACCGAACAGCTTGGTATAGCCGTCCTCCCACTCGAAATTGTCCATCAGGCTCCAGACGAAATAGTCTTTCACCGGCAGCCCCTCGCGCGTGGCGCGGCGGCGCCTTCGCTCGATCTGGCCGCGCCGGACATTTACGACCGGGCGAGCCGCAATGTCTTCAAGCATGTCGACCTCTACACCCGGGCGGACAATGCGCTGATGATGCCGGAAATCGGCAATGCCGCTGAATATGCGCGCTATTTCTGGGCGGCGCTGGGCCGCGGCGTGATCGGCTTTGCGCCCTTCGGCATGGGTGGAACCGGCTATTATAACCCGCTGGGTGCCAAGGGTTTCGACGACGCGACGCTGGACGCCTTTGCCGCCAAATATCGGATCGTGGCGGCGGCGCCCTGGGCGAAGATCGCCTTCGACCACCCCGTCTGGGGCGCGGCCGAGCCGGATGACGGCGCGCCGGTCAGCACGACCATGGGCGACTGGACCATCATCGCCAGCTTCGGTCACTAGCAGTTCGGCCAGCGCGCATGGTTCCCCAAGACGGACCTGCCGGCCTGGACGGCTGCGCCGACCGGCGGCATGGTGGTTGCGCAGCTATCGGCCTATGAATTTCTCTTCACCGGCGACCATGTCCGCGTCTCCTTCGATCCCAAGTCGGGCAGCGCGCCGGGCGGCATGGTCGTCCGGGTCGAGGAAGGGCATTTCGATAAGGGCGCCTGGGTTATGGACCGCATCTGGAATGGCGATCAGACCGATTATGGCCTGAACCCGATCGACCAGCCGGTGTGGATCAAGGTGACGATGGGCCGCTATCGCTAAAGCGATTTCAAGTCAGATGGAACATCTGACGACTCGGAGCCGAAGGCCATTGTAGCTAAATCATTGAAAACAAAAAATATAGCCTGTTCCGATTCAATTTAATCGGAACAGGCTCTAGGACAAGAGCGGCACCATCGCCAGCCTGTCCGACGATGTCAGGAACAGGCTGGCACCGCCTTGGCCGAAACAGATATTGGCGACCGCCTTGCCGGTGCCCACCAGGCCCAGCGCTTCACCCTCCGGCGTCAATATATGGACGCCGCCCGGCCCGGTGGCGAAGACATGGCCGCCGGGGCCAACCTTGATCCCGTCGGGCAGGCCCGGCTGGCTCTGCGCCAGTTCGGGGCGGAAGTCGTGGAACAGGCGCTGCCCGGTCGGCCGCCCATCCCTGCCTATCGTATAGGCTCGCACTTCGGGCCGTTTCTCGTCCGACAGGGCGAGATACAGGGTCCGCCCGTCCGGCGCGATCGCCACGCCGTTGGGGCGGTGATGGCTGCCGTCCAGCAACGTCACCTTGCCGTCCGGAGCGAGCATATAAAGGCCGTTCTGCGGCAACTCGCGCAGGATGGACTGATCACCGTCGGTGAAGCCATAGGGCGGATCGGTGAAATAGATCATGCCCGATGGCGCGATGCACAGGTCGTTGGGACTGTGGAATCGCTGGCCCTCGAACCGGTCGGCCAGGATAGTGCGCTTACGGGTCTGAAGGTCGATGCGCACGATCGCGCGCGTGCCACTGTCCGCGGCGACCAATGCGCCGTCCTTGTCGATGGTCAGGCCGTTGAGGCCCGCCTCCCGCACCCCCGCCGGGATTTCACCCTGAACGCCGGACGGCGACAGGAAGGGCGTGGCGCCTTCGCCCCGGCGCCAGCGATAGACGATATTGGCGGGCGGATCGCTGAACAGCAGATAATCGCCCTGCGGCGCCCACACCGGCCCTTCGGCCCAGCGGAATCCCTCCGCCAGAAATTCCACCTTGGCGGACGGCGGAAGGATCGCGTCCAGGCCGGGCGCCAGGCGTTGGATGAAACCGGCCGGGGCGGGAGCCGGCGCAGCCATGGCCGCGACCGGCAGACTCGCCAGGCCTGCCAGCACGGTGCGTCGTGCGATCATGCGTTGATCCTGACGCTTCGTCCCTCGGCGGCGGATTGATAGATCGCCTCTATCACGCGCAGGTCGGCCAGCCCTTCCTCACCCGCCACGATCGGCGTCGCACCGCCGATGATGCATTCGGCCATATGATCGAGCTGCCCGGCAAACTGGTTCTTCGCCGGTGCGGGCAGCGTGCGGGGCGCGGTCACGCCATCCTTGCGGATTGTCATCGTCTGGCCGGAATAGGGTGTCGCCGGTTCCATATCGATCCAGCCCTGTGTGCCGCTGACGCGATACGCATTATGGGATGAACTGTAGCTGGAAATGCAATTGGCGATGATGCCGGACGGAAAGCGCAGCAGGAAGCTGATCCGGTCCTCCACGGTGCGGAAGCGCGGATCGGACCGGTCGGTGGAGTCGACTGCGCTCACCTCCACCGGTTCCTCCCCGGTCAGATAGCGCGCGGCGTTCAGGCTGTAGATGCCGATGTCCATCATCGATCCGCCACCCGACAGGGGCCGGTCCAGCCGCCACTGATCCGGCCTGATCGGAAAGCCGTGATCGGCGGTGATGAGCCGCGTCGGCCCGACATGGCCATTGCGCGCGAGATCGATCGCCAGCCGATTATAGGGTTCGAAACGCGACCGATAGCCGATCATCAGTTTCGTGCCGGCCTTGCGGCAGGCGGCGATCATCGCCTGGCATTCCGCCACGGATATCGCCATGGGCTTCTCGCACATCACATGCTTGCCGGCCTGGGCGGCGCGGATGCTATATTCGGCATGCAGACTGTTGGGCAGCACGACATAGACCACATCGATATCCGGATTGTCGCGGATGCGGTCATAGTCGGCATAGCTGTAGCGGTGGGTCTTCGGGATCCCATATTCCGTGCCATATCGGTCGAGCTTGGCGGGTGTGCCGCTGACCAGCGCCACCAGCCGGGCATGGTCGCACCCGGCGAAGTTCGGCATGATCTGGCGCGTGGCATAAGAGCCAAGGCCGACGATCGCATAGCCGATCCTGCGTGCCGGCGGTGTCGCCGCGCGTGCGTGCAGGCCTGTCAGCATCATGCTGGCGCTAAGGCCACCCAATATCTCGCGACGGGAACCGGTCGTCATGCCATCCTCCCAGCCCATGAAGGGATCGTTCAGTCCGCCACGCGGCTCATGGCCGGGCGCAACCAGCCCAGATTGCGGGCGGCGATGGCCGCCTGGGTGCGGTTACGGACATTGAGCTTGCGCATCAGCGCGGTCATATGGACCTTCACTGTAGCCTCGGCCATGCCCAGTTCATAGGCGATCTGTTTGTTGAGCAGCCCCGAATGGACGCAGCGCAGCACCTTCATCTGGGTCGGGGTCAGGCGGGGCGGTTCTGCGCCTCTACGGTCGACGCGTCCGAATTCCTGCTGATCGAGACTATCGTGCAAATCCATCGCGAAGTGCATCCGTCCTCTCCCTGTTCGGTCCGATAAAGTGCGCCAACTTATTGGCCCGCTGGCGGCATCGGAGTCGGTAACGCTAACAATAAGAGAATCAGTCAGACAGCTTCAAGCAAAAAATTGGCTGTTTTCACGAATAATCTAGGATATCGAGAATTTTCCTCTATAATCTGTCTAACAGATTTCAAGGTTCATAGGGCTGAATCGCTGGATTCCAGCGGATTAGGAGAGGGGTAGGATGGCGCTATCAATACGTCGTTCGGCTGCGTTTGCCGATATGGGTTTCCCCGCCGGCGCCGGGGCGCAGCGGCGATGAGCCCGGCGGACTATCGGCTTGTCCTTGCCGCCAGCGTGGGTATCGCCCTGTCCATCGCCCTCATCATCCGGGGGCGCCTCCATCCCTTTGTCGGCCTGCTCTGCGGCGCCTTCACCGTGGGGTTGCTCGCCGGACTGCCGATGGAGGAAACCGCCAAGGCGGTCGAAAAGGGCGCGGGCGCCATATTGGGCGGGACCGGCCTGGTCGTCGCTCTGGGCCTTGGCCTTGGCGCGATGCTGCAATTGTCGGACGGCGCGGGCGGCCTCGCGCGCGCCGCGCTGCGCCTGTCGGGTGTGCGCGGCGCGCCCTGGGCCAGCCTCTTCACCGCGATCGTCATCGGCCTGCCGCTCTTTTTCGAAACCGGCCTGGTTCTGCTGCTGCCGATCGTCGCTTCGGCGGCGGCGGCGCTGCCGGCCGGGCAAAATGGCGACACTGCCAAATTGCGCCTGATGTTGCCCGCGCTGTCGGGCTTGTCGGTGGTTCATGCGCTGGTGCCGCCGCATCCCGGGCCGCTGCTGGCGGTCAATGCGCTGGGCGCGAATCTGGGCCTGACGCTCGTCTACGGCCTTATCGTCGGCATTCCGACCGCGATCATCGCCGGTCCCCTGCTGGCGCGCTTCACGGCGCCGGGCGTCAAGCTCAATCCGCCCCTGCTCGATCCGGTGAAGGCAGATGTCCCTACGCCCTCGGTGGGCCGCGCGCTGACCGCGGTGCTCCTGCCGGTGGTGCTGATCGCCGCCGGTCAGGCGGTCGCGTTGCTGCCACCAGCCATGGCCGTCCATTTCCACTGGCTGGCCTGGGTCAGCGATCCGGTCGTCGCCCTGCTGGTCGCGGTGTTGGTCGCTCTGCCTCTGCTGTTCGGCCGTCGCATTACCGACCGCACCATCCAGAACGCGATCTGGACGGAGGCGATGACGCCCGCAGGCGGCATCATCCTGGCGATCGGGGCGGGTGGCGCGCTTAAGCAGGTGCTGGTGACGGCCGGCCTGTCCGACATGCTGGTGCGCATTGCCCAGGGCGGCGCAATCTCGCCGATCCTGCTTGCCTGGAGCGTATCGGTCTGCATCCGCCTGGCGACCGGCTCGGCCACCGTGGCGACCATCACCACGGCCGGTGTGATGCAGGGGCTGGTGGCGGCGTCGGGCGTGGAACCCGAATGGATGGTGCTGGCGATCGGCGCCGGCTCGCTCTTCTTCTCCCATGTCAATGATCCGGGCTTCTGGCTGGTGAAGAGCTATCTGGGCACCGATATGCCCGGCACGTTCCGGACCTGGTCGATCATGGAGACGGTGGTGGCGATCGTCGGCCTGCTATTGGTGCTTGTCGCGAGCAGCATCTTCTGATCAGGGGGGTGAGGTCATGATGAGCCAGTCGCGACTTTCCGATCATGTCTATGCGCAGGTCGTCGACATCATCAAGGCGGAGGATCTGGAGGTCGGTGCGCGCCTGCCGTCGGAGGCGCGGCTGGCGGAAATGTTCGGCGTGTCGCGCGCGATCGTGCGCGAGGCGCTGATGCGGCTGGCGTCGGACGGCATCACGGAGGCGCGGCGCGGGGCCGGCTCCTTCGTCAAGAGCCGCCCGTCCGACCGGCTGGCCATGTTCATGGCATCGACCGAGCTGCCGACCACGCTGGGCAGTTATGAAGTGCGTTTCGTGTTGGAGGCGGAGGCGGCGCGCCTCGCCGCGACCCGTCGCACCGCCCAGGAAATGGCCTATGTGGAGGAAGGGATGGAGATGCTGCGCGCGGCACTCCTGTCCAGCGAACCAGCCCATGTCGAGGATATGGAACTGCATCGCCGCATTGCCAAGGCGACGGGCAATCCCGCCTTCCTGCTCGCCTTCGACGCGCTGCATGGCGATGTGGACAAGATCATGCGGGCGGGCGTCGACATCAGCCGGTCACGCCCGCCGGAGGTCATCGCCACGATGCTGCGCGAACATGAGCAGATCGTCGCCGCCATCCGCGCCCAGGATCCCGAAGGCGCAGCGCTCGCCATGCGCTGGCATCTGTGGGAAGGGCGCCGTCGCCTGATGCCCTGAAGCGATTGCCCTGAAGCGCTTCAGCTTAGCCAGGCCAGCACCTGGTCCCGCAACTGTTCCGGCGCGACATCGGTGGTCAGGATCATCGTGCGCGCATCGGGGGCCGGGCGCTCCAATGTCGCGATCTGGCTGTCCAGCAGGGTCGCTGGCATATAATGGCCGGGCCGGTTGTTGAGCCGGGCCAACAATTCCTCCCGGCTATTGTCCAGCAGCACAAACCGCACATGGCTGCCGATCGCCGATCGCAGCCGGTCCCGGTAGCTTTCCCGCAACGCGGAGCAGGCCGCGACCGCTGCGCCATATGTCTCACTCGCTGTCGCAGTCGCGGCGCCCAGCCGGTCGAGCCAGGGCCAGCGATCCTCGTCGGTCAGCGGCTGCCCGCCGCGCATCTTCTCGATCGCAGCGGGGGCATGGAAACTGTCCCCCTCCAGGAAGGGACAGGCCATGGCGTCCGCCAGCAGGGCGCCCAGCGTCGATTTGCCGCAGCCGCTCACACCCATGACGATCACGGCGAGAGCGGACGAAGGGGCCAAGGATGATAACAAAGCGACGTCCCTTGCAGACGGACGGCGTCGAACGGCGCCGCGACACTGTTCCCTCGCTATAGAATCGCGGATCGCCGCGTGCAAACTACGACCTTCGTCGCAAGTGCCAAGTCCAGGCCGGATCTTTAATCAGGCGATCCCAGGTAGATAACAGCATGGAGAGGCGGCTATGATCGGACGCAGCATGATCGCGGCTTTGTTGGCGGCGACCACTTTGGGAGCGCCGGCCCGGGCCGCAAGCCCGTCGGTTTTCCCCGTCGCGCCGGACGAACCCCATGCCGTCACGGTCAAGGCGAAGGGCGACGGCAAGGCCGACGACAGCGCGGCGATCCAGCAGGCGCTGGACCAGGCGCGCGACAAGACCGGCCATGGCATCGTCTTCCTGCCGTCCGGCACCTATCGCATCACGCGCAGCCTGATCGTACCGGCGGGCGTGCGCGTCTATGGCGTCGGTCCTACCCGGCCGGTCATCCTGCTGGGCGCCGACACACCGGGATTTCAGCAGGGCGTGTCGACGATGGTCATCTTCGCGGGCGGCGATCAGTATAATGTCGGCAAGGTGCCCGTTCCGGTGCCGACCGTCGTACCGCGCGACAAAGTGGTCCGGGATGCCAATTCCGGCACCTTCTATTCGTCGATGAGCAATGTCGATATCGAGATCGGCGCGGGCAATCCGGCGGCTGCGGGCGTGCGCTTCCGCATGGCGCAGCATGCCTTCCTCAGCCACATGGAGTTCCGCCTGGGCACGGCGTTCGCCGGCGTCTATCAAGCCGGCAATGTCATCGAGAATGTCCATTTCCAGGGCGGCCGCTACGGCATCGTCACGGAAAAGACCTCCCCCGCCTGGCAGTTCACCCTTCTGGACTCGACCTTCGACGGCCAGCGCGACGCCGCCATCCGCGAGCATGAGGTCGATCTTACCCTCGTCAACGTCGCGATCCGCAACACGCCGGTCGGGATCGAGATCGACCGGGGCTATAGCGACAGCCTCTGGGGCAAGGATGTCCGGTTCGAAAATGTGTCGAAGGCCGGCGTCGTCATCTCCAACGAGAATAATGTCTTCACCCAGGTCGGTTTCGACAATGCGCTTGTCCAGAACAGTCCGGTCTTCGCCCGCTTCCGCGACAGCGGCAGGACGGTGGATGGCAAGGGCAAGGCCTATAGGGTCGCAAATTTCTCCTACGGCCTCGCCGTGCCGGACCTGGGCCATCAGGGCGAATATAAGACGGAAGCGGATATTCAGGTCCTGCCCGCCATGCCCGCGCCGCGCGAAAGGGCCATTCGCGACCTGCCGCCGATGCGCGAATGGGTCAATATCCGCACATTGGGCGCGATGGGCGACGGTAAGGCCGACGACACCGTCGCGATCCAGAAGGCGATCGACAGCCATCGCATCCTCTATTTCCCGGTCGGCTTCTACAAGATCACGAACAAGCTCACCATCCGCCCCGACAGCGTGCTGATCGGCCTGCATCCCGCCATCACGCAACTCTATATTCCCGACGACAATCCTGCCCATGCGGGTCTCGGCCCGGTGCTGCCGATTCTCGAAAGCCCCAAAGGCGGCGACAATATCCTGTCGGGCCTTGGCCTCTTCACCGGCCGCATCAATCCGCGCGCTTCGGCGCTGCTGTGGCGATCGGGCGAGAAAAGCCTGGTCGAGGACGTGAAGATTATGGGCGGCGGCGGCACGCCGACCGCCGACGGCAAGATGCTGGGCGCCTTGCGGGTCAATACGGGTGATCCGGTCACCGACGGACGGCTGGACGCCCAATATCCCAGCATCTGGGTGACGGACGGCGGCGGCGGTACCTTCGCCGACGTGTGGAGTCCCAACAGTTTCGCGCAGGCTGGATTCTATATCACCGACACCAGCACGCCCGGCCATGTCTATGAAATGTCGGTCGAACATCATGCCCGTAACGAATTCGTGCTCGACAATGTGCAGAATTGGGAGTTTCTGGCGCCGCAAACCGAGCAGGAGGTGGATGACGGCCCGGACGCCATCTCGCTCGACATCCGCAATTCGAAAAATCTGCTGTTCGCCAACTATCATGGCTATCGCGTGACGCGCACCTATGCGCCGGAAAAAAGCGCGGTCAGGCTGACCAATTCGAGCGATATCCGTTTCCGCAACGTCCATATCAATGCCGAGAGCGGCTATGCGACCTGCGACGACGAAGGCTGCGGCACTTTCCTGCGGGCAAGCAAATATCCGTTCGACAATGCGATCGAGGATGTGAGCCGCAAGCTGCTGGTGCGCGAGCGGGAATTTGCCAAGCTCGACATCGGCGCGGCCGACCGCAAGATCACGCCGGTCTCGCCCAGCAGCGCCAGGGTCGAGAAGCTGGAGGATGGCTTTTGGTCGATCTCCGGCGCGGCGGTGGACGCCAAGGGCGCGCTCTACTTCATCGACCGCCGCTTCCAGCGCATCCATCGCTGGAGCGAAACCAAGGGACTGGAGATCGTTCGCGACCATGCGCTCGATCCGGTCAATCTGGCGATCGACGGGTCGGGTCATCTGCTGGTCCTGTCCTCTCTGGGGCCGAAGGCGGGCGTCTATTCTGTCGATCCGGAAGGGCCGAAGGACCAGATGACGCTGATCCAGCCGACCCCGATACGCGCGGGCGGCGCGGCGAAGACGCTGCTGCCGGTCAACTGGTGGAATAATGGCGAGTTCAGGGACCAGCTCGACCACAAGACATATGCGTTCACCACGCTCGCCGAGATGTTCGCGCGCGACGCCGGCACGCCCAAGGCGAAGGAATATCTCTCCCCCGACGGCAGCCTGTCCCTGCCCGCCTTCCGCACATGGCAGCAGGGCCCCATCGATCATACAGGCTGGCGCTGGTCCGACAGCCTGAACGCGAACGGCCTCATCGGCGGCAAGCCGGGCGAGCGCCTGTTCGTCACCAATGGGTCGGAGAATATAACCTATAGCGGTACGGTCGGCGCGGGCGGCACGCTGACCGACCTCAAGCCCTTCGCCAATCGCGGCGGCGAAAGCGTCGCGGTGGATGGTCAGGGGCGCGTCTATGTCGCGAACGGGCAGATCTTTGTCTATGGTCCCGACGGCAAGGAAACGGGACGCATCGACGTGCCGGACCGGCCGTTGCAGATCCTGTTCGGCGGGCCGGACAAGCGCACGCTCTTCATCTTGACGCATCACGCGCTCTACGCGGCAAAGCCCTGAAATCAGGGCTTCCGGCAGCATCTACGACCTATGTCGTAAGTGCGGCGGACGGGGCGCGGGGATAGGCTTTGTAGGATCGCCCGACATGGGCGCGACCGGCTCCGGGAGGATGGGTCGGATATAAAGGGGAAGGATCAATGAAAGTGACGATCGCAATCCATCGGCAACTGGCCGGCGTCAGCCTGGCGGCGGTGGCGACCATGGCCTTGGCCGGACTGGCGCAGGCCCAGACCCAGACCCCGACCCAGTCCGCCCCCGCGCCGCAGCCCCAGAGCATCACGCCGCAGGACCAGGCCGACGATGCGTCCGCGCCGCGCGCCGCCGATATCGTCGTCACCGGATCGCGCATCACCACCAGCGGTTTCAATGCGCCCACGCCCACCACGGTTATCGGCGAGGAGCAGATCGCCAACAATGCGCAGCCCAATATCTTCAACACCGTGGCCCAGCTGCCTTCGCTCCAGGGATCGACCGGCGCGGCGACCGGCACCTTCAGCACGTCGAGCGGCCAGCAGGGGCTGAGCTCCTTCTCGCTGCGCGGCCTCCAGCCCATCCGCACCCTGACGCTGCTCGACGGCCAGCGCGTGGTCGGCGCCAACGTTACCGGCGTGCCCGACATCAGCATGTTCCCGCAACTGCTGGTGAAGCGGGTCGACGTCGTGACCGGCGGCGCCTCGGCTTCCTATGGGTCGGACGCGGTCGGCGGCGTCGTCAACTTCATCACCGACACCCATTTCGAAGGATTCAAGGGCAATATCCTGGGCAGCATCACCAAATATGGCGATGACGAGACGGCGCTGGTCCAGGCCGCCTATGGCAAGTCCTTCATGGACGATCGCCTCCATCTCGTCCTCAGCGGTGAATATGACCATGAAGGCGGCGTCGGCGCGGGCGATTTCGGCACGGACCTGGCCGGCAGCCGCGACTGGTATCGCGCCACCACCTTGATGAATACCGGCCAGACCAATAATGGCCTGCCGCAGTTCAACTATCGCGACTATGCGCAACCCTATCAGTTCGCGCGCTACGGCCTGATCAACAATGGTCCGTTGCAGGGCATCGCCTTCGATCAGAATGGCACGCCCTATAATTTCAACTATGGGTCGAACGGCCAGCCGACCGGCACCGGCGCCGTCACCAACTGCTATCCCGGCAACAGCTTTTGCGAGGGCGGCGATCTGTCGGGCGCGCCGGGGTCGGGCGCGTCGCTCAAGTCCAAGCTGGAGCGCATCAACGGCTATGGCCGGATCGGCTTCGACTTTGCCGAGGACAATGAAGCCTATGTCACGGTCAATGTGGCGCAGGTGAAGACCAACAATCAACCCAGCCCCGGCTATGGCCGCGCGAGCCTCAGGGTCGAATGCGCCAACGCCTTCCTGCCGCAACTGGTCAAGGATCGCTGTGCCACTGCCGGCATTACCTTCTTCAATTTCGGGTCGAGCAACGCTGCCTTCCCCGATCCGCAAGTCTATACTGACCGGCGCCAATATCGCTTCGTCGCCGGGGCCAAGGGCAAGTTCGAGGTCGGCGGCTCCGACTGGAACTATGACGCCTATTATGAACATGGCATCACCATTTCCGACATCCGGGTGAAGGATATTGTCCTTCAGAACCGCTATGCGGCGGCGGCCAATGCGATCACCCTCAACGGGGCGATCATTTGCGCCGATCCGGTGGCGCGGGCCAATGGCTGCCAGCCGATCAACATCTTCGGCGGCTTCACCCCCTCTGCGTCGGCGCTCGCCTATGTCGCCCCGCATGAAAATGGTCCGTTCCAGCACACCAAGCTGACCCAGGACGTCGCCAGCCTGAACTTCTCGGGCAATCCCTTCGAGTTGTGGGCCGGGCCGGTGTCGGTCGCGTTCGGCGGCGAATATCGTCGGGAATTCTACCGGGTGAATGCGGACCCCTATGGCGCCGGCGTTTCGGACCTCAGCCCCAACAGCCCGGACTATCCCGCCGATCCGCTGCTCAACGCAGCGCAGGGCAATAACTGGGCAGCCGGCAATTACAAGAATGGCCGCGGCAAATACGAAGTCTATGAAGGTTTTCTGGAAGTCGACCTGCCGCTGTTCGACAGCCAGTCGGTGGGCCGTGCGAACCTGAATGCCGCCGGTCGCGGCACCCATTATAGCACGTCGGGCACCGTGTGGGCGTGGAAGGTGGGCGGTACCTGGGACACGCCGCTCGACGGCATTCGCCTGCGTGCCGTGACGTCGCGCGACGTGCGTGCGCCCAACCTGTCGGAGCTGTTCGCGGCGCCGACCGTCACGACGCTGCCCAATTTCAACGACCCCTTCCAGGGCGCCGCCGTGCAGGCGTTCCAGAGAACGATCGGCAACCCCAATCTGAAGCCGGAAATCGCGCGCAACACCGAAATCGGCATCGTTCTGGCGCGGCCGTCCTGGCTGCCGGGCCTCAGCCTGTCCTTCGACTATTATGACATCAAGCTGAAGGGAGTTATCTCCAGCCTGTCAGCGCAGCAGATCGTGCAATTCTGCTTCGATGGCAATCAGGCCTTCTGCGGCGGCTTCAGCCTCGACAATGCCAATGTTCAGGACAATTTCATCAATGTCCAGCCGTTCAATCTCGCCTCCTGGCGGACCAGCGGGTTCGATATCGAGGCCAGCTACCAGTGGCAGCAGCCGCTTGGGCTGCCCGGCAATTTCACCGTCCGCGCGCTGGGCACCCATATCCGCAAATTCATCGTCAATGCTGGCGTCGCCGGCGTGGACCCGGTCGATCAGGCCGGCGCCAACAACGGCAATACGCCCGACTGGAAATGGCTGGCGGTGCAAACCTATGACAGCGGCAGGTTCAGCCTGACGGTGCAGGAACGCTGGTTCAGCGACGGCACCTTCGGCAACCAATATGTGGTCTGCCAGTCGTCCTGCCCCGCCTCGACCGGGAATCATCCGACCATCGATTATAACAGGATGAAGGGCGCCTTCTATATGGATATCGGCGCGACCTTCAAGTTCAGCGACCGTCTGTCCATCTATGGCAAGGTCGATAATCTGTTCGATAAGGACCCGGTCGCATCGCCCCAGACCAATACCGGTCTGGATATCAATCCGGCGCTCTACGACACGCTGGGCCGCATCTATCGCGCGGGTGTCCGCTTCAACTTCTGATCGTCCCTGATCTCCCCCAACCTCGTCCCGGTTCTGCACGGCCGGGACATCTTCTTTTCGGAGCTTGCCGAATGTATCGCTGTTTGATCGGCGCCTGCGCATCGATGCTGCTCTGTCTGGCGGCGGTCCAGACGGCGCAGGCTTCCCCGTCCGTCTATGTCAGCGCGCCCGACGAACCCCGCGCCGTCGCCGTGCAAGGGGTGGGTGATGGCCGCGCCGACGACAGCGCCGCGATCCAGGAGGCAATCGACAAGGCGGCGGAGAAGGGCGGTGGTGGCATCGTTTTTTTGCCCGCCGGGACCTATCGGATCAGCCGCACCCTGTTCCTCTGGCCGGGGGTCCGCATCTTCGGCATCGGTGAGAAACGGCCGATCATCCTGCTCGGCAAGAACACGCCCGGCTTCCAGCGCGGCGTCGCCCATATGCTGATGTTCACCGGTAGCACGCGTCAGACCGACAAGGACACCCGGCCTGCCGCCTTCCCGCCTGCCGGCACTGTGCCCTTCAACAAGGACATAGCCGACGCCAATCCCGGCACCTTCTATTCCGCGCTTGCCAATATCGATTTCCGTATCCTGGACGGCAATCCGGCCGCCACCGCGATCCGTTTCCATTCCGCGCAGCATAGCTTCGTCAGCCATGTCGATTTCGACATCGGCTCTGGCCTGGCCGGTCTCTACCATGTCGCCAACGAAGCCGAAGACCTGCATTTCAGGGGTGGCCGCTATGGCATATTGGCCGAGAAGCCGTCGCCCGCCTGGCCGTTCGCGCTGGTCGACGCGACCTTCGAAGGGCAGCGTGACGCGGCCATTCGCGAGCATGAAGCGGGCCTGACCCTCGTCAACGTCGCTTTCCGCAATGTGCCGGTCGGAATCGAGATCGATCGCGGCTATGGCGACTGGCTCTGGGGCCAGGATGTCCGGTTCGAAAATGTGTCGAAGGCCGGCGTCCTCATCTCCAACGAGAAGAATGTCTATACCCAGATCGGCTTCCAGAATGTGCTGGCCGCCAATAGCCCGACTTTCGCCCGCTTCCGCGAGAGCGGCCGGACGGTGGCAGGCGCGGGCGCGGCTTATAAGGTCACATCCTTCACCCATGGCCTGACCCTGCCCGGTCTTGGCCGCATCGGCGAATATAGAACCGAGATGGAGGCGGAACGCATCGCGAGCCTGCCCGCGCCGGCCGCGCCCGCCATTCGTGCGCTGCCGTCGGTATCCGAATGGGTGAGCGTCCGCACATTCGGTGCAAAGGGCGATGACAGCACGGACGATACGGCCGCGATCCAGAAGGCGATCGATAGCCATCGTGTCGTCTATCTGCCCGCGGGCTTCTATCGGGTCAGCGATACGCTGCGTCTACGCCCCGGCACGGTGCTGCTGGGCTTGCACCCCAGCCTGACGCAGATCGTGCTGCCCGACACGACCCCCGCCTGGGCGGGGGTCGGTGCGCCCAAGGCGCTGGTCGAAAGCGCCCAGGGCGGCGATGCGATCGTCGCGGGCCTTGGCCTCAACACCAACGGCGCCAATCCGCGCGCCACCGCGCTGCTGTGGAAAGCGGGCGCCCACTCGATGGTCAACGACGTCAAGTTCCAGGGTGGCCATGGCACCGATCGCTTCGATGGCAGCCGCGTCACGCCCTATAATAACAATGCTACCGCTGATCCCGACGCCGCGCGCCGCTGGGCCGGCCAATATGCCAGCCTCTGGGTCACGCAGGGCGGTGGTGGCACCTTCGCCAATATCTGGAGTCCCAGCACCTTCGGTCATCCCGGCATATTGATATCCGACACGGACACGCCCGGTCGTCTGATCCAGGCGTCGGTCGAACATCATGTCCGCACCGAAATCGGCCTCAACCGCGTTTCCAACTGGGAATTGCTGGCGCCCCAGACCGAAGGTGAAGCGGGCGAGAGCGGCAATGCCGTCGCGCTGGAGATCCGCAATTCCCACAATATATTGGTCGCCAACTTCCACGGCTATCGCGTCACCCGCACCCGTGAGCCTGCGCCGGCCGCCGTCACCCTCTATAATTCCCATGATATCCGTTTCCGCAACGTCCATGTGAATGGCGAAAGCGGCCTTGCCACCTGCGACGAAAATGGCTGCGCGACCTTTTTGCGGCTCACCAAATTCCCGTTCGAGAATAGCATAAGGGACGTGACCCATGGGCTCGACGTGCGCGAGCGGGAGTTTGCCGTGCTGGATGTGCCGGCCAAGCCCGATCCGGTCACGCCCTCCACCTTCCTGGGCGCCAGGGTGGAGAAACTCGCAGCAGGTTTCCACTCTGCCGGCGGCGGCGCAGTGGACGCGCAAGGGCGTTTCTATTTCATCGACCGCAAGTTCCAGCGCATCTGGCGCTGGTCCGATCAAGGACGGCTGGAAATGGTGCGCGACGCCACGCTCGATCCGGTCAACCTGACTGTGGATCGTTCGGGCAACTTGCTGGTTCTTTCCTCCTATGGCCGCAACGGCACGGTCTATAGCGTCAGGCCCGATGCGCCGGACAGCGAGATCAGCGTCATTCCCGCGACATCCGTGGCTCCGCATCCAGGCGCAGCCACGGTGCTGCCCGTCAACTGGTGGAACAATGGTGAGTTCAAGGATCAGATCGATCCCAAGACCTATGCATTCACGACGTTGGCGGACATGTTCGCGCGCGATATGGCGCTGCCCAAGGCCAGGGAATATGTCTCGCCCGACGGCAGCGTCACCCTGCCGGCATGGCGCGTCTTCGCGCAGGGACCGGCGGACCATCGCGGCCTGCGCTTTTCGGACTCGCTCGACAGCTACGGGTTCATCCAGGGCAAGCCGGGCGAGCGCGTCTACATAACCAACGGCTCTGAAAACCGGACATATAGCGCCGTGGTCGGCGCAGGCGGCGCCATGACCGACCTGGCCATCTTCGCGGAGCGGGGCGGCGAGGGCGTCGTGCGCGACCGGGAAGGGCGGGTCTATATCGCCAATGGGCAGATTTTCGTCCACGCCGCCGATGGGCGGGAAATCGGGCGGATCGACGTGCCTGAACGCCCGTTGCAACTGGTTATCGGGGGGAAAGAGGGGCGAACGCTGTTCATCCTGTCCCACCATGGTCTGTATGCCGTGACGCTGGAGCAGGGCGCATGACCATGATTGCGCGCCTGCTTGCCCTTCTGCTGTCCCTGTTCGCGGTCACGGCGGCGCTTGCTATCCCGACCTGGAAGATGGTCAAGGGCGGGCGGGATCGCGCCCTTGCGCATGTCGACCTGGGTCTCGGGTGACGCCAGGCGATATCCTCAGCGATACCCAAGGGTATCTGGTCCATGCCGTCATTCACACCGCCGATATTCAGGATCGAGACGGTGCGCCACTGGTGCTCACAGAGATCCTGGGATGCTTCCCGTGGCTACGCCACGTGTTTGCCGACGGCGGCTATTCGGGAAGCAAGCTCAAGGACGCCTTGAAGCGCACCGGGGAATGGACGGTAGAGATCATCAAACGCTTAGACGCTGCCAGCGGCTTCGAAGTCCTGCCAAGGCGCTGGGTTGTCGAGCGAACTCTTGCATGGCTCAACCGAAACCGCCGCCTGCCAAGGACTTCGAACAGACTATCGCATCCGCGACCGCCTAGGGATCTCCGTCGCCTCGATCCAGCTCGCCACCAGGCGGATCGCAAGGCATCTATGCAGTTTAATTTCGGCACCGACTCTGAGACCACCACAGAGGATAATCGCGATAAAACTGCGATAAAGGAGGTGTCTAATGAGAGCTCATTCCTGTGGCTTGGCGAATGTCGGATCGTAGCGTTCGTGGCAGCTGTCGCAGGCGACATCGAGATCACCTCCGGCTTTCAGAAAAGCGCTCGGGTCCCGTTTTTCCGCTGCCGCGGCGGCCTCCAGCGCGACGCTTCTGACCCGTTTGACTGCCTCGTCCCAAGCCGGCTCTTCTACTCGTCGGCCCGGGATCAGCAGGACATTGGTCATTTCCGCAAGGGCGAGACTTGCACTTTCGGCATCTTCCCATTCGCCATCGTTCTTCGGGAACAATGAATGATCGCCGCTGGCATTGCTCACCCAGCCCTGCCGCTTCCAGATCCCATCACCGGAATATTGCATCACGTGGAGCATGAACTCCTTCGTGGGCAACTTCGTGTAGAAGACGGGTTCGCCCGCTTCGGCCTTATTCTCGACGACGGGTTTGTCCGCTGCTTGATGTTCGGAGCAGCCGGATAGTGCCATCGCGGTCAGGATCAGAGTACGGAATGCTCGAGTCATGTCAGTCCTTCTTGCGACTGTTCACCGAAGGCAGGATAAAGTCGCGGCCCGCCGAAGCGGGCCCCGACCCTGGGAAAGAGCCTCAGAAGTTCAGGCGGAGGCCTGCGGTGTAGTAACGTCCGATCGAGTCGTCGCCAGACACCGCTGGGTTGGCGGTCCCCGGTGCGCTCGTCCTGAGCAGAGCCGGAGAAATGCGGGGAGCGGTGTCGAACAGATTGCCGACGTTGAAGAAGAATTGGGCCGTACCGTTACTGCGGAAGGGCACGTCGTACGACAGGTTCAAGTCCGTATAGAAGGCGGATCGCAGATAGGGATCGGCATACACGGCTTCCAGCGTTTCCTGGCGCTTCTGCTTGCCCAGGTAACGCATCTGAAGGTCCAGGCCGAAACCACCGCTTCTGTAGCTGACCATGCCCGTTAGACGATGCTTGGACATCCCTACCTGGCCCGCATCATCATCAGGAAGGGCGTCGGGATACGACCGAGTCTCGAGATGGGGCTGGTAGCTGTACAAGGCACGAAGTCGCAATTCACCGGGAAGCTTCGCGGCGATTTCGCTCAGAGAGAAATTATAGCTTGCTTCCGCGTCGAGGCCTTCCGTCCTGGCATCGGCGATATTGAGGCTGATCGTCCGCGTCAGTGTCGGGAAGTTCGCTGCCGTCGTATTGGTATAAGGGAACGGGCGAACGATGAGTTGGCACAGCTGCGAGGCGCCACCCGATGCTGCGCATTGCTGCAGGATCGATGCGTTGGTGCCGGCAAGCGAGCTGATCGCATTGTTGATGCGGATATTGTAGTAATCGAGCGCGAGAGTCAGGCGAGGAAGCCATTTGGGCTGATAGACGACGCCCGCGGTATAGGTCCTGGCGACCTCGGGCACGAGATCGGGATTTCCGCTCGTCTGGACGTTGACGTTGCCGGTGACGCCAGTGAGCGGATCGACGATTCTCGTGAAGCTGAGGCCCGTGATCGGAGAAAGGTCGGCGAGGGTGGGTGCGCGGATGTCCCGCGACTTTGCTGCACGGAATTTGAGACCCTCTATGGGTTCGTACGTCAGGCCCAACTTGTAGGTCGTGACGGACCCGCTGCTGTCATAATGGGTGTAGCGCACGGCTCCGTTGAAATCGACCTTTCGGGCAAAAGGCAGGTCTGCCAGAAGCGGGAACAGAATTTCACCGCCGACTTCCCAAACCTCGTTCTGGCCCTCGCGCGGAGGTTCGGTCGTATAGCCCCATAGCGGCGGCAAGCTGGTCGCGTTGACGCCTCTGACCCCCGTGTAGATGCCGGGAGGTAGGTAATTGGGATCGTCGCTCGTCGTCTGTTTCATCGACACCTTGCGATATTCCGCATTGATCGACGCCACGACCTTGCCGGCCCAGTTTTCGAATGCCGTACCCGAGATGCTCGCACCCAGGTCATCCATCTTGTTGACGGCCTGCCACGAGGTGTCGCCCAGAACATAGTCCAGGGCGGCCTGACTCTGGTTGCCGACGCCGAACATATTGATCGGCGCGCAGCCCGCGGCCAGAGGGCTGGAAGGGTTGGTGAGCGTGATGCGGCATACCGCGTTGCCGTTGACGTCGCGTACGGCATCGAGAGCCGCATAGAGATTCGGGTAATTGACGTTGTTCCTCGTGACCGACGTCACCTTCGCTTCATCATGTGAATAGTAGAGCCGCCAATCCAGATCGCCGAAGATCTTGCCTTCCAGCCCGGCACTTCCGCGGTAGACCCTCGTCTTCTGGTCCGTCGAGGCATAGATCGAGAGATCGTTGTTGATCCTGTTCATGACGAATGATGGAGCGTTGGCAGCCGTGAGCATGGCTTGTGCGGATGTCGGTAGAAAGGCGTTGCCACTGTAGATCGTGTAACTCGCGACCCGCTCATTCAGATTCTGGGTCTGGGTCGATCCATCGGAATAGCTGCCTTCGGCGAAGAATCTGAGATCGTCCCCCAATTGATAATCGAACCTGGCGAATATCTGGTTGGTTTCGAGGTTGTTGACCAGGGTCCCCTGGAAGTAACCTCCATCGCCCCCGCTCGCGATGTTCTGGGTCCGCGTGGGCGTGCCGGGATTGAAGGTCGCTAACGTGCCGGAGCCCACGAATTGCCGCCCTGCGAATGGACCGCTCGTGACCAAGCCTCCGAATGCGGCGTTGGACACGGTAGCATGATCGGTGAGGACATAGGGGTTGGTCGCCGTGCCGCCCCCGGTGTAGACCGGGCGATCGGCAGCGAAATCGCGCTCCGATTGTCCGGGTATCCCCTTGTTGTCGTAATGTTCGGCGCTGAACTCGAAGTGTCCGCGATCACCGATGTCGAACCCTCCGGCGACGCCGACGCGCCATGACGGAGCGTCACCGCGGTCCGAAATACCTTGTTGGACATTGAATTTCAGGCCGTTGAACTTCTTGTCCAAGATGAAGTTCACGACCCCGGTCACGGCGTCGGAGCCGTAAACCGCCGAAGCGCCGCCGGTCACGACTTCCACGCGTTCGACCAGCATCTGCGGAATGGTGTTGGTGTCGACCTGACCGTTCACCGCGGTGGCCCCCAAGCGGCGCCCGTCCTGCAACACGAGCGTACGGATGGCGCCGAAGTTTCGCAGGTTGAGATAATTGCCGGTGAAGATGTTCGAGCGACCGGCTCCCGCTCCATTGCCTGCGCCGACGCTCGTGGTCGAGCCAGCGAACTGGGGTAGCTTGTTGAGCGCGTCGGGAATGTTGGACGGCGTCACCTGCAATTGCTGCGCCGAGGTGATCGTCACCGGTGTGGGGGCATCCTGTCCGTCGCGAATGACACGCGAACCGGTCACCACGATATCTTCGAGGGCGGCGGGTTCGGTTTCGGTCGATCCGGCATCCTGCCCCCATGCCGGTGTAGCCATTGCGATCAAGGCTGCGCCTGAAAGCCAAGCTCTCTTGCGGTACATATCTCTCCCTTCGCTCTCATATTTCTAGCAGACTCGGTTGGTCTGTACTTTAATTTTTCCAGTAGAAATTATGATGAGCAATATATTTATTAGTTTGTCATGATTTATCAAAGTTTGTTCGACAAATTATCTTATTTGATGGATATATTATCTTGTGTAAGACTTAAATTGCAGCTGAGTCATCATGACTCGACTCTACCGAAGCGTAGGGGTGGGCCATTGGTCGACCATGGGTAGGGGCTCGGTCGGGTTGCCCGAAGTTGGGCGGAAATCGCAAGTAGGTAGGAGTGAATAAATGGCCTTCGGATCGCGCATTCCTATACTGGCGTTCGTTCTGGCAGCATTGCCGGTGCTCGGCTGCATCTCCGCATCGTTCGCACAGGACCGGCTGCCGACGAAGTCGGGGGATCTGGAGATCCAGCCGATCAAGCATGCGAGCTTCGTGCTGCGATGGTCCGGCAAGACGGTCTTCGTGGATCCTGCCTGGGACAAGTCGCTTTATGACGGATTGCCCAAGCCGGATCTGATCCTCTTCACCGACATCCATCGCGATCATTTCGACGTATCGATCGCCGAAGCCGTCGTGGGTCCCGAGACGCATATCATTGCGCCAGCGGCCGTTCGCGATCTGATGCCACCCGGCTTGCAGGCTCGGACCACGGTACTCGCCAACGGCGCTTCATCGACGGCGCTCGGGGCGAAGATAGAAGCCGTCCCGATGTACAACATCAGCCCTGACAGGCTGCGCTTCCATTCCAAGGGGCGCGGTAACGGTTACGTCCTCGATGTCGGCGGACGCCGAATATACATAGCCGGTGATACGGAAGATACGGCGGAGATGCGTGCGCTCGAAAGGATCGACGTGGCATTCATTCCCATGAACCTTCCATACACGATGACGATCGAGCAGGCGGCGGACGCGGTGAAGGCGTTTCGGCCCGCTGTAGTCATCCCGTATCACTATGGGCAGAGCGATGTCCGCAAATTCGCCGACCTCGTGAAGGCCTTGCCTGGTGTGCAGGTCTGGCTGAGGGATTGGAGAGAGGAAGGGGCGAGGTAGCAGCCTCAGCGCGTTCGCCCCAATCCATTGCGGAGTTAGATTTGAGTTTCCTTATCCCCAATATCCGCCCATTCAACGAAGCTCGCGCCAATCTCGCGAGTGCGCAGGTGACGGCCAACCAGATCGATCCGCTGGCGATAATCCAGCGTCTCGATCCGATATTCGGGGACATCCAGCAGTCGAGCGCGGATCCGCTGGAGCTCCGGCGAGCGCTTGCCGGCGGCGGCGCCATATTCCCGACGAACATACGCCAGGAGCGCGCCGCCAACCTTATCACGCTTTTCCGGGTGATGGGTGGTGATCGTGCAGTAGGCGAGGCAGGAACGACTGACGGAGGCGAGTAGATGTCAGGTCTCTCATCATGCAGCAGTCGAGTCCGAGGCCAATACGATGGCGTCCACTCTCCTGAGCATGTTCTCGAACTGATCAATCTCTTGCTTCGTGAACGCGCCGAAAATGCGCTGTTCGAGATCGAGAGCCTTGGGAACCACCGCTTCGTAGAGTTCGCGGCCGGCAGCAGTGAGCGTGAGGAGGTGCGAGCGTTGGTCCGCAGGGTTGGGCTGGCGCGCGATGAGGCCTCGGTCGATGAGGCTGGTCGCCGCCCGGCTGACGGAGACTTTATCCATTCTGGTCTTGAGACCGATCGCCTGCTGAGTGATCCCCGCCGGGTTCTCCGCGATCACGGCGATGAGGCGCCACTCGGGAATTCGCAAGGCGAACAGCGCTTCATACGCGCTCGCAACGGTGTCGCTCACCAGATTGCTCGTGAACGACAGGCGATAGGGAAGGAATCGTTCCAGCAGCAGAAGTTTCTCGGTCATCGGCATGTAGTAACATTTGACACCAATTCCACAACGCGCATATTGGTTTCAAATGTAACTAAATGGAGATTCGCGTGACTGGCATCGACAATCCCCTGGGCCTTGATGGTTTCGCATTCTGCGAGTTCACTTCGCCCGATCCCGCAGCCATGGCGGCGCAGTTCGAACAACTCGGCTTCGTGGCTGCAGCAAGGGTCGAGGCGCGCGGCCTGACACTCTATCGTCAGGGAAGGACGGCGTTCGTCCTCAATTCCGGTGGAGGTCACGCGGAGCGCTTTCGCGCAGAACATGGTCCGTCCGCGAACGGAATGGCGTTCCATGTCGCGAATGCGGCGGATGCTCATGCGAATGCCCTTCAGCGTGGTGCGAATGCGGCGGATACCTCTGAGAGTGCACTACCGGGGGCGTTCGCTATCGAAGGGATCGGAGGAGCATTGCTCTATCTGGTCGAAGCCGACCCGTTCGCATCTTGGGAAGAAGTCGAGGGATGGAAGGAGAAGGCGGCCGAAGCGTCCGTAGGGCTGGATCTGCTCGATCACCTGACCCACAATGTCCGTCGCGGCCAGATGGGTGTCTGGTCGACCTTCTATGGACGGATATTCGGCTTCGAAGAGCAGAAATATTTCGACATCAAGGGCAAGGCGACCGGTCTTTTCAGTCAGGCGATGATCGCCCCTGACCGTGCCATCCGCATCCCGCTCAACGAAAGCCAGGACGACAAGAGTCAGATCGAAGAGTTCATCAAGGATTATAACGGGGAGGGCATCCAACACATCGCACTGTCTACCGACGATATCTACGAGACGGTCGAAAAGCTTCGCTCTCGTGGCGTCCGGCTTCAGGATACGATCGAGACCTACTACGAATTGGTCGACAAACGCGTTCCCGGGCATGGCGAAGATCTGGAGCGCCTGCGGGGGAACCGTATCCTGATCGATGGGGACGTCGAGAATGAGGGAATCTTGCTGCAGATCTTCACCGAGAACATGTTCGGACCGATCTTCTTCGAAATCATCCAGCGCAAGGGCAATGAAGGGTTTGGCAACGGCAACTTCCAAGCATTGTACGAGTCGATCGAACTCGACCAGATCCGCCGTGGCGTGATCACCGTCGACTCTTGATCCACACCGGGGAGACGAAGAAGATGACCGTGATCCAGAAGATTTCCGACGCTACGGCGTCGGCGACCGGCGACGCGAGGATGATGCCCGGCTTCGGGAACCATTTCGCTACCGAGGCGGTCGAGGGGGCGTTGCCGGTGGGCTGCAATTCGCCGCAGACGGTCCCGTTCGGCCTCTATGCGGAGCAACTCTCGGGTTCGGCTTTCACCGCGCCTCGGGCAGAGAACAGGCGTAGCTGGCTGTACAGGCTTCGGCCGACGGCGCAGCATCCTCCATACAAGCCCTATGCCCAGCCTTCGCACGTTCGGTCGGGTCCTTTCGACGAGCATCCCGCGTCCCCGAACCGTCACCGATGGGACCCTTTGCCGATGCCTACCGATCCGACCGATTTCGTCGATGGATTGGTGACCTATTGCGGCAATGGTGCCGTGGAAACGGGGGCCGGGATCGGCGTTCACCTTTACGCATGCAATCTATCCATGACCGGGCGGGCCTTCTTCAACGCGGACGGCGAACTGTTGATCGTGCCCCAGGAGGGCGGGATCGAGCTGATCACGGAAATGGGACGGTTCGATGTCCATCCGCAGCAGATCGCGCTCGTGCCGCGTGGCGTGAGGTTCTGCGTGAACCTTCTCGACGGTGCCGCTCGGGGGTATGTCTGCGAGAATTATGGTGCGCTGTTTCGTCTTCCGGAGTTGGGGCCGATCGGCTCCAATGGTCTGGCCAATCCGCGTGATTTCGAGACGCCTCGGGCCTGGTTCGAAGATTCCGATGCGCCGGGCGAGTTGATTCAGAAGTTCCAGGGGCGCCTCTGGACGACCGATCTGCCGTACTCACCGTTCGACGTCGTCGCCTGGCACGGCAACTTGGTGCCGTACCGCTACGATCTGCGTTGCTTCAACACGATCAACACGGTCAGCTACGACCATCCGGATCCATCGATCTTCACGGTCCTCACCAGCCCTAGCGACACGCCGGGTACCGCCAACTGCGACTTCGTCATCTTTCCTCCACGATGGATGGTCGCGGAAGATACGTTCCGGCCTCCGTGGTTCCACAGAAACGTGATGAGCGAATTCATGGGGCTGATCACTGGCGTATATGACGCGAAGGCAGGAGGATTCGCGCCGGGCGGCGCTTCGCTACACAATCAGATGGCAAGCCATGGTCCGGATCGGACAAGCTATGAGGCGGCAATCTCGTCCGATCTGGTTCCTCACAAGATCGAACAGACCATGGCGTTCATGTTCGAGAGCCGCTTCATGTTCCGTCCCACGCGCTTCGCGGCAGAAGCACCTTTCGCGCAATACGACTACGACACGTGTTGGGACGGATTCCGCAAGGCTCAGGTGCCTTTCGGAGATACGATCCAGTGACCAGCGACATCGATCAGACCCATTCGCGTACGCTCGAAAGCTGGGTGGAGGAGGCGAACGGGCATCCCGATTTTCCCATTCAGAACCTTCCTCTGGGAATATTCTCTCCGAATGGAGGCATTCCTCGAGCAGGGGTAGCGATCGGCGATCATGTACTCGACCTGACCGCCATCCTGTCCGTGCTCCCAGAGACGCTGCACGCGCCGCTCGGCGATGTCCGCCTCAATCGCTTTTTCGCGATGGCAGCAGAAAAGAGACGAGAGCTAAGGCGTATTCTTTCGATCATCCTGTCCGACAGCCGATATCGTGAAGCATTGCTTCCGGCCCTCCATCGCACGGAAGAGTGCGAGATGCATCTCCCGGCTACCATCGGTGATTATACCGATTTCTATGTCGGTATCCATCATGCGACGAACGTGGGCAGGCTGTTCCGGCCGGACAATCCTCTTCTACCCAATTACAAATATGTACCCATCGGCTATCACGGGCGCGCTTCATCCGTTCTTCCTTCGGGTATCGACGTCGTGCGCCCATCGGGTCAAGCAAAGGGTGGGGACCAAGCCTGTCCGAGCTTCGGCCCTTCCAAACGATTGGACTACGAACTGGAGCTGGGGATCTGGATCGGTCGTGGGAACGAATTGGGCGAGCCTATACCGATAGATCGGGCCAATGAACATATTGCAGGCTTCTGCCTGCTTAGCGACTGGTCAGCGCGGGATTTTCAAGCTTGGGAATATGTGCCTCTGGGGCCTTTTCTCGCGAAGAACTTCCATAGCACCATATCGCCCTGGGTGATCACGCCCGAAGCGCTGGCGCCATTCCGGGTTGCGCAACCAAGCCGCGAGAGTGGTGATCCTCGGCCGCTGCCCTATCTCTGGAACGAGCGAGACCAGAGCGAGGGAGCGTTCGCGATCGATCTTTCCGTCTCCCTTTCGAGCCAGGCCATGCGCGACGAGGGGCTGGAGCCCTTGCGCTTGAGCGAAGGGCCTGCAAAAAACATGTATTGGACTGCAGCCCAGATCGTCACCCATCACGCTTCGAACGGCTGCAATCTAAATGCGGGTGATCTGCTTGGAACCGGGACGATCTCAGGCCCCGAGCGAGATGCATTCGGTAGCCTACTCGAGATCACCCGTGGGGGATCCGACCCGATCTTGCTGCCTTCGGGCGAGCAACGTACGTTCCTCGAGGACGGAGACGAGATCATCCTGTCGGCTTCGGCGAGTGCGCTAGGCTATGTTCCCATCGGCTTCGGCGAGTGTCGGGCTCGGATCCTTCCGGCGAGGAGGAGCTGATGCTTCTCCACGGTTACTGGCGCTCCACGGCCTCATATCGGGTTCGGATAGCGCTGGGATTGAAGGGGCTCCCCTACGTACAGAGCAATCACGACCTGCGATCTGGCGAACAGGAAAGTCATGCATACCGTGCAGTCAATCCGCAGGGCCTAGTGCCGGCCATCGAGAGCGAGGGGCTTGTGATATCCCAGTCCTCCGCCATAATCGAGTGGCTGGAGGAAACGCACCCTCTGCCTCCGCTTCTCCCACCTGATCCAGGTGACCGAGCGATCGTCCGAAGCATGGCGGGGCTGATCGCCTGCGACATTCATCCGCTCAATAATCTGCGGGTGCTCAATAGGTTGCGGCAGATCGCCTCTTCGAGTCCGGAAACTCCGCAGGAGTGGATCGGCCATTGGATCAGTGAAGGATTCGCCGCACTGGAAACGCAGATCCGTCGCTATGGGGGCGATTTCGCGTTCGGTGACGAGCCAGGATTGGTGGATTGTTTTCTCCTCCCGCAACTCTACTCGGCGCAGCGCTTCGGTATCGATACGGACTCCTACCCTTCGATCAGGGCGGTGTGCGACCGCTTCGCGAATATCGATGCTGTCGTCGCCGCGCATCCGTCCCGTCAGCCCGATGCCGATCCGGCATGACAGAGAATAGACGGATCGACCGCACTCCGGTAGGCGTCGTACTGGGGGAGCTCGACCTCATTCCCGTCCTCACGGCTCGCAATTTCGTCGTTCGATCGCGCAACGGACTTTTTCATGGGTTCGTGGTCCGGACGCCCAACGGAATCCAGGGCTATGTCGATCGTTGTCCTCATATGGGCCTGCCGTTGGCTCAGGAGCTCGATGCCTACCTCACTCCGGATGCGACACTCATCACATGCAGTTGGCACGGGGCGTTGTTCGATCCCATCAGCGGTGAATGCATCGGGGGCCCGTGTCGGGGCGCTCGATTGACCGAATGGCCGGTCCACATCGAAGGTGACCGCATCGTCACCGGCCCTGGACCGAAGGACGTCGATGTTTCCCGATCGGGATGAAGCCGGCACCGGAAGACGTCGATCGGAGATGGAAGATACGACTTGGACCGAGACGGCCGCACCCGATCGACGTTCACTTCGGTCGCTTTCCGCGCTCGAGCTGTGCGGATCACCGAGATGCAGCATTTTCAATGCCCACGAAACAGGAAAAGGAAAGGAAAGAGAGGATGAGTAGAACGAGGCGTTTCTGGTCGAGTTTGGCTCTTTGTCCGGCCATCCTGCTGCTCGGCGCGGGAGCAGGAGCGGACGCCACGTCCGTGCGTGAATTGGCTTACGGTAAGGACGTGTCGCAGCGGCTCGATTTCTATCCGAGCCGACGTGCGGAAGCGCCGCTCATCATCTTCGTTCATGGAGGTGGATGGTCGGGCGGAGACAAATCCGACGAAGAGGGCATCCCCAAGATCGGCCACTTCCTCGACAAAGGCTATGCCTATGCCTCGGTGAACTATCGACTGGTGCCCGAGGTGGCAGTGGAAGAACAGGTCCAGGATGTCGCCGACGCTGTGGGCTCATTGGTCTCGCGGTCCGCCGAGTTGGGATTCGCGCGCAACCGGATCTTCCTCATGGGCCACAGCTCGGGTGGGCATGTCGCGGCGCTCATCGGCACCGACCCGGTATTCCTCGAGCGAGCGGGCGTCGACGTCTCGTCGATCGCCGGCGTCATTCTCCTGGACGGCGCCGGTCTCGATCCCTCGGTGAATCCACGTCCTGCGCGGCCTGGCGGGGCGTTCGGATCACCGGCCAACCGGCAACGTCTGGCGCCTGTCGGCCACGCCGCTTTGCCCAACGCCAAAAGTTTTCTCATGCTCAATGCGCAGTCGGCGGACCTGCAGGCTCAGGCGCAGTCGCTCCGGGAAGCGCTTGAAAAGCAAGGTACGCCAGCAGCGGTCCACATCATCCCGGGGCGGGATCACAACGCGCTCAATTATGAGCTCGGCACGAAGGGCGATATGGCGACATCCATCATAGATGCCTATCTTTCGAAATCCCTGAACCGAAACAGGGGCGATCACGCTGGCTGTCGGTTCTCCGGTAGAGGCGTTGGATGCGGGGCGCCGGAGCGGCGTTCTATTCCGCGATTGAGGATCAGGCGCGCCTCTAGGCCACTGCCGGGGATATTGCGAAGAGAAAGGTCCGCTTCGTTCTTTTCCGCCAATGTCTTGGCGATGGCGAGGCCCAGCCCTACGCCTGCTGCCGATGCGTCGTTCGATTGCAGGCGAACGAATGGTTCGAAGACTTCGCCCAGCTTGTCTTCAGGGATTCCCCGCCCTTCGTCCTTGACCGTGATCACCGCACGTCCGCCGGCGTAGCACGCACTTATCTCTGCGGACCCACCATATTTGAGGGCGTTGTCCACGAGATTTTCGAGGCATCGCTGGAGTGCTCTTGGACGGACCTCGACATAGCAGTCGCTGCGGTGCGCGAAGCGTACCTGTGCGTTCCCTTCCGAGCTGTCCTCCACGACCAGATCCAGCAACTGATCCAGATCCAAGCTGGCGAACGGTTCGTTTGTCTGATTGCTCCGGGCGTAGTCGAGGCCCTCGCGGATGAGCGCCTGCATCGCACCGAGGTCGTCTATGAGACGGCTGCGCAATGCCGCATCGGAAACCTTCTCCAGGCGGAGCCGCAAGCGGGTCATCGGCGTCTGCAGATCGTGGGTGATCGATGCAAGGAGTTGGGTCCGCTCGACCAGATATGTTCGTAGTCGCATCTGCATATGATTGAATGCACGCGCCGCTTCTCGAACTTCATGAGGCCCACGCTCCGGCAGGGGGCGTCGGTCGAGATCCGCTCCCAAAGCCGTGGCCGCTCGAGCAAGATCGCCTAGCGGCGCTGCCGCCATACGGGCGGCAGCGAGCGCCAGCGTAGCTACGAGAACGGCCAGAACACCAACCACTACGGGGTTCAAGGCAAGTCGATCCGGCTTCATGTGCCCTCGCAGTTGAAGGTGGATTACGCGGCCATCGGACAATGTCGCGGTCACGACCCAGCATTCGAACCGTTCGCCGTTCAATCTGCCGGCCGGTTGCCGCAAGCAGGTGTCGGGGCGCGCGATGCGAGCATCGACATTTTTCCCCGGCAGACGCGATGCGAGGCTGCGACTGAGATCCTCGTCGAATTTGACGATCCGTTCGTCGCCCGTGGCTTGCCGGATGCCCGTGACACCTTTCTGGAGCAGTGCCTGTCGTAAGGGAGAGGGCACGCTATCGGCGACGGAAAGAAAGTCGCTCATTCTGTCGATCAGTCGTTCGAACCGGATTCTGAAGAGATCTTCCTGCCGCTGTCTGTCGGCGAGTGCCAAGGCCAAAGCGGCGGAGCCGGTGACGCCGATCAGGAGAAACAGGAACAACCAGCCCGACATCGTGCTGAAGAAACGGGGGCGCCTCATTCGAACGTGACCGGCGCGGCCAGGACGTAACCTTGCCCTCGAACGGTCATGATGAGGTCGGAAGCGCGAGCATTCTCGTTCAGCTTCTGCCGAAGTCGACTGATCTGGAGATCTGCCAGCCTCTGTTCTGCGTGAAGACCATGCTCCGCGCGGTGCTCCTCTGCCACGAGCGTGAGTATTTCTTCGCGGGTGAGTATCTCGTTCGCATGTTCGACCAGGAACTTGAGAAGACTATATTCGCTTCCCGACAGCATCACGATCCGACCATCGGCCTTGAACAGCCGTCGGTGCTCGAAATCCAGGATCCAATCCCTGAAGCGTGCACGTTTGGCCGGCGGCGTCTCCGGGGGCTTCATGGGAGTATAGGCCCGCCTGATGACGCTTCGCACCCTTGCGATCAGCTCGCGGGGGTCGAAGGGCTTGGCCAGATAATCGTCCGCACCCACTTCCAGCCCGATGATCTTGTCGATGGCCTCGCCGCGTGCCGTCAGCATGATGATGGGAGTGTCGCGTCGCGTGCGCGTCTCACGACATAGAGAGAGGCCGTCCTCGCCGGGCAGGTTGAGATCCAGAATGATCAGGTCGACCTCGTGTCCGGCAAGCGCCGCCCGCATGGTAGGGCCATCGCAGGCGGCGATCACAGAATAGCCGGCGGCTCCCAGCTGCTCCGCGACGAGCGACCGTATTTCGGTGTCGTCGTCGACCAGGAGCAACGTCTGATGTCGGGCCGGGGCCGGCCCGGTTTCCGGGCCATCGGGGGCTTGCGCGAATTGCGTAATCATTCCTCTCCTCCGGGGACTTGGGTGCCCAGGATTCATTCCTGCGCGATCATAGCATGCATCGGCTGCAAAGACACTAATCTGGCCGACCCATAGTCGGTTCGATCGTGTCGAGCAAATTTATCGTAATGTGTCAAAATATATCTAAGTATAGAATTTCACGGAAATAAGACAAAAGTCGCCCAGATAATAAATAACTATCTTGGAGACTATCGAATAGTTATGTGGACTACTACGCATCGAAAGCATGTGAAGACTGATGGAACAAATAATATGGAATCCATGGAGATGGCAATGCATCGACTAAAGACTCGCCCCAAGCAGGCTGTCATGGCGGGTCTCGCTGTGCTGGTGGCTCTGAGTGGCGTGGTGGAGCCTTCGTTCGCGCACCATTCGTTCGCCGGTTTCGACAAGGATCGCAAAGTGACGATCAAGGGAACCGTCAAGCAGTGGCAGTTCACCAATCCTCACAGCTGGCTGCAGCTGATGGTCACCGAGAATGGTCGGGATGTCGAATATAGCCTCGAAGGGGCGAGCGTTAACACACTGATCCGTCGTGGATGGAATCGCACGACGTTCAAGCCGGGCGACAAGATCACGGTGGACATGTACCCGCTGCGCAATGGTCAGAAGGGCGGGGCGTTCCTTTCGGCCACCTTCGCCAATGGCAGGACGATCAGCTCGGGCATCACGCCCAACTAACGCAATCGCTCGACGCACGTGCCTTCGAGGGGAGGAAATTTTGAAGCAGCATTCTCAAGCGCAGCGCCGTCGACATATGGTGGCCGCCGTGGCCCTGTCCGCGTTGATGTCGTTCTCCGGCGTGGCGATCGCCCAAACCGCATCTTATCCGAGCGGAGCCCCGGAAATACCGGATTTGGCCAAGCTCCCAGATTGGGACGGTCTCTGGGAACGTGCGGACGACAATGTCTGGGACAACCGTCTACCTGTCGGCGTGCCACAGGACCCGCCCTATAACAGCGAGTATCAGGCGCTGGCCAAGAGTATCGCGCCCAATCGTGGTTCGGCATTCAACTCCATGCCGGGTTTCATGAGCATGCTGTTCCCGATGGAGCTCCAGATAAGCCGCATGCAAGTGTCCATCATGTCGGAGAACAAGGACAATTTCCGCCGGATCTTCACGGATGGGCGGGTCCATACTCCCGATACGCTTCCGAGCTCGAACGGCCACTCCGTCGGTCGTTGGGTGAACGGGGAGCTGCATGTCGAGACCTGCTGCATCAGGGAAGATACGCGGCTTCCCGGGAACGGCCCGCATAGTGACGAGCTGCGGATCAAGGAGCGCTTCTACCTTCGCGATTTCAAGACGCTCGTGGACGAGATCACCGTGGAGGATCCCAAGGCGTTTACGAAGCCGTGGACGACCGAGAAGGTCTTCTACCGGCGGCCCGATTGGGAACCGGTCGAATATGATCGCAACGAGAACGACAGGGATCGGCCGGCACAGGCCGCTGGCCGCCCTGCTGCCGACTAGCGCGTCGATCGAGTTTCAGGAGGTCTTATGTCCAAGCTTTCATATGGCGGTGCCTGCCTGGCTGCACTGCTTCTGTTCCAACAAGCGTTGAACGCTCAAGTGACGAGCGACCGGCGCATGTTCTTCAAACCGCACACGCCCGATCAGACCGAGACGCTTCAACGCGCGACGAGCCTCGCCATCGGCAACCTCGCCTGGGAGAGCGTGTCGGTGTCCCAGGTCGAAAAGGCCAAGGGGGTAATCAAATGGATCGGCACGACGCGGTCGAACAAATATTTCTGTTCGGCCGATCCCGACGGTCAGAACCCCGCCTGCCATCGTCCATGACGATCGGCGCTAGTGACAGAAGAATTATAGAGGAGGATCGGGTGCATATTTCGTCGTTCCAGAAGACCAGGCGGGCAATCGGCATCTCGGCCGCCCGCATGACCCTCGCCATGGTTTTAGGGGCTACTCTGGCGATACCGCTCGGACTGATCGCTTCGCCTCAAGCACTGGCGGCAGAAGCTGCACCGCTTCTGCGCAACATGGTCAGCGTCAAGGGGCGCGACCGAGCCTATCTCTATCATGTGCCGGCGAATTACCGAGCCGATGGTTTCAACTATGTCGTCTACGTGCTTGCCGACGACGATCAGCCGGCCGAAGCATTCGCGCGGGACTCAGGGTGGCTCAAGCTTGCGGACGAGCAGAATTTCGTCGTCGTCTTCCTGCAGCCCGAGGGTCGACGGTGGGCTTCCAATAGCGGCGGCGAGGATGCCTATGTGAAGGCGGTCTACGACCACGCGATCGGGCACTTGTTCGTCGGTGGTGGCGCACGACCGGGACGAGAAGGCGCTGGCGGCGGCGGTAATCGGCCCGATCCCCAAGCCGGAGGCCGGCCAGGTGCGGATGGCCCGGCAGCGCCAGGCGCGCGCGCCGCGGCGGGCGAAGGCGAAGGCGGCGGTGGACGCGGAGGCGCGCGCGCGCCTCGGGCGCAGACGTGGGTACCGTTCCACTATGTAACGGGAGTGGGGGCTGGCGCTACCGTCGCTCAGGAATTCGTCATCAACAATCCTGGCGTCTTCGCGGCGATCGCGACGCTCGATGGTGCCCCCTTCGATGCGGCCTATCGCAAGGGCGATGATCCGGCACAGGCATATTTCCAATATATGCGCGCCGACAAGAATGCGCTGCCGGTCTGGAAGCAGCTCAAGAAAGAGGTGCCCGTCGCGGCGTGGCTCTTGACGACGGGCGAGGCTTCTCCGGCAGAGGTCAAGGTCGCCGACTATTGGAAGCGGAGCAACGCTGTCGCTTCCTCCGCGGAAGACCGCGAGGTCGGAGGGATACCTGCTAAGATCTTCCGCAATGCGGTCAATCCCCACGAGCAGGTTCGTATGACGAGCCTCGATTTCAATACCAAATACGACGCGAAGCTATCTAGCGTCATATGGAGCGACTTCTTCGCCCATATCGCTCGATGGACTTCCTCGCCCAATGGGGACCTGGGACGTCTCATGACAGAGGCGGAGGTTCGCTCGACGTTCGACGCTCGAACGCTCCAGGTCGATGGGAAGACATACGGCTACTATGTGAAGACTCCCAGCAACTACACCAAGGGGCAGTCGCTTCCATTGGTCGTCGCGGCGCATGGCGCCTTCTTCCCGGCGTGGATGTATGCGAGTCAGATTCGTATGCACGAGGTCGGAGAGAAGGAGGGCTTCATCACCGTCTATGTGAACGGTCAGCAGAACCGTTGGCAGTTCGATAACCCGGACGGATCCGACGCCAAGTTCATCACCGGTGTCATCGACGATCTCGCCGCGAACTACGGCATAGACCGCAGCCGCGTGTACATGCAGGGCTTCTCGCTCGGCAGTGGCATGAGCTACATGATGGGCACGACCCATCCACAGATTTTCGCGGCCGTTTCGCCCAACAACGGTATTGGGCCGATGGCGAAACCGGTCGTTGATCGCGTGGCGGAGCTCAAGTCCAAGGGAGACGTGCGTCTTCCGATGATCCTTCTCTACGGCGATGTCGACTCCGGCGGATCGACCGACGCGAAGATTCCGGCCCAAGGGGTGCTTCGCGGAGCTATCGACGAGATGAAGGCATACAACAACATCAAGACCGCCGATCGGATCGTGACGTTCAACAGCCCGAACACGGTGCCGTACGAAGTCCTCGTTCCGGGCGCGAAACTCGTGAAGGAGGGGATCGATAAGCGCTACAAGGATGGACGCTTCCAGATCAGCGCCTACATGAGCGCGGATCCCAAGCCCCTCAATCTGTTTAAATTCGTCTGGGTGACCGACATGTCTCACGGTCAGGATCCGCGCAGCGCCCAACTCGAATGGGACTATTTCAAGCAGTGGCGACGCAATCAGGACGGATCGCTGTCCTACAGTGGTCGATGACGAATGTCGGCCGGACAACGGATTACGGGAATGGACCGAAAATGATAAGCACAACCGAGGGCGTGCCGGCGGCCGGCCTGACACCCGAGATCTCGCTCACTCCCCATCAGATCACCACTTTCCTCCTTTGTGCGATGGTGGCGTTGATTGATGGATTCGATACACAGGCGATCGCGCTCGCGGCTCCCGAAATTGCCACTGCGTGGGAGATAGAGGCGGCTCGGTTCGGCAGCGTGTTCGCCGCCGGGCTCTTCGGGGCGCTCTTCGGGGCGCTCGGGTTCGGCATGGCGGCCGATCGCTTCGGCCGCAAGCCGAGCCTGATCGTTGCGATCCTTCTGTTCGGAGCAGTGACGCTTCTGACGCCGTTCGCGACGTCGTTGACGGATCTGTTCGTGATACGCTTCGTGACGGGCCTCGGTCTCGGAGGCGCGCTGCCGGGCGTCATCGCGGTGACGTCCGAATATGCGCCGCCGCGCCGCCGTGCGACGATCGTTTCGCTGATGTTCTGCGGCTTTCCGCTCGGCGCGGTCATCGGCGGTATAGTCGCCGCGCAGCTGATCCCGACCTTCGGGTGGCCGATCCTCTTCTACATCGGAGGAGTGGTGCCGCTTCTGCTTCTGCCGCTGGTCACTCTGCTTGTGCCGGAATCCATGCGGTTTCTGCTCTTCAAGGAGGACCATGCCGCGGCGGACCGCGTGAAACGACGCATGAACTTTCTTCAGGCGGAAGAATTCGGCGATGGCGCCGAGTCCAATCGGGCACCGATCTTCCTTCTCTTCTCTGAAAGCAAACTGGTCGGCACGTCGATCCTGACCGTCACTTTTCTCCTCAGCCTGATGCTCGCCTACTTCCTGGTCAATTGGTTGCCGCTTCTCGCGCGCCAGGCCGGGGTCGGAATGGAAGGTGCGGTGTTGGGCGTGGCGGCTCTCAATCTCGGTGCCATTCTGGGGTGCCTCGTCATCGGCCGTCTAGCCGATCGAATGGGGCCGACACGTCCGATCGGGTGGGGCTACCTGCTCGGCGCCTTCGCGATCGCGGTCATCGGTGCGAGCGCGCACTCGACCGGGTTGCTCCTGCTCACTTGCTTCATCGCGGGGGCATTGAGCATCGGCGCTCAAATGTGCGTCGTCGCTCTGGGGGCGAGCTTCTACGAGACTGCCATTCGGGCGACGGGCATCGGATGGTTGATGGGAACCGGGCGTATCGGCGCCATCATGGGACCCGTGCTGGGTGGTCTGCTGATCGGCGCAGGCATGTCGGCCGCGAATCTCTTCGTCGTCGCCGGCGGGGTCTCGTTGCTTGCCGCCATTGGGGTGTTCGCCATGGGCCGTTTCGTTCTCGGCACGAGCCGTCCGGCCTCGGTTTGAACCAAAATCTCCCTGGCGGAGCGATCGGCCAGGACACTTGGTCCCGATCCGATCCTACGGTCGCACGAGCGATGTCGGCGGCCCGATCTCGCCGCGCGTCAATCGATGCCTCCGCGAACGGTCCGAAACGAAAAAACTAGGCAGAGGAAATAGAATGACCATGCAAGCCATAAGTGATTGGTTATCCTCCACGGACGCTTCGCAATTCATCGCGAACACCGCATGGGTGGTGCCGGTCGTCCAAAGCATTCACATATTGGCGATCGCGATCGTGATGGCGTCCATCGGAATGCTCGATCTCAGGCTCGTCGGATTCATCGGCCGTGAACATTCCCTGCATGGGCTGGCGCAACGCTTCTTTCCTTGGATATGGGGAGCACTGGTCGTTCTGTTCCTAACAGGAATTGCCATGATTCTGAGCGAGCCTGCCCGTGAACTGCTGAATTGGATCTTCTGGACGAAGATGGGTCTGCTCGTGTTCGCCGTCGCAGTGACCCTGCCGGTCCGCAATCTGCTCGAGGACCATCGCTTCCGGGACCTGGCGCCGGACAAGCGTAACCTCATACGACTTTGCGGCGGCCTTTCGTTGGTCGCTTGGGTGGCGATCGTGACCTGTGGGCGCTGGATCGCCTACGCGGGCGGCAATGCGGTCTGAGGCGGGAGACGAGTGATGGATTTTCTTGGTTTTTTCACCTGGCTCGAGAATACAAGCGTGGCGCTCGCGATCGCGGAATCGTCCTGGATGTTTCCGACCATCGAGACCCTGCATGTTCTCGCCCTGGTGCTCGTCGTAGGTTCGATCGCGATGCTCGATCTGCGACTTCTGGGTGTTTCATCCCGGAACATGGGTGTCCTGCAGCTTTCCGACGAAGTCCTGCCGTGGACCTGGAGCGCCTTCGTAGTCGCGGTGATCACCGGAGTGCTGATGTTCGTTTCGTCGGCATCCCGCTATTTCGAGAACATCCCCTTCCGCATCAAGATCGTGCTTCTCTTGCTTGCGGGTATCAACATGGCGATCTTTCACGTCACGAGTTTCCGTTCGGTGCATGATTGGAACAACAATATTCCGACCCCCATCATGGCCCGGGTCGCCGCGAGTTTGTCTCTCTGCTTCTGGGTCGCGGTGGTATTCGCCGGCAGGTGGATCGGGTTCGTGTGACGCGCCTCGGGGAGCAAAACTCCCGGTGTAGAGAAGGGGTAGAGCAAGCCCATCGCCCGATGTGCAGGATATTCCTGCGCGACGACCTCGATAGAACGGTCTCGTCCAAGTCGCTATCGCGGGGGCTCGGCATTCACGAAACCCATGAAACTGCAGAGCGGTCCGGTCGGTGACGATGACGACACGTCTAGAGATCGGGGCCTCGCCTGCTAGATCGGCCACATGGTAACGGAGGCGTGATAACGTTCCGTAACGAATACGGAACTGTTCGTTGCTTGCTGCAGCTCTCGAGAAATGAGGATGCACGATGGCTGAAAGGATCGACCTCATGCCCGTTGCACCGTCTCTCTACCGTTATGCGCTTCTTCTCACCGGTTGTGCTGTTACACCCGGCGTGTTGGCGCAGACCGCCGTCTCCGCCGACCCCGTCCCGAACGAAGCGGATGTGAATGGAGAGAATGAGATAGTCGTGTTCGGGCGGGCGGAGGCGAAGATCGGCGTGGCTCATGCCGCGAGCGAAGGAACCGTTTCGGGCGCCGATCTACTCGTCCGTCCGTTGTTGCGCACTGCCGAGCTGCTCGAAGCGGTCCCAGGCATGGTCGCCGCCCAACATTCCGGCAGCGGCAAGGCCAACCAATATTTCCTCCGGGGCTTTAATCTCGACCATGGATCGGATTTCACGACCTATATCGATGGTGTGCAGATGAACCTGAGAACGCACGGGCATGGCCAGGGCTATCTCGATCTCAATGGTCTCATCCCCGAGATCATAGAGCGGGAGGACTATCGTAAGGGGCCGTATCGCGCCGACGGGGGCGACTTCGCTCTTGCGGGCGCGAGCTACATGCGAACGATCGAGGGGTTCGATCGTCCGTGGGTCGCGGTCGAATGGGGTTCCTTTGGAGGACGTAAGATCGCCGGCGGGGGCACGATCGAGGGGGTCGGTCCGGGCGATCTGACGCTCATCGGTCAGGTCAAGCGATATGACGGGCCCTGGGAGGAGGCCGAGCATCTGCGACACTATGCCGGCTTCGCGAAATATGCCCTTCCTCTCGGAGACAAGCAGCTCGATCTCAGTCTTCAGGGCTATCGCGGTTCATGGAGACCCACCGAACAGATTCCCGAGCGCATCGTCGGGTCGGCACAATGCGCCGACGTCTTCTGTTCCCCCGACCCGAGTGCCAGGGGGGAGACGACGCGTTTCATAGCCAACGCGCAGCTCGCGGCGCCGAGTTTTCGTGGCAACGTCTACGCACAATTCTACGACTGGAAGATGTCTTCCAACCCGACCTACGCCAATGCGGATGGCAGCAGCGCACAGATCACGCAGTTCGACAAACGCTGGATCTTCGGCGTCAAGGCCGATTGGGAACACGCGCTCTCCGATCGATTGACGCTCCGCTTGGGAACCGAGGATCGCTACGACGATATAGGGAATGTCGGTGTCGCGAACAGCGATCAGGGCATCATCATCGCGAGCCTCGGGACCTATTCGGTACGCGAGGCATCGGCCTCTGCCTATGCCGAGACGAGTTGGAAGCCCTTGACGGCATTGCGACTGACGGCGGGCCTGAGGGGCGACTATTATGCGTTCGACGTGTCGGCTCAGGACATACAGGCTGCGGCGTTGGGGGAAGGCAGCGGGCACAAGGCGCTGGTTTCCCCCAAATTGGGTGCCGCTTACGAGATATCGAGCCGGTTCGAACTCTATGCCAATTGGGGGAGGGGGTTCCACTCCAACGATGCGCGTGGAGCGGTGACGCAGACGCCCGTTCCTCTCCTGGTCGCAGGCACCGGCAAGGAGCTCGGGGCCCGCCTTCAGCTCGGTAAGCTCAACATGACGGCTACCTATTGGTGGCTGGACGTCGGCAGCGAACTCAGGTTCGTGGGTGACTCGAACGCCGTAGAACCGACGGGCGCCAGCCGCCGACATGGTTATGAGTTCGTAGCATTCTGGCGACCGTTCTCCTGGCTCGCTATCGACGGGAATTTCACGGCCAGCCATTCGCGCTACGACAATGGCGATTACATCCCGAACGCTTTCGAGAATGCCGGGCAGCTGGGAGCCTCGGTCGTGCGTGGGCGCTGGGAAGGGTCGTTGCGATGGCGGCATCTGGGCCCCTATCCACTGCTCGAGGACGACAGCGTGCGTGACAAGGGCAGCGACGTGGTCAACGCGCGTGCGGGGTTCAAGCCGGGCCGGCTCGAGATCTACGGCGAAATCCTCAACATCTTGAACAGCCGGGACAAGGATATCGCTTATTATTACGAATCCTACATACCCGGTTTCGATGCTGCTCCGACCGATGGTCGACTGAGCCGAGTGGTCGAACCGCGTACCGTCAGGGTCGGCTTCAAATACAAGTTATAGGAGAAGGAGCATCAAAGCGTGGTGCTCTTCGTTCGCCTTGCCAAGACGAGCCGGCTCGACAGATTCTGGTTGCCCAGCGTCTTGACGGCGAAGAGCGCCTCGAAGGAATTCGCCTTGGACACGTCATCAGGGATGGCGGCGAGTTGATGGGGATCCGAGGCGATCTCGGCCGCCTGCATCACTGCCGCATCCCTCGTACCTGCGATCACGATGATCCGGTTGCCGGTAGGGCCGGGCAGGGCGGCGATATAGGCATAGTCGAGGCGCGGCGTTCGGTCCGCCACGACATTCTCCCAATCGGACATGTAGTGAAGTCCGGATTTCCGGTCGACCAATTCATCGAAACTCGAGCCGATCGAAAATCCCGACAGATCGAATACGCTATCGCGCAATTCGCCGAGGCCGCTGAGGAAGCCGACATAGACGATATCCGGATTGCGGATGGCATCCGTGGGTAGCTGCGACATGGAGATAACCCTGGGTCGGGTAGGGGATCGAGCCGCTGCCGCCTCCAGCAGCGGCGATATTCGCTGAAGGGCGGGCGCGATGCTGGTGGGAAGATAGTGGAGATCGAGATCGAGATAGTTGCCGTTCCGCTCGGGTCGCTCCATGATCGCCTGATCCAGATCCTTACGAGAATTGATGGTGAAGGAGCGGACCAGCTTGGTCACGCTGCCGCCCGGCGCCGCTTCGCCGAAGATGTAATAGTCTCCTGTGACGACCAGCTTCAAGCGATCGTCCTTCATCAAGGGAGACCAAAGGCCCGTCGAGGCTGCAGGCGGTCCCGCGCTATATTTGAGATGCGCGGCCCAGTATCCACCGGCGACGAGCAGGAGGGACAAGCCCGCGATCAATCCGATCCTGCGCGCGCGCGATCCGGTCGGCGCGACGATGGCTCGTGGAACCTCGGGTGAGATCGCGATCGGTTCTCCCAACACGATCCGGTAGGCACCGCGGGGAATGACGATGCGTGCGCCCGGACGACCGGCATAATGTTCGTCGAGCTTGCGCCGAAGCCGGTGGACATGAACGCGAACCGACGCGTCGGTCGTGGCATCATAGCCCTCGAACTTCCCGAATACCTCCTGCGCGATCTCCACTTCGCGTGCGGTTCGGCCTTCGAGCGAACGCTGAAAGAGGAATTCGAACACGCGTCGTAGGACGTCCGTCTGTCCCCAGGCCAGATTCTGTCGAAGCTCGTCAGCCGCGGCTTCCAGGGCGGTCTGCCCGTCTCCAACGCACATATCCATGATCTCGGTACCTATTCACCCCGCCCCGCAACGCTCGTCATGCTTCGCGAAGCTGTCCTCTTTACGCGAGCCCGCCGCTCGCTCGAGGCGGGACACCTTTCCTCGATCGGTCCGCCCATATCCTCGCCATCCCCCACTGATCCGGTCACTGGTCGATGGTGCTGCCAGGACGGGCCGGCAGTGGAGCGAAGAGTTGCCGCGAACGTAGATCGATCAGACCACGGCCTTCGTGTCGCGCTCGACGAGGCGAGCCAGGAACGCATGCGGCGGCCTGCCCCAGAATGCGGGTGGGGCGGCCGCCGGACATCACGGCTCTGCCACAACGCTGTTCTCGATATAGCCCAGACCCTCGATCTCGACGCGTACCACTTGTCCGACCGTGAGGAAGCGCGGAGGATCGAAGCCTTGGCCGACACCGGCCGGCGTGCCCGTGGACAAGATGTCGCCAGGCTCCAGAGTAAAGACCGAGGTGAGTTCCTCCAGCATCTGCCCGAAGGTCCAGATCATCTCCTGCGTATTGCCATCCTGTCGAAGTTCGCCGTCCACCCAGGTCCGCACCGCGAGGTTGCCCGGATCAGGAATTTCGTCCGCCGTGGTCAACCATGGTCCCACCGGGCCGTGAGTATCGAACGACTTGCCGAGCGTCGCGGTGGGAGATCGCTGCTGCCAGTCCCGCACCGACACGTCGTTACAGATCATGTAGCCGGCGATCGCGGACGATGCGTCTTGCGCCTTGAGATGTCTGACCTTGCGCCCGATCACGATGGCGAGCTCGCCTTCATAGTCGAGATGCGAGGACACGCGCGGCAGATGGATCGGATCATAGGGACCGTTCAGAGCGGTGACCTGTTTATTGAACCAGACCTGATGCTTGGGGATGACCTGCCCCCTACGTTCCATCTCGCGAGCGTGTGATCGATAGCAAAGGCCGAGACCGAGGAACTTGCGCGGTGTGATGGGTGGACCGAATTGCACGGACGAAAGCGGTCGGCGGATGCCCGATGCCGCTGCACGTCTCGCCAAGGCGAGAGCCTGTTCGCCGCCCGCGACGATCCGGGTGACGGAAGCGGGGACCCCGGCATCGCCCGAGAGCAGGTCGATGATCTCGTCACCCTCCACCGCGCCGGGACGCCATTGGGTGCCATCATGGAATTGAGCGAGCTTCAACTGTCTTCTCCGGGTTAGTGGCTACCGCCGACGTCCGCGTCGAAACCGGCCATGCTGATCCCTTGGACAGCACATGCTTCGTCCTTGTCGGGCATGTCGCCGCTGATTCCGACGGCGCCGATGATGTCGCCGGACGCATCGCGGATGAGTACGCCTCCGGGCACGGGGATGACCCGGCCTGCAGATGCGCCGACGAGAGCCGTGTAGAAGGCCGGTGCGATTTCGCTCCGCTGAGCGAGGGATCTACCTCCCAGGCCCATACCGAGGGTGCCCCAAGCCTTGCCCATGGCGATTTCGGGACGCAATATGCCGGACCGGTCCTGGCGCTTGAACGCGACGAGATGACCGCCTGCATCGAGTACGGCCACGGTCAGAGGATTGAGGCCGAGCGTCGAGGCATGAGCGAGAGCTCCATCCACGATCGTCGCGGCGGTTTCGAGGGTCATTGATGGCATGTTCGATTCCTATCGCGGCCCGGCCGCACTGAGGGGAAGTACGAGAGCGAAGGTCTTTTCGTAGGATTGCTCGGCGAAGAGCCAGGTACCCCGCGCGTCGCGCACGAGCTCACACGTGACCCGACCGATGCGAAGCTGGACCTCCGTTTCGGAGATCTGCGGTTCCAACGCATAGTTCGAGAGTGTCGCGCTGACTGCGACATGGTCTTCGTCGACCCTGTCGATGAGTATGTTGGCCCAGATATGGCTGGTCCTTCGCCGCGGATCGGCAAGACGCCGCTCATAGAAGGCCTCGATCTGCGACACGCCTTCTATGAGTGTTTCCCCTGGACGGAAAGATCCGTTCTCCGCAAAACAGGCCGCCGCTGCCTCGTGGTCGCGCCGATCGACCGCTGCGGTGAAGCGAAGCAGGATATCTGCGGGGTTGTCGTCAGCCTTCATGTCCATGAACTCTCCTTGCAGCCGTCGGCCGGGTATCCGCAGTGTCCGTGCGTCGGAAACCGATCACTTCACTGCGGCGGTCGAAGTCGCCGTGGTGTGAAGAGGCGCACCATACCCCCGGAATTGATCTTGCACCGCTCGGTCTATGAGCGGATATTTCTCCTTTCGAGATGTAATAGTCAAGATTTCTGCCAATAAATATTAATTGTTATCTTTGTGTTCAAAGATGTATATTCTATAAATGAAGATAAGAACCGACAAACTTCGACATAATATCAAAAATACAGAAATTATTTGCTTATTAGTTTCATTTGAAACAAAGCACGGCGCAGCATGTCCAGGCATTTCGAAAAGGAGGCCGGAATGGACTGCAGCCCATCGTTTCGAATCTGAAGACTGCTGGAGGGGAATATGAAGTTGTTCGTGGCTCTAAACGCGGGTGTGTGCCTGCTGGCGCTCTCGCCGACGGCGCTGGCGCAACAGGCCGTCGAAACCGACGCCGGTGGGAAAGCCGAGGAAGCGGCCACTGCGAACCCCGCAGACATCATCGTCACCGGGTCGCGCGCCATCAGAGACGGCCGAGATGCGCCCACGCCCCTCACCGTGGCAGGAACTCAGCAGCTCCAATTGACGCCTTCGAGCATTCCCGAGGCGCTCAACAAGATGCCGCAATTCGCGGGCTCGACGAACAACGTCGGTGCCGGGAACGGTGCCGGCAGCGGACGTTCCAACATATTCTCGGGCAACTTCATCAATCTGCGTTCCTTCGGTGCCATCCGCACGCTGGTGCTACAGGACGGTCGTAGGGTTCCGGCGACTGCATTGAATGGACAGGTCGACGCCAACACGATCCCGCAGATGCTGGTCGAACGCGTCGAAGTGGTGACCGGCGGCGCCTCGGCGGTCTACGGCTCGGATGCCGTCACGGGTGTGGTGAACTTCATCCTCGATCGTGATTTCAAGGGACTCAAGGCCCAAATCCAGAGCGGTATCGCCGAAGCCGGCGACGCCGCTTCCTGGCGAGCGGGCGTCGCCGGCGGTTTCGACATCGGCGATCGGGGACACTTCCTGTTCAGCGCCGAGCGCTACGAGAACAAGGGGATCGCCTCGACCGCGGATCGGGATTGGAGCGCCACCGCGCCGACCTATGCCGGCCTCGGGACGAGTTCGCAGCCTTTCGTGCTGGTGAACAATGGCCGGATCTCCAATGTGTCGGACGGCGGTCTGGCGCGTAGTGGCCCCTTCACCGGTCGTCAGTTCGTGGGAAGCGGCACGCTCGCGTCCTTCAATGCCGGGGTGCCGACTTCGACGCCCAATCTCGCGATAGGCGGCGATGGCTCCTATTATCAGGGGGTCAATCTCGTCCCACCCATCGAAACCAATCAGTTCTTCGGGCGCTTCGATTACGAACTCAGCGACTCCGTGCGCTTCTATGCTCAGGCCAGTTGGGCGGAGTCCAAGACCAACGGAATGCACAATTCCAACGAGAGGCCCAATAATTACCGGATATACAGCGGCAATCCCTTCCTTCCCGCAGACGCCCAAGCGCTGCTCACCGCCACGAACACACCCTTCTTCGGATTGGGGCGCCTCAACAACGATCTGTCGGCCGATTCCACGCTCGATCAAAGCACGCGCTCGCAACGCTATACCGTCGGGCTCACCGGAACCGTGCTGGGTGATTTTCGTTGGGACGCTTATTACACCTACGGTCAGGCAGACGTAGATTCCGTCACGCACAACAATATCAACTACCCGAATTTCTATGCTGCGCTCGATGCCGTCCGCGACAATCAGGGTGCGATCGTCTGCCGTGTCTCCATCACGAATCCCGGCCTCTATCCGGGATGTGCGCCGATCAACATGTTCGGTGTCGGAAACCAGAGCCAAGCGGCCAAGGACTTCATCTACGAAGACACCTCCTGGTCCGCGCGCAACAAGATGCACGACTTCGGAGCGAGCATCAACGGTTCTCCATTCTCGACCTGGGCCGGGCCGGTCTCCGTATCGCTGAACTTCGAATATCGTGAAGAGAGCTTGGTCCAGACGACGGATTCCAGTTCGCTCACGGTCCCCGACTTCACCGGCATCCGGCTCGCAACGCCTCCCACGCTGATGTGGGCCTACCCGACCGAGTCCGCCATGTCGGGGCGCAACGACGTCTGGGAAGTCGGAGGCGAAGTGTTGGTGCCACTGCTCGAGGATGTTCCCTTCGCGCAGCGGCTCGCCATCAACGGCGCGCTGCGCCAGACCCACTACAAGACATCCGGAGACGCCACGACCTGGAAGGTCGGGGCCATTTGGCAGCCGTTCGATCAGTTGCGCTTTCGAGGGGCCGTTTCCCAAGATATCCGCGCACCCACGCTTTCGGACTTGTTCGCGGGTCGTGCGCTGAGTTTCGCCAACATCTACGATCCTCATACCGGTGTGTCGGGCATCGTGGACGTGCAGAAGAGCGGGAACGTCGATTTGGTGCCCGAAGTCGCTCGCACCTACACGGTCGGCTTCCTCTACACCCCGGCATGGCTTCCGCGTTTCTCTCTGTCGGTCGATTATTTCAGTATCCGGATCAACAACGCGATCGGGACGATCAATGGCGCCGACGCCTCGATCCTTCAGGACTGCGAGCAATCGAACGGTGCCTCGCCCGTCTGCGCGGCGATCGTGCGTCCCTTGCCGTTCAGCGACACGTCCGCGGCGAACTTTCCAACGATGGTCCTCAACAGCAACCTCAACGTGGCCGAGACCTTCACCCGCGGCATCGATCTCGAGAGCAGCTACAATTTCGATCTCGGTGCAGGGAAGGTCGATCTGCGGGCATTCTACACCTATCAGCCGGTGCTCAAGACGCGCGCTTTTCCCACCTCGACCCTGCTCAATCTCGCGGGGGCTCCAGGTCTATCGAAGCATCGCGTGACCGGTTTCCTCGGCTACACGGTCGACGGGTTCAATGCCAATCTGCAACTGCGCTATTATAGCGCACAGACGCGGAGCGAGAATCCGAACCTGATCTTCGCGGACGGGGATCTCTCATCGGCTTTCTATGCCGATCTGGGTCTCAGCAAGGCGATCGATGTCGGGAACAAGTCGCTCGAATTGTTCCTGAACGTGAACAACCTGTTCGATCGCGACCCACGTATCGCGCCGTCGACCACCCGCGTCGGGACGCCGGGTACGGGCAATCCGGCCGTGAACGGCGACGACGCGATCGGCCGCTATTATACGATCGGGCTGCGCTTCAAGATGTGACGGACCCACCGAGGCACCAGCCTGCCCTGGCTGTGGTGCGCAAACTGGGCGGGGAAACCTCTGGTTTCCCCCTTTTCTTTGTGCCTCGCTTCGCGGTCTTGGTTCCGTTCAGGGCTCTTCTCCGGGAGGCACGATCCTGCCGATCTGATCGCTCGTCGTCGAACCGGGCAACGCGCACGGCTTCATGATCGAGCTGCGTTCCCCCAGGTGAGGCGTTTCCACTCCGCTTCAGGCCTCGATCGCGATCATGGCGAGCTTTTCGGGTTTCGTGCTATTCTCCGTTCGTCGCGCCGAGTTCGACCGCGAGATAGGCACTGAAGTGACCGGCAGCGGACGATAAGGGTCTGTCTGCCGGCTGATAGAGGGTCATGTATCGAACTACTCGCGGGGAAATGAGTGGCCGTTTCACGAGGCCGAGCGCCTGGGCGAAAGGGGTGACATAGTCCGGTGAGAAGGTGACGCCGAGGCCGGCTGCTGCGATCCCGAGTGCAGTCGAGAGGTTCTCCACGATCTGAACGGGACGAACCTGGACGGCGTCGGATCCAGCCGGCAGATAGGCGCCGATGCTGTGCTCATGATCACGCCCAGCGGCATACACGTCGGCATCGCACAATTCTCGCCACTCTATCTCGTCGCCTTTCGCTGCGAGTGGATGCTGGGGATGACACCAGAGAACCCAGTACGTCGGAAAGATATCCGCTTTGGCGATGTCGACCGATACGGCGCGGTCCGGGCCGAGGGCGAGATCCGCCTCCCCGATCTGAACCCGGTCGGCCAGCCATTCGACGCCGGTATCGAGAATCCGCACGAGCGTCTTCGGCTTGCCGCGGCGATAGGCGGCTATGAGGGGCGGCAATATCAGAGCGGCGATGGCCATCGGAGCGGCGACGCGCACGACGTCGATGGCGCGATTTCCGATGTCTGCAGCGGCGAAGGAGGCTCGGCTGATCTGCTGTTGCACTGCCAGCGCGGAAGGCAGGAATTCTCGGCCCTCCGCCGTCAGAGAGACCTTGCGGGTCGTCCGTTCGAAGAGAGTGAAACCGAACGATCCCTCCAGATCGTTGATGAGATTGCTGACCGCCGATGGAGTCAACCCCAGGCGACGCGCCGTCAATGTGAAGTTGGAGAGCTCGGCTGCAGCGACGAACGCGTCGATCTGCCGGGGCGTGAAATGCGGGGACATGGGCTTAGATTATACAGAAAAATTCAAAAAGACTATCGGATATTTCGCTTCTAGTAGATAAAGCCCGAGGGTAGTTCCTCCTCGGACAGGAGGAACGGCATGACGGAAGCGGTTCTCATCGGCGGCGAACAAATCTCCGCCCTACATTATATCGACGGACGACGCATCGACGCCGACGAGCGGTTCGAGATATTTTCACCCATCGACGGGAGGGTCTTGGGTGACGTGGCGCTCGGTGGGGCGGCCGAGGTGGAACTGGCGGTCGAAGCGGCGTCGCGAGCCTTTCCCGCTTGGGCCGCCCTCGGCGCCGAGGGACGACTTCCCTATCTCGTTCGTTTCGCCGAGGAAATCGGCAAGCGTGCGGATCTGCTCTGCCTTGCCGAATCCAACGATGCGGGTGTGCTTCTCTCGCGCATGCGGCACGGCATCGTGCCCCGAGCGATGCTCAATATCACCTTCTTCGCGGACGCGGCCCTGAGGCTTCAGGACAAGGTCATCGAGACCGCCCAGGCCACGCATCTAATCCGTCATGATCCGGCGGGGGTATGCGTGATCATCACGCCCTGGAACGCACCGCTGATGCTGTCGACATGGAAGGCGGGGCCGGCCCTCGCATCCGGTGACACGGTCATCATCAAACCGCCCGAATGGGCGCCCTTGACCTGTTCGCTGCTTGCCGATGCCGCTTCGGCGGCGGAACTGCCGCCGGGCGTCTTCAATATCGTCCAGGGAACGGGTGCGAAGACAGGGGCTGCCCTCGTGGCGGATCCACGTGTGGCGCGCATCTCCTTCACCGGATCGGTGGAAACCGCGAAGACCGTAGCGCAGGCCGCGGGTGCGAACCTCACTCCCTGCAGTCTCGAATTGGGGGGCAAGTCTCCGTTCATCGTCTTGGCCGATGCCGATCTGGATCGAGCCGCAGAGACCGGTGCGCTCATGTATCGCAACGCGACCCAGGTCTGTCTCGCGGGTACCCGCTTTCTGGTCCACGAAGCCGTGCGCGAGGCGTTCATCAATAAGATGAGCCGGCTTGTCGCCGAACTCGTAATCGGCGATCCGCGAGATGCGGCGACCGAGGTGGGACCGATCATCCATCCTCGCCAGATCGAGCGCGTCGAGGGTTTCGTCGATCGTGCGAAGGCCGCGGGAGCCGAAGTCCTCTGGGGTGGAGGGCGCGACGCCTTCGGTGATCTCTATTACCGACCGACCATGCTGACCGGGGTTGAGCAGGGCTCCGAGGTCGTGCAATCCGAGATATTCGGTCCCGTTCTCGTCATGCAGGGCTTCCGCGACGATGACGAGGCGATCGCGCTGGCCAACGACAGCAGATATGGGTTGGGGGGCGTCTGCTTCGGCGAAACCGAGCGCGCGCGTGCCGTCGCGGAAAGGGTGCGTACCGGTTTCATCTGGGTCAACAGCTTCGGCATCCGGGACCTCGCCGCACCTTTCGGCGGCTGTCGCCAGAGCGGAATCGGGCGTGAAGGAGGCGACTGGAGCTTCGAGTTCTTCAGTGACGTCAAGGACGTCATCCTGCCCAAGCAGCCCTTCGTGCCCAGCTTCAGCCATCGTTGACCGATCGCACGAGCGGAGAACAGATCATGGGACAAATCGTAGGAGCGGCTCTCGTCTCTCACCATCCCGGCCTGATGCAATCGGATGATTTTCGGCTGCAGGTCGGGGCCGGGCGGGATTCCGATCTTATTGCAGGCTATCGGCGGTTGAGGCGAAAGATCGATGAGGTCGCGCCCGACGTCCTGCTGATTTTCGACACCCATTGGTTCACGACCGGCTTTCATCTTCTCGATGCCGGTGAAGGCTATTCGGGCAACTATATTTCCGATGAAATGCCATGGTATCTGCATGGACAGGCGTATGATTATCGGGGGGCGCCGGATCTCGCGCATCTGATCCAAAGCGTTGCGGAGGAGCGGAGCGTTCCCGCTCTGGCGATCGACGCGCCCGATCTGCCGCGCCACTATGCCACGATCAACGTCGTAAATCTGCTGAACGCGAAGGAGAGGGTACTCACCGCGAGCAACTGCCAGAACTGCAAGCCCGATCATTTCATCGCGATGGGGCAAGCGGTCGGAGAGGCCATCGGCCGATCGGATTCGAGGGTCGTTCTTCTGGCAAGCGGAGCCCTCAGCCACAAGTTCAACGACATCGATAGCGTACAACGTCACCAGCGGATATTCGATGCTGCCAACGTCTCGAGCGAAGCGAATAGGTGTAGCGATCTGGAAGTCGTGGAGCTGTTCCGCCAAGGACGCCATGACGTGATCCTCGAGCGCTTTCCCACCGAATACGCGCGCATTCCCTGGGAGGGCTTTGGCGGGCACTATCTCCAGATGATCGGAGCTCTCGGCGGCGCGGCGTGCCGTGCAAGGGGCGAGCCTCTGTCGGAATATGAGAACGCTCGGGGGACGGGCAACATCCACATCTGGTTCGACCTAGAGGACGAGGGAAGTGCGGCATGAGCGTCCTTGATGGCCCACGTATCGAGCGGCGCAAGGTTCTCGTAGAAGGCAGCGCATGCTGGGGAACCATGGTAGGGGCATCTGAGCTGCGGCTCGACGACGGCCGGGTGGTCGACCCAAGCGCGCTCGTCCACCTGCCGCCTTGCGCGACGGCACCAAGCAAGATCATCGCCGTGCATCTGAGCTACGCCTCGCGCGGTGTGGAAACGCGGAACGACCCGAGGCCCACGCTCACGCCCACCTATTTCACCAAGCCGTTCACGTCGCTCAACGGGCACAATGGCACGCTCGTCAAGCCGGCGGACGTCCGCTACCTCAATTATGAAGGCGAGTTCGCGGCGATCATCGGCAGGGTGACGCGGAACATCCTTCCCGAGGAGGCGTGGGATCACATAGCGGGCTTCGCGCCGGTTCTCGATATGGGCGCTCAGGATTTCCGCGATACCGATCAGGGATCGATGCTGCGGGTGAAGGGAATGGACGGCTTCTGTCCGATCGGGCCGGGTATCGTGTCGGGCGTCGATCCGCGCGAACAGACACTGCGCACCTACCGGAACGGTCTCATCGTCCAGGAAGCGGACATCGGGGAGGAGATGATCTGGGGTCCCGACTATATGATCGCCGATATCGCCCGCCACATCACGCTTCTTCCCGGTGATATCGTCTGTACCGGAACACCGGCGCATTCACGCTCCATCGACCCTGGCGACACGATCGAAGTCGAGATCACCAACATCGGTCGCCTCACCAACAGGGTCGTCGAAGGTCCTGCTCCCAGAGCGATCGACATCGGCCATCCGCCTATGGATACGCCCGAAGTAAGACGGGTGGCGCTGGGGTTCGACGAGAGAGTTCGAGCCGATCTCAAGGCGAACTATCGCGCGTCCGTAAGGGAAGCGAGATGAGCGGGCTCGCGAGTCTGTCCTCCCGGTTCTCGGGCCGACTGCTGACCGAGCAGGCCGACGTCGCGCCCTTCCTCACGGACTGGCGGGACATGTGGCACGGTCGAGCGTTGGGCGTCGCCCAGCCGGACACACCACAGGATGTCGCCGCCGTGGTGGGCTGGTGCTCGGAACATGATGTCCCCATCGTGCCTCAGGGCGGAAATACCGGCATGTCGGGTGGAGCTACTCCCGATGGGAGTGGCAATGCTCTCGTGCTTTCGCTTTCGCGGCTCGATCGCATCCGCGGTATCGATCCCGTGAACGATACTATCAGCGTGGATGCCGGATGCATCCTGGCGACGGTCCAAGCAGCGGCGCGCGAGGCAAGGCGCTTCTTTCCGTTGAGCCTGGGCGCTGAAGGATCCTGCACCATCGGCGGCAATCTCGCGACGAACGCGGGAGGCACCGGCGTACTGCGCTACGGCAACGCCCGCGATCTGTGTCTCGGTATCGAGGTCGTCACCGCCGAGGGGAAGATATGGGATGGTATGCGGGCGTTGCGCAAGGACAATAGCGGCTACGATCTGAGGGATCTGATGATCGGCTCCGAAGGGACGCTCGGGATCATCACCGGGGCGGTGCTCAAGCTCTTTCCAGCACCGGCGGCGCACATCACCGCATTCATCGGCTTGCCCTCCGTTCGATCCGCGCTTGAGCTGTTCCACGACATCAAGGCGCGTTTCGGCGAAGCTCTCTCGGCCTTCGAGATGGTTTCGAGCCAGGCGATGGATTTGGTCGAAGCGCACATCCCCGGAAGCCGCAATCCCATCGGATCAGCGGCCTGGTATACCCTTGTCGAGCTCTCCCCGTTCGGCGGGGACGAGAAGAGTCGGGACGTCTTCGAAGCGCTCCTCGCCGATGCTTTCGAACGTGGCACGATATGTGACGCCACGATCGCCGCGTCACAAGCACAGGGTCTCGCAATCTGGCGGATTCGTGAGAGCATTTCGGAGGCGCAAAGCTCGGCAGGCAAGACGATCAAGCACGACATCGCGCTCCCGCTCTCGAGCATCGCGTCATTCCTGGAAGCCGCCCAAGCCGCCATCCGGCCTCTCGTGGCGGACATGATCCCCGTCACTTTCGGGCATCTGGGAGATGGCAATCTCCACTATAATTTCTCGCCCCGGCCGGGCGCGAGCCAAAGTCGCTTCCTGGCATCGCAAAGCGCGCTCAATACCGTGATCCACGATCTGGCAGTCGACCATGGCGGTACGTTCTCGGCCGAGCACGGCCTGGGAGCCCTGCGCACCTCCGAAGCCGAACGGCTGAAGTCGCCCGTGGAAATGGCACTCATGGCTTCGGTCAAGCAAGCTCTCGATCCGAAGGGGATACTCAACCCCGGCAAGGTGTTCGCATGAATTCGCACGCCAACCTCATCGGCGGCGAGTGGTCGGCAGGCATATCGACGCCGAACGTCAATCCTTCCGATCTTTCCGATGTCGTCGGTCATTACGACCATGCGAACGAAGAGCAGGTGCGCTGCGCTTTGGCTGCGGCACGGTACGCGTTCAGGTCCTGGTCGACCAGTTCGGTCGGAACGAGAGCCGATCTGCTCGAAAGGGTGGCGCGGGAAATCTCCGTGCGCCGGGAAGAGCTGGCCGACCTGCTCGCTCGGGAGGAAGGTAAGGCCCTTGCCGATGCCCGAAAGGAAGTCGTTCGAGCCAGCCAGATATTCTCCTTCTTCGCCGCGGAGGTGTATCGGATGCGGGGTGAGAAGCTGCCTTCGCTTCGACCGGACGTCGGCGTGGAGATCACGCGTGAGCCGATCGGGGTCGTCGCGCTCGTGACGCCTTGGAACTTTCCTCTCGCGATACCGGCGTGGAAGATCGCACCCGCGCTCGCCTATGGGAACACGGTCGTCTTCAAGCCGGCGGAATCGACGCCCGCCAGTGCTTGGATGCTCGCCGAGATCATCCATCGGGCGGGTGCTCCTGCGGGCGTGTTCAATCTGGTCATGGGGCGTGGCGACGTGCTTGGCGATGCCCTGTGCGGTCCGGGGATCGCCGCCATCAGCTTCACGGGGTCTGCGCGGGTCGGCCGTGATATCCTTGCCAAGGCGAGCGCGCACGGCGCGCGGGTCCAGCTCGAGATGGGCGGGAAGAATGCGTTCGTCGTTCTGAATGACGCGCGTCTCGATCTGGCGGTCCGCTGCGCGCTCGATGGCGCCTTCTTCTCGACCGGTCAAAGATGCACGGCATCATCCAGGCTGATCGTGGAAGAAGGGATACATGATGCCTTCCTGGAAGCGTTGATCGCGGCCATGGGTCGAGAGAGGGTAGGAGATGCGAGGGATCCATCGACGACCATCGGTCCGGTAGCCAGCGAGCGACAATTGGAGATCGACCTCGACTATATCGCCGTGGCGCAGGGGGAAGGCGCGACGCTGGTGAAGGGCGGAGAAAGGCTGGAACGGGGAACGGACGGATATTTCCTCTCCCCGGCGCTTTTCGCCGGCAGTGAGTCCGGCATGCGCATCAATCAGGAAGAGGTGTTCGGCCCGGTCGCCTCCATCATTAAGGCGGCCGATTTCGAAGACGCGCTCGCCATCGCCAACGACGTTCCCTTCGGCCTGTGTGCGGGGATCGCGACGAATTCGCTGCGCCATGCCAAGGAATTTCAGCGGAGGGCGGAAGCCGGCATGGTGATGGTGAACCTTGCTACGGCCGGCGTCGACCATCACGTGCCGTTCGGAGGCCGCAAGCAGTCCAGCTACGGGCCGCGTGAACAGGGGACCTACGCCGCCGAATTCTACACTGCCGTCAAGACGGCCTACGTCAACGCGGATTCGGAGATAGCTGATGCCGCTCGATAATGATCTTGTTTCGCGCCTCGCGAACGAGCTGGACGAAGCCGAACGCTCCCGTCGTCAGGTGGATCTGTTCTCCCTGCGCTATCCTCACATGACGTTCGAAGATGCATATGCGGTGCAGACCGCCTGGGTCGCCAAGAAGATCGGCGGTGGTCGGCGGGCCGTCGGACACAAGATCGGGCTCACCAGCAAGGCCATGCAAAGGGCCGGAAATATCGACGAGCCGGATTACGGAACGTTGCTGGACGACATGCTTCTGCCCGAGGGGGGAGATCTTCCGTTTGATCGGTTCATCGAGCCGCGCATCGAAGTCGAACTTTCGTTCATTCTCGGGCGGCCGTTGAAGGGACCGGAAGTGACCATCATCGACGTCCTGGAGGCGGCCGACTGGGTAATCCCGACGCTCGAAGTGATCGATGCACGTATTCGTAGGTCCGACCCCGCAAGTGGCAGGACACGTACGATGATCGATACGATCGCGGACAATGCGGCGAATGCGGCCATCATAACGGGTGGTCGGCCGGTCCGGACAGACGCTCTGGATCTTCGCTGGATATCGGCCCTGATCTACAAGAACGGCGTCATCGAGGAATCCGGCGTCGCGGCCGCGGTACTCAATCATCCGGCGAAGGGCATCGCGTGGCTGGCGAACAAGCTTGCTCCCTTCGACGTCGGTCTGGAGCCCGGCGAAATCGTTCTGAGCGGCTCTTTCACGGCTCCTGTCCCTATCGCGCGGGGCGACACTTTTCATGTCGACTATGGCCCCCTGGGTTCGATCGCTGCGCGGTTCGTATGAAGATGGGACGAAACGGTTTCAAAAAGGCGATCATGCGAGGGCAGCGGCAGATCGGCCTCTGGCAGGCGCTCGCGAACCCCTACACGGCCGAAATATGTGCCGGAGCGGGTTTCGATTGGCTTCTCTTCGATGGCGAGCATGCGCCCAACGACATTCCTGGCATGGTCGCGCAGTTGCAAGCCGTCGCGCCCTATCCATCTCATCCCGTGGCGCGATTGCCGTGCGGCGACACAGCCTTGATCAAGCAATATCTGGACATCGGGTTCCAGACCCTCCTCATCCCGTTCGTCGATACGGCGTTGCAGGCTTCAGATCTGGTTCGAGCGACGCGCTATCCGCCGAAAGGTGTGCGCGGCATCGGCGTCGGACTGTCGCGAGCGGCGCGATGGAACCGCCTTCCTCGATATCTGGAGGAGGCCGACGAGGATATCTGTCTGCTGGTGCAGATCGAGACCGTCGCTGGCCTCGGGAATCTCGAAGCGATAGCGGCTTTGGACGGCGTGGATGGAATTTTCATCGGTCCTTCGGATCTGTCGGCGGCATTGGGATATCGCGGTCAGCCGGACCATCCCGTGATGGTCGAGACGATCCGACGGGCGATCCATATGGCTCACGCCAGTGGGAAAGCCGTCGGAACCTTGGCGCTGGATGAAGTCGGTTTCGATCGCGCGGTGGAGGCGGGTTGCACGTTCATCGCGGTGGGTACGGATGTCTCCCTGCTGGCGCGATCCAGCGAACGGCTCGCCGCGCTTCGCGGCGCCAAGGCGGCCGATGTCGATTCCGGGCTCACCGCGAAGGGCTATTGAACGGATGGAGGTAGAATGCGCATAGGTATCGTCGGGGCCGGTGCGATCGGCGGATGGATCGGCGTTCGTCTCGCAAGACGCGGACATGATGTCAGCGTCCTCGCGCGGGGCGACACGCTGGAGGCCATAAGAGCGGACGGCTGGAAGCTCGATATCGGTGGAGAGACGCTGGTCGCATCGGTCGCAGCTTCTGACAGCGTGGCGGATCTGGGGCCTCAAGATATCGTACTCATCTCGGTGAAGGGGCCGGCCTTGGCGGCATTGGCGCCTCGAATCTTGCCGATGATCACCCCCTGGACATCGATCGTGCCGATGATGAACGGCGTACCTTGGTGGTTTCTCCTGGAGAACGACGGCGATCGGCCTTCTTTGCCGCTCCTGTCGGTGGACGAGAGCGGCATCATTGCCGAAACGCTTCCCTATGATCAGGTGATCGGCAATGTCGTCCATGCGAGTGCGATGTCGAAGGCGCCGGGGCATATCGTTCATAAGGCCGGCAATGGCCTGATATTCGGGGAGCCGGGGGGGCGACATTCGGAGCGCCTCGACCGGCTCGCCGGCATCTTCGAGGACGCCGACTTCGACGTCGAACGGAGCTCAAGGATCAGATACGAGATCTGGTACAAGCTCTGGGGCAACATGACGATGAATCCGATTTCTGCCGTCACGGGTGCGACCTGCGACAGGATCTTGGATGATCCGCTGGCAGCGTCGTTCATTCTCGCCGTCATGGCCGAAGCTCAAGCCATCGGCGCCATGATCGGCTGTCTCATCATGGAGCGGGGGGAAGATCGCCAGGCGGTGACGCGACGACTGGGAGCCTTCAAGACGTCGATGCTTCAGGATGTAGAAGCGGGACGACCGTTGGAGGTCGACCAGCTGCTCGGGGCGCCGCGAGAAATCGCGCAGCAGCTCGGTATCGAGACCCCGATGTTGGACGCACTCATAGGGATCACGCGACTCTTCGCGGTCCAGCGCGGACTCTATCCTGGATCCTGACCGGAGAAGGCTCGCCGCAGAGCGTGCGCTGCTTTCGGGTCCATACCGAGGGCAAGCGCGAGATCGTCGGCCTCCATATCGGCCCGAGCGAGGCCGAGCCGTTCTGGTCGACCTTCCTCAAGGACTTGGCGCGCCGCGGGCTCAAGGGCGTGAAGCTCGTCATCTCTGATGACCACGAAGGCCTCAAGGCCGCAATCACCCGCGTGCTCGGCGCCACCTGGCAGCGCTGTCGCGTCCACTTCATGAGGAACGAGCTGGGCTACGTGCCCAAGGGGCAGAACACCGTCGTTGCCGCCGCGATCCGGCAGGTCTTTCTTCAGCCCGATCATCGCATTTTAGAATCTGGCCAATAACTTCAGCAGCTTAGCTCCAATGTAGAATCCAGATTCGCAATGAATTCGTAACATTTGATCGGAGGTTAGCGATAAAAATTGCCTAGCCAGAACCCACGGGTTTCCGTGAGTTTTTGCAGTTTGGCAGATAGGCATCCATTCTTCAACCAATACCGCGATAAAAACCGCGATAAATAGGTTTGCGATGCATGTAGTGGGCCGTGATCAGAGTGCTTAGGGTCGCATGATCGATGACACCGTCACCTTCATAGCACGGACCGCTAAAGCGCTGACACCCATCTCCCTGAGAAAATCGCGTTGAATGTCAGGAGGAATCTCCGAGAAGAAAGAAAAGGAAATAGCGTTAAAGGTGTTCACTCTTTCGAGATCGATGAGAAGTTCGGCCAGATTATAAGCGGAAAGGTTCGTCCCATAAGGAGCGTTGACCGTCGTCATAACCTGCGGCGCTACGCTGCTCATCGAACTACCTGTAATTTTCTCCAATGGATTAAAATAGCCAGATATTGTCTTAGGTTATCAACGCAAAAAAAGCATAAGCCACTATTTATCTTCGATAGGTCTTGCGGAAATCTGGACTAATCGACCGTTTCGTCATCCATAAGCGACCTGACCGTTTCGATAGGCAGCAGCATCACCAGATCGCCCAATGGCGAAGCTATGAAACCGTGCCGGGCGTAGAACGCGGCTGCCTTTTCATCGATAGCATGAACGATCACGGCCCGGGCACCGACGACTTCCGATGCTGCCGCGCAGCGCCGCAGCGCATCGGCCAGCAGGTCGGCGCCAAGGCCAATAGCTTGATACCCCGCATCGACGGCGAGCCGGGCAATCAGCAGCAGCGGGACTTGCTCGGGCATGCCGCGCCGCAGCTTTGCTGACGGCAGGGCCACGCGCTGCTCCATCGCGGTGGTGATCGTGTAATAGCCGACCACCCGCTGGGGCTGTGCTGCGTCACACACCACATAGGTGCGCGCCGAATTGCCTTCGCTTGCGAGTGCGCGATCGTTCAACCAGGCGTCCAGCGATCCATGCGCGCCATTTGCAAAGTTTTTGACGTCATGTTGCGCGGCCAGACGCTCTGGCGCGGTGATGCGGATTCTCGCCATGAAGCTATCGCTAGCCGGGTGTTAGCTTTCCCACACCGGTTTCCGCTGCATCAGCTTTTTCAGCCGTTCTGACGGCGCAGGCGGAGAGTCGAGCATGGCCAGGAACTGATCATGCTGCTCGGCGTCCAGAAAGAAGGTGCGCTGGTCCAAGATTGCGTCCTCTGCCTCCCGGCGCGCGCTGTCGAGCATGAATTCGGAGAGCTTCTGGCCGCGCAAAGACGCGGCACGGGTGAGGATGGCCTTCATGCTTGCAGAGGCTCGAATCTGAATGACATCATTCTTGGGTGCCGGAGAACGTCGGTTCGAATGAGGCTGTGCCGTCTGCGCCATGGTTTCATGCTTTCCTTTGTGCCTCTAATATATCGATCTGTAACGACAATGTCAATACATTACAGGCGATGAGAGGTGGTAAGGCGGGACCGGTGGATATTGTCGAGCTACCTTCCGTTGCCGAACTGGATCGTCGCAACTGCGTAACTGCATTTAGTCGCAGGACCGGCCGTCATCGCCGAGGAGATCGCCTTTCCACGGATCGAATGAAGGCAATCGGGTTTGCGATGAAATCCTCGATATCGCTTCCATACCATCCGACGCACCTTGGGCTGATCTGCTGTCGGCGGGGGAAGTTGCCCGCCGCTTCCAGCCTGTAAATGGTTGCGCGGGAGAGACCTGTTCGCTTAGCAACCGTGGCAATGCGCCAAAGGGTATCGGTACGGCGATCTTTCGCAGCAGATGTGACGACCTCCGGCGCAGCCGATGGCATCGAAATTTTTTAGGCATTATCCACCTCATGAACGAGGTCTGCCCGGCCAACGGTAAGATGCCCTCGAATTGCAAGAGAATCAATTAAATTGCTGATCTTACCCAAGGGAAACCACATTCAGTGAGATGGGAAACTTCCGGGGAAAGTTGGACGTGCAGGAAGGGAAGAGGGAGGGCAAGCTCAGTGGCGCGCGGAGGATCAAGCTGCTCCACGAGAGCAGATGAGCAAAGGTCGAAACATCCTTATATCCGATGGTTCGCTATTTTCGGAGTCGGGCCAAGATGATAGGTTTGGTGAAGAGGAATTGATGATGGCTTCAACCATTGAACCCGACGGCACGGAACAAGAACGCAGCGAACTCCATCTCAGGAATTGGATTTGGCGACCGTGGCATGCAAAGCTCTGGTGGAGTGGCGTACCCGTCTATTGGCTGGGCATGCTCGCATCGCTCAAGATTGACGCCCTGGCTGAAATTTATCATTCCGCTGCCGGTGGATATCTGAACGTCTTCTTCTTTCCGCCAATCGTAGCGCTCGTCCTCTCGTTTGGATTTCTCAAATGCTGGCTGGCCCGATTGCCTGCGACTGACGAGGATGAGATGGACGAGGAGGAATATTGGAGAAAACGGAAACTCGGCCCATCAGGGATGCCGAAAGAGGTCGATCCGCTTGAACCTACCTCTGGCGCTTTCTGGATCGGCAGTCCCTTGAACCCTCTCAATCCGGGCTACATCAATCGCGGGTCTTGAACTCTGGGTTCCCATCCATGGGTCCGTGACCGAGATCGGTTGAAAGGCGGCCCGTATGCAGAATCGACGATTGCTCCATGGACGTAACAGGCGCGTTGATGTCTGCCGTTCCCCGACTGCTATCCCCCTCGCGCAAATATCTATTTCGCAGGCCTTGCGGGCCGAGGATTTCGGTCGCGAGATGGCTGGTGAATGCTTCTGCCGGGTTCCCAGATTTAGATGCAGCGCGTTCGGAATCTGAGATCGCTTGTCGAACATCGTAATTCACCACGCTCAGTTGAGCGCTTGCCACTTCGTTAGTCGATCCGGTCTCCTGTGTTGAAAAGCCGATCGATCCGCCCACGCGCCCGGCAGCAGCATTCGGTAGAGCTCGGCCGCTTGAGCCGCGTCCACTCGATGTAGAACCTGCAATCTCGCCTTGTGCCGATATGCTGAATGTATTCTGATCTTGTGCCGATCTTGCGATCGAGCGCTCCCACCCTGTCTGAGCTATGATCGCCTGCACGTCGCGCTGTAGCGTGTCCGCGACCTGCGGTTTGAGACGCCAATTGCCCTTTCGGTCCATTTCGAACCCGCCGCGCAGCCAGTTCGCCATGGCAGCCCGGCCTTCGGCGCCGCCGCCCATGAAATGCTCGATCGTGTCGGGGCCAGCTTGTTTGCCCGCTTCGAACCGTGTGCTGGTGTCGTTGCGGGCGGATTTCTCGAACCCGGCGCTGCTGGAGACGAGAAGGTCATTATGAGCGAGGCTGAACCGCGCATGGCCGCCATTGGCGACCGCGCCAAGCTGGCTCTCGTTGAGCAGGCCCGCCTTCCACATCTGCGCTGTGGTCGCGGGTGTCAGGTTGAGGCTGAAGTCGCCATTCTGGTCCATGGCGATCTGCCGCTTGCTCATATCGATGCCGTTGGCGCGCAGCAGCCCCTGCATCCGCGACAGGCGCTCGCGTTCGACGATGCTGGTCATCCGGGCGTTTCGCGCCCGGTCGGCAATGCCATCTGCGCCGCCTTCCGCCATGTCGAGCTGATTGCCGCTTGCATCGGCCAGGGTCCGAATGAAGCTGTCGAGACGGGCGGCTTCCCGCGTCGACATGCCTGCCGCCTCGGCGCCTTGCGCAAAGCCAAAATTCTCCGACTGCCGTCGCTGTTCTCCGATACGCGCGGCGCTGCGGGTGCCGTCATGGCCGACCTCGCGCTGGGCATCGAGCTTGCCTGATCGCTCGGCAAAGTCATATCCTGCGGCCTCCCGGGTCCGACCATAGACGCTCGATCCCTCGCGCGCCGCCTCGGCGGTCGCCCCATCTGCGGTGCCGAGCTCCGTGGCGGCCCGATACGTTTCAAGGGCCTTGGCGACCTGGGCCTCATTGCGGCCAGTGGCGCGGGAGAGCTGTGTGATGGCAGACGAACGCGCTTCGCCGGAGAGGGCGTTGATGAAGGCGATGCGGCGGCTCATCTCGTCAACGGGCAGGCCCAGCATGACAACAGCGTTGCGCTGGCCTTCGTTGCCGCCCGTGCGGTGGGCCTGTTCGGTCGCGACATTGCCGCGCTCCACCCGTGCGACCCTGTCTCCCGCATAGTCGCGCCGTCCTTCCATCGCCCCGACCTGCACCTGCGCTGCCGTCAGATCATTGCGAAGCATTGCCTCCTGCGCGAAGCTATTGGCGATGAGCTTGGCGAACGTCGGATCGGCGCTGGCCTCGGCCACGACGCCGCTCGCCTTGAGTTCGGCATCCTGGGTGCCATAACCAGCCCGTTCAAAATGCCGGGTAGCCGCCTGCATCATCATGCCATAAGCGCGGGTGTCGCCGAAGGCCCGCCACTGGACCAGCCCCTGGGTGAAGGCGCCGAACGCCTTCTCGCCGGCCTCACCTGCGCCAAAATAGCGGTTTCCGAGGCTCCGCAGCGCATCCTTCTCGGCAAAATTGTGGATGGCGCCGGTAGCCGCCGCCGCGCGAACCGCGCTGATCGTTGCCGGGTCACCCAGGTCCCGGCCATGAAGCGCGGGCGCAAGGCCGCCCATCTCGCGGGCGGAATCGAGCGCGCCAAGCCCCATCGCCGCGCCGCCGGGCGCGCCAGTGCCATGGGATGCCATGACCGCGCCCGCCGCGCCGAAACTCCGATTGGCGCCGAAGCTCGATCGCTCGCCAAAATCCCCGAAGGTCGACGCGGCACCACGGCGCGCGCCCGTGCCCATGGCCGAGGCCTGCGCTTCGAGCGCGGAAGCGAGACCCTCGGATGTGGACACGCCAGCGGCGGCAGCCGATCCTTGCGCCTGGACACCCAGCGACCCGCCGGTAAAGGAGGAGAAGACATTGCCCGAAAAGCGGAACACCGTGAACACGAACGCGCCGGCCAGGCCCGCCGCCGCAGTGCGAAAGCTCCCGAAGATCGCCAGCGCCTTCATCGCCGAGGAAGGGGCCAGCATCCAGGCATTGGCCGCCAGATGGTTGGACCGCATCTCGGCCAGCACCGCCATCGCCCGACCCAGCGTCAGCTGATAGATGCCCGCATCGATGACGCCCCAGAGCGCTACGAACACGAACAGCCCCAGCGCAAAGCTCGCGACCCGCAGGTTGATGGGGGTGAGGACGAACAGGAGGGCGATCGGCATCATGAACAGCATGATCCCGAACACGGTCGCGCGGATCGTCGGCATCCATTCATTGGCGGTCGACATGGTCGCCAGGCCGCCCGCGGCCACGGCCCGGTTGGCCATCACCCGCGAGGCGGTCGCCGGACTGTCCTCGAACAATACATCGCCTACGCTGGTTCCCAGCAGCACATCAGTGAGGAAGGCCTGGGCGGTGAGCGGCGTACCCAGCATCATGTCGCCCATCTCGGAAAGATTGCTGCGGCAGCGGGCGAGCTGGTCGGGCTTGTCGATGTCATAGCCGGTGCGCTGGCAGACCTGCATCGAATAGCCTTCGAACACCGCCGGATCGGACAGCCGGTCCGCGATATGCTCCCAGGCCTCGTTGCAGCTGACCGTCGTCCCGCCCTTGTCGGCAGCGGTAAACACCGTGCTGAACGTCGCCGGCCCCGCCATCGCCGCGAAGGATGCGGGGAGGTCGGTGCTGGTGCGGAACAACTGGTCGTCGTCGATCGCGTAAGCGGGCGAAACCCGGGCCACCGGATAGCATTGGCGCACATAATCCTTGATCGTGGCATCGAGAAAGGCATCGGTCATGGGACCGCGCGGGCTCACCGCATTCAGGAACAGGTCGAAGGCATGGCCGCCAGCGCCAAACTCGAGCTTGGCATGGGGGGCGAGCGTGTTGTCGTCGATCGTCTCGGCGAGCGCGCGCTCCATCATGTTGGTGACGCCCGCCACCAGGACGATCAGGTTCGGAACATCGCCGACCGGCTGATAGGCATTGCGCACCCGGTCATAGACATGGACGGTGCCGGTGGTCGCGACCAGGCCGACGAAAAGACCGATACCAACCAGCATCTGGAGGCCGAAGGCGACCAAGCCCATGCCGGTGCCACGGATCATGGCGAGCACGGCGCCCAGCGCGAGGCCCACCACCGCGACGATCAGCACCAGCGTCTCATAGCGCGGATCGGCGAAGATCATCGAGACGAGGCGGAAGGCATCGACCGTTTCGGCAAAGCCGTCATAGCTGTGGAAACTTGTCTCCAGCGCGAGAGCAGGGGAGGTGATCGAGATCGCCGTCAGGCTGGCGAGGGTGCGGGCAAAGCGTTGCATCAATCGTGTCCCCACTCAGCGATTGCGGTTGGCGGCCGCGCCGGCCGCATCGCGCGCATCGCGGTCGCGCTGGCGGATGAGGCCCGCATAGCCGGTCGAGAGATTGGCCTGGGAGAGGGCGGCGAGATAGGATTGGCGCATCTGCGCGCGCTGGCGCAGCACCTCCTCGCGCAGGTCCCGCAGTTGCTCGATCCCCTTGGTGAGAATGCGGGTCTGGCAGATATTGGCGCTCGTCCCGTTGCTGGCGCCCGCGGCATTGGTGCCGCGCTCCGCGTTGGAGAGCGCGAAATCGATGCTGCGCGAAAGGTCGTTCAGCATCTGATAGGCAAGGGTCAGCGCAACCAGCTCGTCGGTATCGCCGATCACCGAATCCACCACATCCTGGCGCACACCCCATTCGAGCATGCGGTAGACCGGCAGGGTGCGGACATTGGCGACGAACTGCCGCTCCTCGGCCGTCAGCGCCGCGCGCGTGCGGATTTTCTCGGCGATGGCAGTCATGCGCTCGCGGGTGAGCGCCAGCGCGCCCTTGCCGCCATCCTGGGTGCAGTCGGCGGCGGTCGGCGGCATGGCGAGCGCGCGGCGCATCACCCGGCCGCTCAGGAAATCATCGGAGGATTCGGTATCCTGCGCCGCGCAGGCGGGGATAGCGGCAAACAGTGGCACCTTGTCGGTGGCGTCCCAGCGCATATACACGTCACCCACCCGGGCGCGCATCACGCCCGCCCAGTCCGACGCGCCGACGCGCGAGGCGGCATGCGCGAGCAGCGACCCGGTGCGGAAGATGTCGGTTACTTCCGCCGGACAGTTGGCGAGCGCATCCTTCAGATCCTCCGTCGGACTGTTGCCGTTCGCCTGGATCTTCTCGCGGCTCTGCTGATAGCTTTTGGCGTAACCTTCTTTCACCGATTTGTAGCCGGTCATCTCCTCGATGATGCCCGACATATTATCGTCACCTTTGGCGATCTGAACCATGCGGTTGGCGAGGCGGCAGTCGTTGACCTGGATGGAATTGAGGAAATTGGTTGCCGCCTCCATCTTCGAGATGATGTTCCCCATCTTCTCGTCGAGCGTCTCGAGCAGATATTGGAAGGCGACGGCGGGCGCGGCCTGGAGGATGCTTTCGAGCTTCTGGACGAGATAGTCGGGGTCGAGGAAGGACATGCCCCCTAAGAACATGTCGATGCCGCCGCAGCCCGCCTTCACCTTGGGGAGGGTGAGGCTAGTCAGATAATCGCTATGGACATCGATCCGGCCCGACATGCCGCCGGCGGTCACATAGCCGCGGGTCTGGTCCTCGAAACTGCCGGGGCTGGTATAGGTCACATTGTCGAACCAATGCTCGGCCCAGCTTTGGGCATGGGCGGGCGCGACGGTCATGCCGCAGCTTGCGACCAGCATTGCCCCCAGCAAGGGGATCGGACGGCAAAGGCGGCGCAGGTTCAAAAATGCAGGGGCAAGGACGGCGAGGGCCATGGCGGACTCCGAAAGCATGGGGGGGAAGGAGAGAGACCGAGCCCGCCATTGCTCAGCCTTTCCGACGATGGGAGGGTGCGGATTGCGCCGGTAGCCCGACGATCCCGGTGAATTTGGCCATGGCCCGCACGCCGACGGCCGGACGTACGCCGGTCTGCATCTTAATGCCGAGATAGAGATTGCGCGCGATATTGACCGCATGATCGGTACCGATCGCCATCGGCAGGGTGCGGCCGCTGTCGGAGACCGGGCGTAGCCAGAGGACCGGATGGCCGATCCAGGGGAGACCTAGTCGCCCCGATCGCAGCATGGCTTCCGGTTCCCCGATCGTGCGGACTGTCAGGCCGTATCGGGACTTGAGCGCAAGCAGCCTGGTCCAGAGATCGCCGCAAGGGACGCAGCCGGGGGTGGTGCTCATCTCGATGATGAACGCCGCGCCCTGACCTTTGAGCGTGGCGTCGAAGTCTGGAGGATAGTCGCGGGTTTGCGGAACCCGGGCGAGCCAGGCCCGCATCTCCGCCTGGGTTGTGACGGGATGGATGGCGGCGCGTGCGGCCAAGGCGCGATCCGGCTCGGCGACAGCAGCGTAGATTGGAGCGAGCACAAGCATTGGCAGGACGGCGAAGATCGCGAAGGTGGCCGCCTTCTTCATGGCCGCGCTCCCGTCGTGCCTGCAGGATCACCCGCCGCCACCGGCCCATTGGCCAGCGCATCGAAGAAGCCATTCTCCTCGCCCGCGCCGGTCAGGAACTGTTCGGGCCGGATATCGCCGGAGAGAAGCTTGACCGCCTGATAGGCGGTCTGGATCAGCGTCGGGAAGGCCTCGACGCCATTGGCGATGACCATGCGCTGGCTTGAGTTGCGGCGGATGACCATGGTGGTGGGCGTCACCTCGACCCCGAAGCGGGCGCTGAGCTCAGGCTTCTGGTCGAGATCCTGACGCATCACCTGCCAGCCCGTCTCCTCCTGGAAGCGCTGGATGATCGGCCATTGCACCCGGCAATAGCCGCAGGAGGCGCGCGAGAACATGACCAGCGCAAACTCGCTCCCGCGCGAGCGGAGGTAGGAGCGACGAACGGCGTCCTTCTCCGCCCCCAGCGCATCGCGCGCGTCGCCGACCATGGGATTGGCGGATTTGGCGCTCAGTTCAGGATGGGCGAGCATGGCGAGCTGAGTGACGCCGGCAAAGGCGCGGGCCTTGCGGCGGGCAAAATCCTGCAGCCGCCAGAAATCCGACACAGCCTCAACCGTCAGCACGGTCGCGGCATAATCGCGCTGCTCGATGATGAGCCTGGCGATCCGAGGTGGCGACCATCTGGCAAGATCGGCCATGGGCGGAATGACGGGCGCCTTGATGTCCGCTGCGCCGGGCTCAGCCGGATCGGGCTTGGGGACATACCACCAATATCCCTGTCGCGCCGAAGGTTCCTGCGCGACCGCCGGGATGGACAGCAGCATCGTCAGCGCCGGCGCAAGGATGCGCGCCCTCACAGGATGCGCTCCATGCGGGTCAGGCGCTCGATCCGCACCGGCCCGAAATAGCGGCTGTCAAAACCGCCGGCATGATCGGAGCCGACATAGATATAGCCGGGCGGGATCGGCCGATCGCCCCAGCGCAGATGGGGAAGGATCTGACCATCGCGGCCGAAGGGCCGGCTCGCGCCGAGGAAGCTTCGCCCACAATAATACCAACTGCGGCTTCCCGGCTTACCGTCAACCGCCGGACGCTCGATTTCGCGCAGCCGCTCGCCGGGCATGCAGAGGGCGCGCTTGGTGACGCTGACGGGCCTTGGCCCCGCCACCGGATGGGAGAGCATGAACTGAACGAGGTCGCCCTTGCTGATCGGCCCGGGCACAGGGCTGACCGCCCAGGCGTCGATCGACGGGCTCATCACCAGCGTGACGCGGGAGAGACCGAGCGAGGTAAGCGAAGCGACGGGCAGGATCAGCGCCAGCATCGTCCAGAAGCGCCGACCATTGGCCGGCTGACCCCCGACCGCGCCGCCCAGCGCCAAGGCGGCGTCGGCAGGGAGCGCCCTCATGCGAGGCCAGGCGGCCCTAGCGGCGAGACAGGCGAGACGCAGCATCGCTGACCTCCTCCTTTCCGCCAAGGCGGGCATATTCTTCGATCAGGCCCGATAGCGCGGCATCGCCATAGACGATGTGGCTCGCGCGAGGGCCGCTCTCCTCGTCGCGCTCGCAATAGGGGAGGGTGGGATCGCCCGGTACCATCGCGAAGGCAGGCACGCGGGCAATGCCATGCTGGCGGAACAGGATCGGGTCGACGACGAGCTGGACACTGCGCATGGCGCAGGCCGGTCCCTCGCATCCCGGATCAAGCCGCAATATCCGAGCGCTCAGTTTCGCCATCGGGCCGATGTGGCTGAGGCCGCCCGGCACGCCGCGAAAAGCGATGACGCCGCCCGCCTTTTCGAGCTGCGCGGCATAATTGCGCAGGGTCGGGATCGGCATGGAGGAAGAGGCGAAGATCAGCGGCACCCAGGCCTTGCTTGTAGGGGTGCGAGGCTTTGGCGCAGTGGGATCATTGGGAATAGCAAGGCCAAGCGCCTGGTAAAGCCTCGCCTGCATGGCGTCATGTTCTGCCGCCATGCGCTCGGTCGCCGCCTGCCGGTCCGCTTTCGCCCGGGCTTCGATCTCGGGGAAGCGGCCCCTGCGCCCGAGCGCGTCGAAAGCCCGCCTGCGCATCGCTTCGCCCGGAACGGGAATGGACGTTGGACCCGCTTGTGCTTTTGTCGGCGTCGGCGGTTCGGCATCGACCGGTTCGGTCGCGCCTGCCGGGCTGGCAACGCCAATCGAAGCGAAGGCTAACAGCAGCGAGGGGCTGACCCGTTGCCGCCGGTCAGGGCGTGATGGTGCGCAGATAGGCATCGACCTTGTCCTTCATGTCGATCTGGATGTCGGATTGGGCGCGGGCCTCGATGTCGGCATAATATTCGGAGAGATCCATCCGGCTGAAATCGAGCGCCTGAAACTCTTGCGGAGAAAAGCCGCGGCAATAAGGATGTTTGGGGGTGCCCCAGCCAAGCTCATTGAAGGCCGCGAGTTGGGGCCGGCCCTGTTCCTGGATGATCCGGCCAAGCTTGGTGTTGAAGCAGCAATGGCCGATCGCCTTCTGGATGCAGACGCCAAGGATGCTCGACACGCAATAGCTGCCGACCTCATGGCACATGTCCGAGCCCCGCAGCATGCCGGTCTCCATATCCTGTTGGTCGCAGCCCTGGAGCAACAGTTCGATCATATAGTTGACGGCGAGGCTGATCGCGATCGAGGTGGGATCGATACCGACGATGATCGCGTTAGCGCCCGCGCTCGCCGCCTCGCTCGCGGTCGCACCGGCTTTAAAGGCGGTGTAGGCCGCTTTCATGCCCGTGAAGACGCCCTTGGCGATCGCGATCTTGGTCGTGATCGAACTGAGTGAACCGCCCATCCCGTCTTTGACGATTCTACCCTTATCCTTGCAGCAATTCTGGAAAATAGTGCTCGCCCCTGGCGGGCGGCAACGCAGCGCGCGTCCGCCGAAAATCTCGATGGTGCCAAGGCAATTGCCCTCGGCATCGACCGGCCCGTCGGCGGGTGCGCCCGGATCATCGACCGGCTCCTCCGTCTCGATCGGGGTGACGCTCGTATCGATGCAGCTATGGGAAGAGCAGGCGGGCACGCCGCCGCCGAACGGGGTGAGGCAGGCATAGGCCGCGCCCAGAGGGCAGCCATAGGCCCCGCTGCTATCCGCCACACAATCGACCTTGCCGATCGGACAGAGCGATACGCCATCGGCTGTCGTCAGGCACTGCGCCATTTCGCCCGCGTCGGCGGCATCGCCATTGCCATTGAGGTCTGCGGCGCAGAGCTGTGCGGCATGGGTCGGGGACGCCAAAGCTACAAGGGAGAGGGGCGCTACAGCGCAGGCGATGGCGAGGCGACGCATCATCGGCTGGCGGCCGTGCAGGCCAGATCGGAACCGGCGAGCCTTACAGTCTGCATCATGACGACCGCCTCGGGAAAATCATCAAGGCAGCCGCAGTTTGAGACGATCTCTTCGCCCGGACCCAGCGGACAGACATTGTCGCTGGCGCAGACATGATAGAAGCTGTCCCAGCCTACCGGCACATTCTGCTTTTGCGCGACGGTTCCGGCCGGCGCGACGCCACTATTGGCGCTGGGTGCTCTGGTCTTGCAGACGGATTCGCAGGCTGCCACCGTGGGGCGGTCGGGCAGGGTAAAGGCGCGGGTGGTCTGGCTGAGCGAGCCGTCGGCACCACGCGTCTGATCGGCGAGCAGCGTCTCGGTCGAATGATCGATGATATAGGCGGCGCGTGAAAGATCGGGCTGCGTGGTTCCCGATGTGTCGATCAGGCAGGCGTAGCGCCGGGTTCGCAGGAAAAAGTCGCGGCTATATTGGTAGGTGCATCTTCCAGTGCCGAACAGCCTGGTCTGGGGCAGGGGCTTGAGTCCGGTATTGACGCCGTTGCGGACCGTCTCGACGCCATCGACATCCTCCTGGGTGAGGCGGCAGGCGGTGTCGCCCGCATAGCCTGCGCACAGGTTCACCAGCCGCTCGGAGACCTCGCAGTCTGTGTCGACCTGGATCTCGACGGTCACATAGCCCCAATTGCCGCCGCCCCCGCCGCGCATGCGCGCGCCGACCGCGGTAGCGCCGGCCTGCAATTGCGCAGTGAAGTCGACGGGATTGCGGTTGTACCAGGGATCGTCGCTGATGCGGCAGTCGCCCGAGGGGAGGGCATCGCCGGTCCAGGGCCGCTTTCCGGCATAGCCCACGACCACGCCGTTGATCCGGGCCTGGACCCAGTCGTCCGCGCCCATCTCGACGATCCGCGCCGATCGGATACGCGCGGCATCGAGCGGCGTGAAGTTGACCGCATAGACGGGCGGGTTGCTGCCGCAACTGCCCGCGCCCCGGATCTCGAACCGGAGGCACCCGGTGCCACAGCTGCTGGTCGATGTGATGGAGCCGCTGGCCGCGACGATATCTTCAAAATCCCATGCCTTGACGGTGATCTCGCGCTCGATCGTGCAGCTGCGTGTCTCCTCCGCCTTGCCATTGCCGGCGGGAGAGGCGGCGAGCGCGGTAAAGACCGAACTTGTCTTCGAGGCCGAAGACGCGTCCCCGCTGATCGCGGTCGGATTGGCGCGATAGGCGGTGGCCAAGACCTGCGGCGAATTTGTACAGGCGGTGGTCTGCGCGCCTGTATAGCGGATGACCGGTCCCTCGATGCTCGCCTGCGCGACGCCGATCCGGGGATCTGCGGTCGTGAGCGCGCCGACGACCCCGCCGCCCAGATCCTTCAGCACCGAGGGCAGGTTGCCCGCGACGAGGTTCGCGCCGCAGCTGGCATTGACGCAATAGCAGCCGGAAAGCGCGGGCAAATCGACTTGCGTGAGCTTGAGGTCGCCAGACGCGGCGACGTCCCATTGGAAGGACCGGCAATTGTTCCAGCTCCCCGGATCGCAGGCAATGACGCCATTGGCGCAAATGCCCGAGACCGGGACCGGCACGGTCAGGTTGGAATCGAAATGGCCATCCAGATCCTTGTCCTGCGCGATCGAAAGATGGGTGATGTCGCCGGTGGCGCCGGGCTGGACCAGCAGTTCGAGCATGGTGGCGCTCTGCTGGCAGGCAAGGTTGGGCGTGAAGCTGCGGCTGTTGTCGACTGTGCTTATCGGCTGGTTGGCAAGGCCCGGCGTCAGATAATTGGTGGTGATCGCCTCGCTGTCCGATGACCTGGCGCGCGAGGCCGCCGCGGCGGCCCGCGCCCGTGCATCCATGTCCTGCGTGCTGGCCGTTTGCGCCTGTGCGAGCTGTGCGAGTAGCACGCAGAGGCCGGCCAGGCCGGCGGAGATATGGAGTTTCACGACTGACCCTCGTCTCTGCCGGAGCCACCCACCCAGCGCAGGCGAAACAGGGGGCAAAGTGCGGCGACGTCGGAAGGCGCCGACAGACAGCGGAAGGCTGCCCGTCCATTTACTATGGTCAGCACGGCCGAAGCGAACGGGGCTTCAGGCAGAGGGGGGTAGCCTCGCTCGCCGGGGGTATATCCGGCCGTGCCGACCTCCTTCTCCTGCGTCTTCCAAGCCACAGGAGAAGAAACCGGGAAAGGAGCGGCGCCGGATGGCGCCGGCGCCGCTCCACCCGCGCAGCGTCCGGCCGGGCCGACATGGCCTTGGCGGGCAGACCGGGCAGAGAGCCGGGTCGCTGCGGGGCTTGGGGGAGGGGATCGGCTCATGGGGTCGAGACCCCCGCGCAGCAGATCACCTTTTCAAAGGACATGAACTGGGCGTTGTCCTTGCCCGGAGCATGTTTGGCCGAGGACCAGAGTGCGCCGGGACGGCCGATATTGACGCATTTGCCGCCCTTGACCGGCTCCATGATCTGGAGCTTGTAGCGGCTCTTGGTCCAGATCGGCTGGGCCTTGAACGAACAGCCGTCGGCCGAGCTGATGGTGAGCGCGCCAAGCCGCCCCATCAGATAAGTGCCGCGCGCCGCAAGCCCGGCCCAGGCCTCGACGCTGTCGCCAAAATGGATGTCGCCCGCCACGGGATAGGTCGCCCCCCAGCTTCCCATGCACCAGAAGAGTGGGTCGATGACCTTGCCGGCCGCCGCCGCCGCGCTGTCGGCCATGCAGGCAAGACCCGCTGCGGGATTGCCGAAGAGAATGCCCTCGGGCTGGATGATTGCGCCCAGCGTCCCCGACTGCCAGGTTGGCAGGACTTCGGTGATCATGGCGACGTCGAAACCGTCGTCCTCGATGCAGGGGAGGTCGGTGAACATGTCGAGCATCTTCCAGACCGGCGAGATATAATAGTGCATCTGGGCGAACAGCTTCTGGCTGTTCGTGCCGTCGGCGATGGAGGACTGACTGCCCTGGAGCCGGCCACCGGTCGGCAGCAGATCGGCGCCAAGGGCCATCATGCATCCGGGTTCGGTGACCACGTCGATCATCCGGTTGGGCGACCAGAAGCTCACCTTCACGCCGAACCAGAAGGTCGCGCCCTTGCGGCAGGCGCAGAGCGGCTTCGAGGCGGATTGGGCGTCGAGTTCCTTGTCGAGCTTGTCGAAACTGCCGACCCGCACGCCGCCAATGGTGATCGGGAAGATGCAGGTCCAGCGCACCTTGGTCAGCGGATTGAAAATGGTGCCTGCCTCGCATTTGGAGGCATGTGCCGGCGCCGCCGTTCCAGCTGCGAAACCGACCAGACCAAGGGCCAGAATTTGCCTAATCCGCCGTGCCGGCTGGAAAACCGATAGACTTGTAATGTGCGCCTCCAAGGCGTACATAATGCTTCGAACGGGAAAGATGAGGTTCTGGCGATGCGAGCGTTTGACGATGCGACCGCTGCAATCAACGAGCGCAGCACGGTGCGCATGAATTTTCGGACCAAGCCGCATATCAAGCAGGCGATCCAGCAGGCTGCGGCCTGGTGCGGCGTCGATGATTCCGCCTTCGTGATGAATGCGGCCTATAAGGCGGCCCTGGAAACGATCCAGACCCATGAGCGGACGATCGTCAGTCGGCAGGATTTCGATGCGATCCTCCAGGCGCTTGAACATCCGGCCCCGCCCTCCGACGCGCTGCGTGAGGCATTTGCCCGGCACGAGCAGACGATCGAGGGCCGCTAGGAGCGAGGATTTGTGGACGGATCGCGCATGATCATCGAGCCGCTCGATCCGGCGCGGCATGACCGGACGGCATTTGTCTCGGGGACAGACCAGGTCGACAATTATCTGCGCAAGACGGCGAGCAAGCTCGCGCGGGCGGACAATGTCCGCGCCTTCGCTTTGCTGTCTCCAGGCGAAGAGCTGATCGGTTTCTACACGCTCAACGCGCATAGCGTCGATTATTCGCACCTGCCTGTCTCGTTCACGCGCAGCAGGCCGGGGCATGGCCAGATCCCGGCCGCGTTCATATCGATGATCGGGGTCGACGCCCGTTTCCAGGGCAAGGGGTTTGGGAGCCTGCTGCTCGCCGATGCCTTGAAGCGCATCGGTCGCGCCGCGAAGGATGTCGGTATCACCATCGTGCTGCTCGACATTCTTGACTGCGGTGACGCGGCGAAGGTTGAACGGCGTAAACAGCTTTATATGCGCTACGGCTTCATGCCCTTGCCGGACGTGCCTCTGCGTCTTTATCTCCCCGTCGCGCAGATCCACGCACTGCTCGGCGCCTAGAGCGGTCTTGGGCGACAGATCGCGGTCCGCTGATCGTCTGATCTTGCTCATCGGGCGTCTGCGCCGGCGACGGACCGGCGCTCCGGGCCGAATTCGGTCAGGATGAGCCGCTTTCCCGACTGCCGGACGATCACCGGCGCGACGGTGAGGCCGAGGCGCGCCTTGACTCGTTCCTCCAGGATGAAGAGCGGACGGCCGGTGCGTTCGGACAGGTCGAGCGCGTCGCCCGCGGTCAGCAGAATGAAATCGGTGAGGCGCACCTGGCGCAGCGCCCAATCAAGGTCGCGCGGATGGACGATGACGAGGCGCTGGGGCAGCGACACATGGTCGAGTGGATTGAAGGTAAAGCCCCTGGGGTAGAGGATGCGCCCATCGGGCAGCGTGATATCGCTCTCGACCGTATAGAAGGGGATGAGGCTGCGAACCCGGTCGGCCTTTGCAACCCCAAGCTGCGCCGCGTGCATCGCCGACCAGTTCGATCGCGGCCCGAATTGCCGCGCCATGTCCGGAGCTTTCGCGACGCGGGCCTCGATCTCGCTCATCGCGTCAGGTTCGGCGATGGGCCAGGTGCGGCCGATCGTCGAGGTCGCGGCGCTCGCCTGGGTTTCGCAGGAGACAGCCAGCATCAGCGCGCCGATCAGAGCGTGCCGGGTAAAGTCAGGGAAGCGCTGCTCAACGATCATGGCGGCGCCTCCACCAGGGTTCGCCTTCATCCTGGCCGCCGCGGACCGCAGCGATGAGCGCGGCGGTGCCCAATATCCAGGTCGCGAGCAGAAGGAACTGCAGCGCGGAGGGCAGCGCGTCCGACGCTTCGTAGAGCAGCAGGGACTGGACGAGCAGCATGAGCTGGGTTCCTACCAGGAGCCGGATGGGCCCAGGTGCTGGGCACGGGGAGAGGATGCCGCTCATCGCGTGCGCCACCATGTGCGCAGGCGGAGCAGCCCCTTGTCGATCGCGCCAGTGAGGCCGATGAGGAGGATGCCGCTCGCAAAACAGCCGGCGGCGACCATGACGGCGGCGCGCAAGACGAGGAAGGGAGGTTTGCCGAGCGCAAGGCCCGCGGCGCCGACGAGCAGGCCCATCATCAGCGTTTCGATCGTGACGAGGCGGAAGCGCCAGGTGAGCGCCTGCGCCTCGGCCTTGGCCGCCGCGCGCCTCTCGATGAAGGCTTCGAGCGCGGGATCGGGCTCGAACTCGAAGCGGGGCTGGTTGCTGTCGAAAGAGGGTTTGCTCATCACAGCGCCTCCCAATGTCCGGCAGGTCCAAGTATCTCTGTCGCATCGACGCCGGCGAGATCGCAGATCGCTTCGAGCGGCGAGAGCCCCGCGCGCAGCCGCGCCTCGAACGCCGCCACCTCCTGCGGCGCGCTGGTGTTGATCCAGTAGGAGAAGGGGTCGACCACGAGCCGGGCGATGCCGAGCCCCAGGGGCGAGTCGATGAAGACCTCGCTATAATGGGGCTTGTTGTTACGGACCGACTTCAGGAGGTCGAGGACGAAGCCCGAATAATCGAGGATCTTGTTCTCGACCGCCCTGTCATAGGTCGATCCCTGGAGCAGGAACCGCGTCGCGGCATTTTCGAGGATCACCTGACCTGTTCCGCCAAAGAGCAGCAGGTCGTTCATCGACTGGAGGACAACGCCGAAGCTTCCCTGATATTTGCGCGCGCGCCTGTAGCCCTGGCCGAACACTTCGGCGAGGCGCGAGAGGTCCTGGCCGTCGGTGCGGGTCATGAACTGGGCGGCCTCGTCGCACAGCACGAAACGGGGCCGGTCGCGGGCGGAGAGATAGAGTTCCTGGGTGACCGCGTTCACGACCACCATGACGATGACGTTGAAGAGGTCGGGCATGGCCTTGAGGCGTTCGAGTTCCAGCACGACAAATTCGTCGGTGGAAATGTCGAAGGTCGAGGGGCCGTTGAAATAATGGCCATAAGCGCCTGAACTCGCAAAATCGCGCAGGTTGAAGGCGAGCTCGCGCGCGGCGGGCACCAGATGATCGACCTTGTCGAGATCGCTGGTCGCCTGAGCGGGGTAGGCGCCGAGCCAGTCGCGCACCGCGTCGATCCCCGCTTCCGACCGGCCACTGTCGATCGTCCACTGCACCGCGGACTTGAGCAGGTTCCATTCGGACGTGCTGACGCCCTTGCGGGTCGCGGCATTGGCCATTTCCGCGACGATGGCGACCGCCATGGAAATGGCCGACTGTCGATCGTCGCCGTCGAGCGCGAAGCCCATGTCGAACGGATTGAGGACGAGATGCTCCTCGCCAATGTCGATATAGCGGCCTGAGCAAAGCGTGCAGAGCTTCCGGTAGCTACCGCCGATATCGATAATCCGGATGAGCGCGCCTTGCGCATAATATTGTTGGCACAGGTTATTGAGGAGGAAGCTTTTGCCGGCGCCGCTCTCGGCCGAGACGATGAAATTATAATTGTTGATGCGCGGATCGAAGAGATCGAGCGTGATAAGCTGGCCCTTGCGTCCGGCATAGAGAAGGGCGGGGCGCCCGCCGCCGCGAAAGTCAGTCTGAACCGGCGCCAGAAGCGCTGCCGCCTTGGCGGGCATGGGAAGGTCGCGCTCCAGCATCCGCACCGTCCTGCGGTCGGGATAGAAGCCGAAGGGGAGCGCCATTGGTAGCAGGACCGGATTGAGATAGCTCTCCTCCTGCATCATCCAGGGCAGTGGCTCGCTTTCCCACAGGCGCTTGGCGCGCGCCGCCATCTCGCGGGCCTGCGCGCTGTCGCGGCCGAACACCCAGACGGTCGGGATTACCGAGACGAACCGGCTGTTGCCCGCCTCGTCGAGCACCCAGCCGATCTCCTCGATCTGCTTGCCGACCTCGACGGCAAAGCTGCCGGCGGCCTTTTGCGCGGAGAGAATCTGCGCGCGCTTGTGGATCTCGAAGCTCGAATGATCGAAGAGGATGTTGAGCGTGTAGAGGAAGGGGCCGCCGATCTGGTCGCTGTCCTCCGAGGCGCCGCGCATCCCGCCCAGGAGACGATTGCAGCGCTCGGCGGTGACACATCGGGCCGGCGATTTCGGTGTCAGGCACCGCGCGACCTGGTCGCCCAGGAACAGTTCCGGGCCATCGAAGACGAGATCCGGGCCGGCATCGATCAGTTGCTTGCGGACCGGGCGCGCGGGCATGTCGTCGCTGCCGCGAGCAAAAACCCCCGGTGCGTTCTCGAACACGCCGTTGAAGATGCGGCGATAGAAGGTGACGAGCGCCTCGGGCGCGAGGCGGGCGATGCCGAGCTTGGAGAGCTGTTCCTCAATCTGCCGCCGCAGGTCGGCCCCAAGCGGCTTCCTGGTCTTGATCGAGAGGAGCAGGCGGAAATTGCGCAGCGGAATGCCATGTAGGGCGTCAAGGCCCTGGGTCCCGTCTCGCAGATAATCGCGGGTCCGGCGCGCCGAGGCCTGGATCAGCGGATCGGGACGGGATTTCAAATCAAGGAAGGCGTCGAGCGCATCGTCGATCAGCGGGTCGGCGAAGCAATGGAGCTGAACCACCGTGCCAGGCGCGAACTGGATGTTGAGGAGGCCGAGCAGCGCCTGATGGACGTGCGCGAAGAGATAGGCGGAGGGAATGAGTTCCCAGGCCTGGCCCCAGCCATCGTCGATGCAGAGAAAGGCTTCCTCGTCCTCGACCCAGGCGACCATCGGCAGAAAATCCGAATAGGCATCGCGCGAGACGCTCTGGCGAAGCCGCTCGAAGGTCATGCCGCCGCCATGGCGGGTGCCGGGCGCCTTCATTGCCCTTGCTCCTGCGGCGGCGCGGGAAGGTCGCTCGTCTCCATCGGCGTGGGCTTGGCCTTCACCTGCTCGAGAACGGGTACGGGGGCCGCCGGATTGACGGGGTTCACCAGATAGTCGCCGACCACCCATTGGGGCTTGTCGAGGATCGAATAGACATAGCGCGGCATGTAGAGCCGGTCGGGCCGCTCCCGGTCGGCATAGGGAAGGATCAGCGTACGGATCGTGCGGCCGGGGCGCAGCATTGGCGTCACTGGCGCCTCGACCAGTCCCTGAAGCTCGCGATAGACGCTGTCGCGATAGCCGAGATAAGGTGTGGCGCCCTTGCCCCTGGCGCGTCCCATCGGTGCGGGCGCTGCGGCGGTACTGCCTTTCAGCATCTTCTTGTCGTTCGTGACATTGGGATCGGACCGCGACACCGCGCCTGCGACCGCATCCTCATAGGCGCGTTCGGGATGGATGCACTGGCCATGGTCGCTATTCTTGCAGCTGAACTTTTCGGGATAGGGCGACATGACTGAGCCGATCGCGGTGCAGGCGGGCAGTGAGGCGAGCATCAGCAGCGGGGCGCCTGTGCAGCGGATAGACGAGGCTGATGGCATTGCGAGGAGCGGCATGGGCATGTCTCCTTGTTTGAGGCGCGGGCGCATCAGAATTTGCTCCCCGCAGTCGGCTTGATTTCGAGGGCGACGCCTTCCTGGATCACGACCACCACATCCTTGGCGGCGCCCACCTCGACGATAGGACCGGCTTGGCGCGCGAGATCGAGATAGAAGTCGGTGAGCTTGTCGGAGGATTTGGAGAGGCCGCCGGCAATGCCGGACTTGGCCGCGTCGCCCGCATCGAGCGAGCGGACGGTGCCGAGCGCGGAGACCGAGGTGTCGCCGAAGGTGTTTTCGACGCTCTGGCTCATGCCCGAGATCGTGCCGGCAATGAAGCTGCGCGCGAGCGCGGCGCCGGCGCGGGTGACGACCCGGCCCGACAGCCCCTTCTTTCCGTCGGTATCGACGAAGAACCCTTTGATCGGCTGATCGACCACCGAGCGTTCATCGAAGTCGACGCAGGAGAGGGAGACGAGCTGGACCTCGACCCGCTCCTTGGCGAGGCTGCCGGTCGCATTGCCGATGACGAAGCAACCGGACAGGTTCGCCTTGACGTCATTGGGCAGCACGGCGGGCGCCTGGACGCGTGCGATCAGCGGTTCGGGGTTGCTGGTCGCGTCGCGGCTGGCGAGCGCGTCGATCCCGGTCAGCAGCCGTGCCTTCATGAAACCAGGTGGCAAATAGATGGCCCGGGTCTTTTTTTTAACGCTCGTTGCCCCTTTGTCGCCCGCGTCAGCGGTGAGCGCGGCGGTCGCGGTCCCGATCGAGCCGACCTGCCGTTCGACCGCCGGGGCTGGCGGTGCGGGTGGAGCCGAAGGCATGGGAGGCGGTGGCAGGCTGCCATCAGCGCTCTCAAGTTCATGGGCGCTGGGGCTTGGCGGGAAGGCCGGGATGTCGCCGGGCATGGCGCTGGGGAGATCGCCTTCTGCCGCGTCCATGGCGGATCGCCCGCCCGGGGCGACCTTGCCTTCCTCGATCGCGGTCACCCGGTCGCCCAGCAGCGCCTGGCCATCGAGGATTTTCTTCAAGTCCCCGCGCACCTTGGTCTCAAGGCTGTCGCCGCGCAGCCCCGCGCCCATGTCGAGGCGCGATGCCGCCGGTGCCGCTGGCGCCTCGTCCTTCGATCCGCTCGAGGCAGTGTAGAGGCCATAGCCGAATAGCGCGATGACGATCCCGACACCTGTCTGGCGGGCGCGTAGCTGCTGACGGGCACTTAAGGCCGCCCAGCGGGCCTTCAGGTCGAGGAGGGCAGGGCCACGACCTGCATTCTGCGCGCTGCCTTGCCTTTCGCCATCGCTCGCGCCCTCTTTCTTTGGCGGGCGGGAATAACCCTGCATCCCGGCACGCCTGCGCGGGGTGTCGACGGGCTTGGCGGGATTGCCACTGTCGGCGCCGGGGCCATCATTGTCGGGGCCGCTCACAGCGCTTCGCCCCGACGGAGCAGAATGAGCCGCGCGCTCTCACCGGCGCGCAGCGACAGGCGATCGAGGGTGACGCTGAAGATGCGCGCGCCCATGGCGGTGCCCAGGAACAGCCGCTCGTCAATCTCGCTATCGGCGCTCGCCTCGACCCAATATTCCGACGCCGAAAGGCCCGTGCCCTCGATCGCGACGCGCCGGCGCTCGGTGATGCGCAGCGCTGGCGCGGCGCTGAACGCAAGCGGCCTTGGCGAAACCGCGACCTCGGTAAAGCTCGCCGGCACCCGGTCCTGCAGCATCGCGAGGGTGATCGAGACCGCGCGCTCCTCTTCGACCAGCGGCCCCAGCAGCTCCCCATTGGCGCGGGCACGCTGGCTGGCACCGGGCGCGAGGGTCACGGTCTGGGCGGGAATGTCGGAGGGCTCGGCATAGAGCGGATAGATCGCGCCGTTACACGTCACGAAGAATTCCGAAGGGGTGGTGACGAAGCTGCGCGTCACCTGACCCGCATCGTCGCTTTCCTTGACGAGGAACTTGACCCAGGCATCAGCGCCCGCCTTTTCGACCGCGATCGCCTTTTCCGCCGAGAATTTGACATCCTCGATCTCGCCGCCCTGGCAGACAAGATGGTTGACGTCCCGGTTCGAGAGGCGAATGGTGCTCGTCTGGTCAGGGAGCGCGGTGATGGTCTGGGCCAGTGCCGCTGTGGGCAGCAGGGCGCCGATCGCGCTCGCCGCGAGGGGCACGCAAAGGCGCTTACCGAAGTTCGGCATCGAAATTTTCCTCAGCTAGCGACAGGAGCCAGAAGCGGCCGGCGTCGATCGTGTAGCGGATGCGCAGATTGCCCCGGAACTTGCGGATGACACCGCCAATGACGCGCACCTTTTCCACCGGTACGAGGATCTGGCGATCCGTCCAGGTCACGGGTTGATCGGGCCGAATATAGGCGGCGATCGAGAGCGTCGGGTTGTTGGCGAGCTCGTCGAGGATCGCGTTCAGACTGTCCCTTATGCCGTTATAGGCGGTCGGGTGAACAATGCTGAGCAGCTCCTCGAACTGCCGGTCGGCCGAGAGCGCCGAATAGGTGCCCGAGAGCGCGACGATATTGCGCGTCATGGCGCGCAGATAGGCGGCGGAGGGCTTGCCGCCCGTCACATAGAGATCGCCGCCAGCGCCGAAAGGCACGACCACGGTGCGCTGGTTCTGGGACGTTGTGTAGAGCGCGATGCCCAGCACTGCGGTGATGCCGAAGAGACCGGCGATCGAGAATTTGAGCAGCCTGTTCTCCTCGAACAGGTTGGACGAGCCCTGGAGGTAGCGGTGGATGCCGAAACTGGACGGCTTGCCGAGCAACGGGTCGCTGGCCTCTTTCGAAATTGTCTTGCCGAACATGGTTTGCCTCACTCGCAAAAGCGGGTCTGGGTGGGACCGGGGTAGCGGGGGAGGCGCAAGAGCCCCCAGCGCCAGGCGAGGTGTGGCATGAAGCCGCGCGGCTTGGTCCGCTTCCAGGGAATGAAGAGGAGAAGGACGCCGACGAGCGACCAGCCCACGAGGCCGCCGACGATGACGGCGACGAAGATCGTCGAGATGACGACGATGAACTCCTGCGCGTCGAACCAGAGGATCTGGACCGGCTTGTGCAGGAATTGCGGCAATCTCTCATCCACGTCCTTCTCCCTTGCTTCATCACGCCTGGACCAGGCGTGATTGTTACGAAGAGCGACCATTCGCTCCCCGACCCGGCGCAGGCCCAAAAGGAAGACCTGCGCCAGTTCCGATGGTGATGGGGCTCGATCCTGCGGCGGTCAGACCATCATGCCGAAGGTCTGGAGGATGGAGTCGGCCCGGATCAGGCAGACCGCCGCGACGATCGTGGGGATGCCGATCATGATGTTGGAAAAGAGGCGGCTGACCCCGAACAGAAAGGCGGCGACGCCGCCCACGAAGCCGAGCGGACCCTTCACCCCCTGGTTCACCACGATATCGTAGATGTCGTAGCCAAGGTCGCCGGCGGCCGGCGCCTGGAAGGCGTGGGCGGCCGATGCCAGGGTCATCGCGACGAGGAGGGTTCCCACGGCATCGGCCGACGCAAAAGAGAGGCGGCGGATCCGGGGCATTGAGAGGTGAGGTAGGTTTACGGTCTTGAGCATGGCTTTTCTCCAGGCAAAAAGGAGCCGTCCCATCGACATGCCTGCCGGCATCGACTTGGGCGATCGCTGTCGGCCAGCGAGGGGCAGGGCGGCTCCAGGAGGAAGGCCCATCGCCGGCATCTCGTGCCCGGGGGCTGCACAGTGCGCGCATCCTCCCAGGGCCCGCCAAAGTTTCTGCGGTCAGCTGGGCGGCTTTCGCGGCGCCCGCTTTTGATCGAGCCAGGCCTCGATCTCGGCCTGCTGGAAGCCGGAGATGATGCGGCCGTCGAGGATGAGGGTTGGGGTCCCCGATATCCCCATGGCCTTGACCGCTTGCGCATTCGCCGCGACGCGGGCCGCGCCCTCCTTGCAGGTTGTGAGGGGCTTTGGCGCCTCTCCGGCATAGGTGGCGCGGAACGCGGCAGCCTGGTCCTTTGAACAGAGGATATGCTGGGCCTTCGACGCGGCTTCCGGGTGGATGCCGCTCACGAAATAGATTTGCCGCCGCGCCGGCTTGCCTTCCGCGGCCTTGGCCGCCCAGAAGCGGTCGAGGGCGCGGCAATAGGGACAGTCGGGATCGGTGAACTCGATGACGGTCGGAGCCCCGGGTGGGCCGATGGTGAGCGCCTGGGTGGGATCGAGTTGACCCAGCTTCTTGCGCGCGCTGGCATCCTGCGCGAGAGCGGTCAGGTTGACGCCGTTCCTGTCATAGATGGTGGCGAAGAGGAGATGCTCGCTCTCCGGCGCATAATAGAGGATGCGCCCTCCCGCGCTCGCCTGGAACAGCGGTCCCTTGACCGGCGCCGGCCCGAAATCCTCGAACTGGAGGTTGGTGAAGCTTTGGCGGAGGCTGGCTTCGGCGGCGCGTGCCGCTGCGCTGAGATCCGTGGGTGTCGCCTGTGTCTGGGCGGCGGCAGCGGCGCCTGACGCCAGCAAGGCGACGCTCGCAAGGAGCGATGGAAGCGAGCAGGGCGAACGGGTCATCGTGTCATCTCCTTGATAGGCCGGGGCTGGCGGATGAGGAGGTCGGCATCCATTTTGACGGTGGCGCCGATCTGTTGCGGCGGCATGGACCTCGCTGCGAGTTTCCGGGCGGCGCGGATGACGAAATCACCATCTGCCTGCGCGATGCTGAGTGGACCGACGAGGGGCGGTGCGGGCGGTAGCGCACCGGGGCGCGCCGGGGCGCATGGGCTCGCGATCAGGCCGGACAGGAGCAGTCCAGCCAAGATCGCCGGTCGAGTGGCCGGCATCATATTCGTCTCCAGATGCAGGGCGAAGCTGCGTGCCTCGCCTGTGGCGACATGGACCGATGGAGGCTTTGTCCGCGAGCCGGAACCAGGCGCCTCATCACTCCACGTCGGGATGAGCCGGTGGTGGGCCAGCGTGCCGGATCGGCGCAACGGGTAGGGCACTGAAATGCCGAAACCGGCAGTGAAGTGCCGAAATCGGCATTTCAGTGCCGCTTTGTTGATTTTTTTGCGCCGGCGCAGCTTCAAACCGGATTTTCCCCGTCAGAGCATGGGGACATCATGCGAATCGTGGAAGGGCGGGCATGGCCGGACATCGATCGAAGACGTACAGATTGCAGTTGTCGGACGAGGGAACCGACCTGTTCCTCTCCTGTCACTCCCGCCTGGCAAGGATCGCCCGGAACTTCATACCCTATGGCGCGACCCTCTCGGTCGCGCTGATCCTTGCCGACACCATGGATGCCGAGGAACTGGTCGCAGAGCTCGCAATGCCCTCGTGCAAGCGCCTTGCCGGCAAAAAAGACCATTATGTCGGGGCTTCGGCGCATTTGAGGCCCTTCGCCGCCAATATCCTCGAGCGTATCGCGCGCTCCGATCACATCAGTGTCCGCCCGACGATCGGCAGGCTTTACCTGGCCGCCATCGCGGTGATGGCGGCCAGTGAGGCACCGGCCCTGGCCAGGGCGTATCGGCGGCTTCCCTCCCTGTTCCAGCAAGGCTGAGCAAGGGCCAGCCAGGCGCATTCGCTTTAGCTGTTCCATCTGTTGCTGCCGCAGGTAAGAAAGGGTGTAGTCGCCCGCCGGCGACATGTTGTCGGCAGGATCGAGCGAGAGCTCGGTCATCTGGCTGCCGCTCTTGGGCGGCCCCACTGTCAAAATGGGAGCGATAATATTTGACGGGAAGCGTATTTCCCCCAAAACCTGACCCATCGGAATGTGCATGGGTGCTTTGAGACGCGATCAGCGAGGTCCTGATGAGCGCATCTCAAGGCAACGCCTCTGAAGAGGGGGCGTCGATACTGGCCGAGGTCAAGTCGATCTCAGGTCGCCGCATCGAAGAACGGCGCAGGCGCCAGCGCATTACACAAGAGCAATTTGCCGCCGTTGTCGGGATCGGTGTGCGATGGCTCAGGGAAATCGAATCGGGCAACCCGAAGTCCCGGATCGATGATCATATCGCCTGCGCCCATGCCCTCGGGCTTTCGTCGGCGCATCTCCTCATTCCCATGATGCTTCTGGAGCACCATATGCACGTCCCCAGGCATTTCTTCCTCGACGACATGTTCGAAATGGAGCGGCTTTGCGTCGAGTTCATCGCAAGCCTCAATCTGCGGACCTTCCTCAAGCCCAAAGGCGGCGGCGGCGGATCGGCTGGACAAGGTCCTTCTGCATGAAGAACCTGTGATGGCGCCGGAGACAGTCACCGCCGACCGCATCTATCGGGAACTCAAGCAGTTGATCCTGAGCGGAGAGCCACCTCCGACAGCGCCGCTGGTGGTGCAGGCCCTGGCGGAGCGATATGGCACAAGTATCGCGCCGGTGCGCGATGCGCTTCATCGCCTCGTCGGCGAGCGGCTGGTATCGGTGCAGGGCGGGGGCGGTTTCGCCATGCCGGCCATGACGCGGCTGCGGGCCTATAATCTCTATAGCTGGCATGCCGACATCGTGCGCGCGGCGCTCAAGGTCATGGTGCGATTCGAACGGATCGGGCCGCCGCCGCCCTTCCTTGATGACGAGGCGCTTGATTCGGTTCGGATTGCCGCAGCCACTGCGGATCTTTTTACGCGGATCTGCGCCTGTTCGCCCAATGATGAGCATCTCGATGCCATCATCATCGTTGGCGAACGTCTCCACATATTGCGGCTGCGCGAAGAGGTGATCAACCGAAGGGCACAGGAATTGCGCTCCTTGTGGACCTCTGCCTTTGCGGGAAACAGGCGCGAAACCGGCGCCGCCATTTCCCAATATCACAAGCGTCGCCTGGTGCGGGTGGAGCAGATCGTCAATACAGTGCTTCTCGCATCGATTGCAGACTGAGTTCTCTAGGGTTGAAGATCAAGGATTCGACTTCACAGCCTTGCTTCTATTGCAAGCTTATAAGCTGTCAGAATGGTACCTTATAAGTTCGGATATAAGCGCATCCTTTCATAGCATCAGTCCTGCCGCAAAAGTTGCGGTGACATGATGGAGATGAAGATGAGCAACATTCACGAGCATGAAGACAGCGTCGTCGATTTCGGCGTCGCCTCGATCGAAACCCAGGGCGCGGCGCTGGACGATTCCGACAATATCGGTGGCCAGGTTCGCCAGCTCGGCATCGCCGACGACTGAGAAGAGGACGCGCGTCCCTGCGGCGCGCGTCTTTTGCCATCGGCATGAAGCGTCGGAGGGCCAGCATGGGATACAGGTTGAGGGACGGGCTTTCCTTTTGCGTCACGGGAAACCGGGCGATCTTCCTTGACGTTGCGGCGGATCGCTATTTCGGGCTGCAACCTAAGCAAGATCTGGCATTTCAGCGGTTGCTCCAGGGGAAGGCTCCAGCGGCGGCGCTGGCTTCGCTGGTGGGAGGCGGCATCCTTGTCGAGGATGAGGGCACCGCAGGCTTGCCGCAGCCGGTCATCGTCGCGCGCGCGACCCGCGAGGTGGCGCTCAATCCTGACGCTGCACATTGGAAATACCGGCTCGCATTCCTGTACGCGCAAATCAGCGCCATCGCCCGCCTGCGCTTCCGGGACTTCGGCACCGTCGTCGAGCAGATCGAACGGCGATCGCGCGCGGCGGACGTCAAGGCGACTGCCTCGCAACGCGATTGGACGGCTCTCGCATCCTCCTTCGCCGCGGTCGCCTGGCTTCTTCCGCGCAGCGGACAATGCCTGCTCCGGTCGATCGCATTTTTCGAGGTTCTGCTGTCGGCTGGATATCGGGCAAAGCTCGTCATCGGCGTCAGCGCGTCGCCCTTTTCCGCCCATTGCTGGGTCCAGGCCGATGACCTGGTTTTGAACGACCGCCTCGAACATATCCGCCCCTTCGAACCGATCCTGGCCATCTGATGCTTGGTCGATATCTGATCCTGCTCGGCTGGGACGAGGACGACCTTGCCCCTGACACGCAGGCGATCGCGGAGCGGACCGGCCTTCCCGCCTGCGGCAGCGTGCCCCATGGTCGGCTCTGGGCGAGCTCTCCCGATCTTGTCCTGCCGCTTGGCAGCCGCGAGCATGTGGTCGTCGGTACGCTGTTCCCAAGGCACGGCCCCGCGTCTCGCGTTACGCCGCAGGACAGACTGGCGCAGGAGGAACTGTCGGCCTCGTCCGTCCTGTCGGTTCTCAAGGAGCGCTATTGGGGCGGCTATGTCCTGCTTGGCCGCGAGGACGGCCTGGTCCGTCTTGCACGCGATCCGGGCGGGGCGATGCCCTGCTATTTTCTGGAATTGCCCTCGGGCTGGGCCATTTCGTCCGACGTGCATTTGCTGGTCGATGCCGGCTTCCTGAAACCCCGCATCGCCTGGGACCAGATCCCGCGCTATCTGGTTGCCAAGGACTTGCCGAGTGCGACGACCGCGATCGATGGCGTGCAAGAATTGCTGCCGGGAACCGCCGTCGCCCTGACCCCGGGTGCCTCCGCGCTGTCATCCTTCTGGTCGCCCTGGGAGCATGTCAAGGAACGCGAGGGCTGGGACAGCGAACGTGAAGCGGAGCGACTGGGGCGAACGATCGATCATTGCGTAGCTGCCTGGGCTTCCACCTCGTCCAATATTCTCTCGACCCTGTCGGGCGGGCTCGATTCCTCGATCGTGGCGGCCGCGTTGTCGCGGACCAGGACGCTCTTCCGGTGCGTCACGCTGGTCACCGAAAATCGCAATGGCGACGAGCGGGACTATGCGCGGGCGATGGCGTCATCGGTCGGCGTGGATTTGCTCGAGGGGCATTATGACCATGCGGATGTCGATCTTGCGCGATCGGTCGCCCGGCATTTTCCAAAGCCGATCGGACAGATCCACGAGGTCGCCTATCACGCCCTCGTCATGCGTCGGGCGGCAGGCTGTGGTGCTGAAGCCGTTTACACAGGGAATGGCGGCGACAATGTCTTCTATAACAGCAGTTCGATCCGGCCCTTTTTCGATTGTCTCCGGGCCAGGGGAATCGGAGCTGAGGCCTTTTCGACCCTGCGCAATATCGCGGCGGTGACCGAGACGCCGCTGCCCTCGGCGATCTGGGCTACGGCGCGCGCTATCGGCCCGATGCGGCAGGCTTACAGCTGGCGCCGAAATATCGAGGCGGTGGCGCAGGCGGTCGTCGCGGACATGAAGCCTGACGCGCTTCATCACGCCTGGCTCGATGAGCAGCAGCTGAGCCGTCCCGGCAAGGCCGGACAGGTCGCCTTTCTCCTGCGGGTCCAGAATCATCTCGAAGGCTATTTGCGCGAATATGGGATGCCGATGATTAATCCGCTCATGTCCCAGCCAGTGGTGGAGGCGGCGCTCGCTGTCCCGACCTGGAAGATGATCGAGGGCGGGCGGGATCGCGCCCTTGTCCGCCGAGCCTATCATGATCGCCTGCCGCCGCTGGTGAGGGAGCGGTGGCGCAAGGGAAGCCCCAGCGGCTTCGCCATGGAAGTGCTGAGCCGCAACAGTGCAGCGGTGCGCGAGCGGCTTCTGGATGGCGAACTCGCCCGTCGGCGGCTGGTCGACAGGCAGGCGATTGAGACGGCGCTTGGGCGCGGTCCGGCGATGGGGCTTTCCTACGTCCGCCTGCTCACTTTCCTCGATATGGAAGCCTGGATCGCGCACTGGAACGGCAGGCGCAGCGGATAGCGGACTGGCTGTGGACGGTGTTGGCGCTGCGCGGGCACCATGGCGCAGTCATTTCCGTCGCCGTTCGATCCGGGGTCGCGTCAGACTTTACGGATCATCCGCGGGTCATAGAGCCATTTACGGACCTTGCGGGCCATGATCCGTCCTGCGTCCGGGTGCGCGGGATTGATGAGCAGATTCTGCTCCTCGGGCACGATGACCGAGGGGACGAGCATCAACGCCGTGCGCAAGGACTGCGCCCATGCTGATCCGATCGAAATGCTGACCCTGCCGGCCGGCTCGGCATCCCAACCGACCGGCAGACTTCCGCTCGTGGCGACTTCGGCCGCAGCCAGCATCTCGTCGGGTACCGTGATCTCGACAAGATAGCGGTTGAGCGGCAGCCCCCCGCTATTGAGATGGACGACGGTTTCAAGGCAGGCGAGCGCCCGGTTGCTCGCCGCATAGACAAGAGCGACGCCCACGTCATTCCAGCGACCGCCCGTGATCTTCGCGCCGGCGCCCGACATGTCGTCGGCCTCATAGGCCCTGGTATCAGTGGCGATCCTCCAGAAGATCGTCGTCACGCAAAGGCGCCGCTCTGGATTTGCGCCAATGTGCGGGAGACCAGAGCCTGGCCTTCCATCGTGTCGAGCAGGTCGATCGGGTTCACGCCGGCAAGAGCGGGAAGCGGCTGCCGCAGCCAGGTCGAGAGCCATTCGGGCGCATCGAACCCTTCGGCATCGCCCGACTCCTCGACCATGTCTTCAAGCTGGCCGACCAGTTTGGCGAGGCCGAGCACGCGTTCGCTGTCTTCGGTCGAAAGCGGCTGGTTGTTCGCCGCCTTCTTGTTCACCGTCGCGGTCTTGAGGTTGAGCGCGTCGAACATCACCTTCTGGTCCACATGCAGTGCGGCGATGAAACGCTTGAGATCGCTGGCTGCCACGCCCTTCTTGATGAACCCGATCCGGTCGACGGGCGACGCACGATAGAGCGCCTTATAGGCGAAAGGCGGTGGGTTTTTCCCCTGCGGCTTGCGGCGGCCAACCTCGACTTCGGACATGATGATGCTCCTTTGAGCATTCATATAGCTCCTTTGAGCATTGCCTGCAAGATTGCATATCGGGGAGGCGGGGCGATAGTGCGCCGTCAGTAGCCGCTGGCTGCGGCGCCTTGAGACTGCCGCTGCATCTCCGCCCATCGCGCCACTTCATCGGCATCCTGACCCGGCCTGCTGGGTTTCTTTCCCTTCAGCCAGAAATCGAACCATAAGAGGTTTCGCCGATAGATACCGGCCCGGTGAGCGGGATGGCGCTTGATGTGGACCTCGTCGGGAAACACATAGAGATCGACCGGGCGTGTGGCGGCTTTGAGCGCCCGGACCGCTTCGAGGGCAACGAGATATTCGCCGTCCGCCGCTTGCATGAGGATCGGGAAGGCGACGCGGGAGGCGTTGCGGGTGAGCGAGATATCCGCCCACATTTGGGGCTTGTCATCCGGGGATGCGGGCCAGCCCAACCGCTCATAATTGGCCTGGAGAGATGGCCCCAGCACCCATGTCTGGGAGGGTTCCCAGCAGCAGCCGCTCACCGCCGCGGCCTTGAACAGGTTGCTATGAAGCGCGGCATATTGAACGGTCGTCGAGCCATCGCTGAGCCCGGTAATGCCGATTCGCTCGGGGTCGGCGATGCCGGCCGCGATCAACTGCCTGACCTTGGTTTCATAGGCTGACAGGATGCTGCGCCTCTCGTCGAACCCCTCATTCTGGTGCCGCTGCCGTTCGATCGAGGAAAGGCCCAGGCCAAAAAGGGGCGAGCGTGGCCGTTGGACGGTGAGAACAAGATAGCCCTCGCGGGCAAAGAGCTGGACGGGATATTCATCGCCCGTGCCGCCGCGCAGGAAACCCCGGCTCTCATATTGGACGACGAGCAGCGGATAGCGGTGGCCTGATTGGTAGTTGGGCGGATAGGTGAGGTCGCCAAAGCATTCTATGCCTCGGTCATTCTTCCATTGGAGCCGCTCGACGCGGCCGAGCGACAGCTTGCCGAAGGCCGGATTGGGATCGAACAGCGCGGAGGATTTGCCTTTTCCAAGGCCGATGCGATCGAGATAGCGGGGTCGGGTCGAACCCTCGCGACCGCACAGCACGTCATCCGCGATCGGCGTGCAGTCGATGAGCAGGTCGGAGGTCGCATAGAGCCGGTGCGGCTGGGCCGAGCCGATCGTCCACTCATAGATGGCCATCTCGCTTTTCGCCCAACCTTCGCGTCGCAGGTAGCGAACAGCGCCTTTCACGGACAGCCACGGCATCCCTTCGACCTGGGCGCAGGCCTCGCTCTCGCAGCGAATTTCGCTGGCTCCCTTGATGGCCGCGACATGGTCGACGCCATTTGCATCCCTTATGGTCTTGGCGCGGACGGTGGTTGCCGATCGAGTGAGGCCAACCGGTTCGTCCAGCCATGCGACCTCGGCTTGGGTGGCGGTGCGAACAGTGCCGTCGGCGAGGCGCACGGCCTTGTACACATAGGGTGGCCGGCCCTTGGGGAAGGGCCAGGTCGAGGCGAAAGGGAAGTAGCGATCGTCATAGCGGAACCCCGATCGCAATTCCTGTTTCAGGGCCGAGATCTGTGCGGCTTCATCCCGGACCTTGTAGATAATCATGGCGCCGTCAGCGCTGAACTGGAAATCCGCGATGTCTTGCGTGTCGGCGCCTATGGTTCGGGCACCACGCTTTTCATTCCAAAGGCGAAGTTGCAGCCTGCCGTCGACAAGCTTGAGATAGGCCAGCATCCTGCCGTCAGCGGACCAGCGCGGAGTGATCAGCTTGGTGATCCCTGAGGAAAATCCATTCGTTCCGTAGAAATCCTCGAACCGGAAGAAGGCGACGCCTGGTCCGGAATCGATCAGGCGCGCCGACCCATTGCGATCGATGACGGTGATGCCGGTGCAATAGCTGTCGTCCGAGACGCTGGCGCGCCGGACACCGACCGCGACCTTTCCGGTGCCGGGCGATACGGTGAAAAAGGGACCGGCTTCCATCGCTGCATTCGGCCCCAGGTCGAGCGTCTCGATGAGATCGCGGTCGGTGACCGGGCGAGGGCGGGTGAGCGGCGTGCCCGGCTGCAGGACATGGGCGCAGTCTTGCGATGCAGGTGCGGCCGAGCCTGCAGCCGCACCTGCCCCGGATATGCCCATGACAAGGGATATGAGCATTACCAGGCCTTCGAGACAGTGAAGCTGATGAGGCGCCCGATGCTGGAATAGTTGGTGGCATCATAGGTCGGATTGGTGGCGGTGGCGCGGATCGCCGAGGGCTTTTCATTGAAGATATTCTGGCCCGAGAGCAGGAAGGACCAGCCATTCCAGAGGCCGCTTCCCTCCGGCTGCCAGCTCAGCGTGGCATCGGCGGAATGAAAGCCCTTGACCTTGTAGGTCGTTGTCGTGCGCCGGTCGTCGGTGCCGCCGATATAATTATAGGCCAGGGTCGAGCCGAAGGCTCCGCGCCGCCAGCCGGCACTGGCCCGGCCCCGCCAGTGGGGCGGATTGAAGATCGTGCCGGCCCTGACGATCGTCGGCTGGCTCGCGCTCAGCTTCTGATCGCTTTTGAGATAGCTCCCGCTCGCCTCCAGATGGAACTGATTGTCGCCTTCCCAAAATTCATAGGAAGCGGAGGCATCGACGCCACGGATATGTTGGCGCGCGGCGTTCTGAAGCTGGTTGAAGATGATAGCCGCCAGATTTGCAGGGTCGTAGACGCCGCCGGTCTGGTTCTGGACGCCCAAAGGGAGGCCGGTCGTCGCCGCCAGAACCTGCTCTAGGGTCGGATTGAGAAGGATGAGATCGGCATATTCGGCTTTGAAGGCCTGGGAACTGTCGGCGATCGGGCGGACGACGCGGTTCCTGTAGCGGACGTCGAAATAGCTTGCCTCGAGCCGCAGGCCGGGCACCTTGTGCGGTTTGAATTCCGCGGTCAGGGTGAGTGTGGTCGCCTTTTCCGGCTCCAGATCCTTGCTGCCGCCACTGATTTGGAGGACGTTCCGGCTGGTGGGCGGCGCGGGGAGATAATAAGCGGGGAAGAGGAGCACGCCCTGCCGGACGGTGTTTTGCTGACTGAGCGTCGGCGCCTTGAACGATTTGCCCCAGGCGCCCTTGAGTGTGAGGTCGCCGATCGGCTGGTAGCTGATACCGATCTTGGGTGTCGCGAGTCCGCCAATCTCGTCGTAGCGCTCATAGCGGACGGCGCCTGAGAGTTGGAGCGACCGGATGAGGGGAACCGCGTTGCGATCCGCGACCAGGGGCAGGAAAAGTTCACCATAGGCGAAGGTCGCCGTCTGACCATCGCTATAGTTGAGGAGGGATGTCGTCGCCGTCGCGGTGACCCGCCTGATCGACGCATCCAGGCCGTTGGAGCGAAGGCCGGCACCGACGGCAAGGCGCGCGTCGCCGCCGGGCAGCGGGAACAGCGGACCCTCGCCGCTGAATTCGGCGGACCAGAGATCATTCTTGTAGCGGACGTGGTTGACGGCCGAAGCGCTGCCTCCCGAATAGATTTCTGCGGTGATCTTGCTGTCGCTGACGGCGCGCGTCGCGCGCGCTATGACTTCCCATCCGGCCGGCAGGCGGAACTTGACGGACGGACTGATGGAGTAGCCTTCAATGTCGGGACGGCTGATGACGCCGCTCTGCCGCACATCGAGCGTCGCGCTATAGGGGAGGGCCGCAACCGATTTGTGGCGGTTATAATGGGCGTCGATCTCGAACTCGAGGACATCGGCAAGCGCCTGATGCCCTGCCAACACGGCGCTCACCTGCCGCTGGGAGGGCAGCAGGGTCATGCTGGACTGGCGCGAACGCATATAGGAGCGCTGGGAGGCTGTGACGTCGGTTGCCTTGTTGAAATCGCCCGCAACCATGAACCCACCATCATTCCAGCGGCGGCCGGTCACAGCGCTATATTGCTGCTGGACATCCCCGCCATCGGTGGCCGCGCCGAAGCGAGCGGTCGTCAGCAGACCGTCATAGTCCCGGCGCAGCAGGATGTTGGCGACGCCCCCTACCGCGTCTGACCCGTAGAGGGCCGATGAGCCGTCCGCGACAATCTCGACACGTTCGATGGCGGCCAGGGGTATCGCGGAAATGTCGATCCCCTGGCTCACGGCATCGTAGGCGACCCGATGGCCGTTAAGCAGCGTCAGCGTGGCGTCGGCACCGAGACCGCGCAAATTGAGCGTGGATGAGGCGGTTGTGTTTTCCGAGCCGGTCTGGATGCTGGAAATGACCCCCGGATTTTGTCCGCCGCTGAAATTCTGCGGGATCGTGCGCATATAGGAACCAAGGTCCGTATAGCCCGATCCCTGGATTTTCTCTCGTGACGCGGCAATGAGGGGAGAGGTAGGTTTTGCCCCGCGGATCCGTGAGCCGGTCACGAAAAGCTGATTATCCGCCGCGCCTTCTACTTCGTCGCGCGACGGTGCTTCTCGCCCCCGAAGGTAGATCGTGCGCCCCCTGATATCCGCGGTCAGGCTCGATCCGTAGAGAAGCGCTCCCACCGCCTCCTCGACGCTATACTTCCCAGAAATCGCTGGCGCGCGGCGGCCGTTCAGAGCTTTGGGGTCGGCGGCAAGCTGGTAGTCGCTTTCTCGGGCGACGGCGCGAAGGCTTTGCCCAAGTTCCTGGGCCGGGAGGTCATAGTTGCGCTTCGTCTCCTGCGCCAGCGCAGCCGGAGCCACCATGCTCGCGCAAATCGCGGCGCTCCCCAGCAGCGCGAACTTTCCCATGCCCATCTTCTGCCCCTTTTTCGAACCGCCCCTTTGTGGGGCTCAGTTCGAAAGACGGGGCAGGCTGGCTTTGAAGCTGCGGCAGCGAATTTATTTGTCGGCTCTCAGTATCAGGCGGCTTTTTTCCGAGCGATCGATGCGCAGATCGAGGAAACCACTGATCGCTTCAGCCACACGTTCGATATCCCGGATATGGATGTCGGCGAATATCTCCCGATCACCGAGGCTCGCGGGGTCCAGCTCGATTTTGGTCTCGCTATAGCTGTTCGCCTCCGCGATCACCTCGCGGATAGGCACATTGTCGAAACTCTTCACGCCGCTCACCCACTGCTGATCGGACCTGCGGGCAGGAATGACAACAGTTTGAGCGCCTTGTCCATGGCTTAGCGCTATAATTTGTCCGGGACGCAGCAGCAATTTCCTGCCGTCGTTCATGCCTTGTGGCGCAAGCTTTACCTCAACGCCGCCCTCGATCAGATGTACCGCGACGTTGTTTCGGTAAAGCACGTCGAAGACCGTGCCGGTCGCGCGGACTTCGAGGCCACCCGCCCGCACAAAAAATGGCCGGTCCAGGTCATGGGCGACGATGAACCTTGCGCGCCCCCGCTTGAGGACGATTTCGCGGCGGTCGGCCGCCATTCTCACGGAAATGGCCGTGTCCGTGTCGAGGGTAACCTTGCTGCCATCGGCGAGCTTGAGCGTTCGCACTTCTCCGAGCTTCGTGACGAGCGGAGCGGCCATTTCACCCCTTTCCGCTACCTGCCGGGAAGAGCCGTGGCGCTCTTTGAAAAGTGAGGTTGCCGCGATCAGAACGCAAAGGAGTGATGCCGCCGCGACGACTGGAATGGCCTTGTTCCACCACGGACGGGCAGCCGATGGACGCGCGGGCGGAAGGTCGAACTGCGCCCCGGCATGACCGGCGGCCTGCACATCCCTCATGAGGCGGACAAACAATGCGTGCCGCTCCGGTTTCTCGGCTATCCAGTCCGATAGGCCCTGCGCATGGCGCTCGGGTTCGTCGAGCATCCGCAGCACCCACTTCTGGGCAACACGCCGATCCCGGGCCGTGATCGAAGCGCGGTCTTCAATCATCGTCAGCTCCGCGATGCAGATCGACGAGCCTGATTGCCTTCAGCATATGCTTTTGAACGACCCAAAGCGGCACCTCAAGATCCGACGCGATCTGCCGGTAGCTACAGCCTTCTACCCGATTGAGAAGGAAAATTTCGAGAGTGCGCGTGGGAAGCTGCTCCAAAATGCCTTTCCAGCGGGCAAGTTCCTGACGGTAGTGCACATCGCTATGGGGATCGAGGGTGGATAGTGCGTGATAGCCGTCCTCAAGTTGCGTCGTCTGCCGCGCGAGGCGGGTCGATCCACGCTCGGCATAGTCACGAAGGAGGTTGGTTGCGATCCGCGTCAGATAGGCGCGGGGGTTATCCAGTGCCGGGTGAGGGGCGGCGCGCACGAAGCGGGTGAGGGTTTCCTGGCTCAGTTCGTCCGCATCTGCTGGATTTCCGAGCTGACGGGTGAAGAAGCGCATCAGGCGAGGTCGCTCTCGTCGATAGAAGTCGGTGAAGCTGAACCGCTCGCCGTTGTCATTGCTCACAATCTGAAGATCGATACTTCGACCTTCGCTTTTGCCCTGGCCCATTCGTCGCACCTATGTCCACTCGGGGCGACGGCCAAAGCCGGATGTTCGAAACCTGGCATACACACAGGCGCATGCGCCTTTACCGTTGCCGGCTGGACATACGCGCATGCCACCCGGCCCCAGTGAAACTGTGACCGAGCTGTATATGCTGGGGTTTCGAAGCCCCGCTTCCGTGCTTTCATCGGAAGCCGGTTTACCTTGCCGGATTGACCAAGATCTTCAACCTAAAAGATTGGCAATGTGACGTTTATGTGTCGGGGGCGTGCCTTGCAGCGCGCGAAACATGAGTTATTCCTCACCTGCCGGGAGGAGCGTGCCGTTGGCCAGTCCGAGGTTGACTGTTGGGCGGATATGCAATGATGAAACGGATAGAAGGACCCGTCTGCTTATGGCAAGATCGGGGACATTCGCGACAGGCGGCTTATGGACCGCGAATCGAAGGAAGCGGACATTCCGAGCATGTAATCGAAAGCCAGTCACGCGAGCGAAATACGTTGGAGACCGGTCGTTCATCGTTCGTAGACCCGGCCCTAGTTGCCGCCGTTCGAGTAGATTGCACGAGCATTTTTTTCTGGCTTTATCAGCCTGAACAGGAATTATGCGGCTTTGCACATACTAGCCCGCCCGCCCATGTCGTCCGACCGAGCGGTTTTACTTTAGCCCAATCGCACGAAAAAGATTGACTTCGGCGAAATTGCAATGAGCGCCATTCCAGCGGCCCTCGGTGCACTGCATTTCACGTGGATGGCGACTAGCAGATCTGCGCCCGCATTGTTATGGAAAGGCTGGCAAAAGCATTCGGGGGAATGATGGGGGGCTGTGAAAATGTGGAGTTGGTATCAAAGCTCGAGGCGATCGATGATGATGTTGATGGCGATCTGGTTGCCATCCTGATCCAGCACCTGCTGGCGGCGGCGGCCAATGCCTGATCCTGTTGTCTTTCAGATGTTGGCGCTGGAAGGCTTCCTGGCCTATGGCCCAAGGCAGCCCTCTTGGTCGCAAAGGTTGGGACATTGAGCGCACGAGGAACGACGCGCCGGTGGCCGAAAGGGATGAATCGGCGGACAGACGCTAATTTTGATCGGCAGTTGATCGGGCGTACCGGGGATCTGGGAATAACGGGCGATCTGCCGCTTGCCCATGTGACCGCGGCCTGGCCAGCAAAAGAGATAATTAGGGCAGGCAAGCTGGTCACCAAGCTGTGCGACGTATTTGCCTTGAAGTTACTTTACTTCTTCGTCATGCGCCCAGCATATGTCTCGCGGTACAGCGAGGAACCCTCGCATCAGATAACGCGATTCCCGGCTGTGTTTGTAGTCGACCCTGGCGCGGTGACGCAGCCAGTTCACGTCTATCCGTTCGATAGCGGAGGCGGTGCCAAGGGGGCGTTCCAAGAACAGGCGGACAAGTACGTTCCATTGGAAGACTACGCGCTCGAGTCGAGGCTTGGTGCAGCCAAGGAGTTCATTGCCTGGGCCTTCGGAAGCATCGAGGCATACTTCGAAGGCCGTACGCGCTTGGAGTTGTCGCGAGAGATCATGCCTCATGAAAGTGTCGCGATCAGCTACCTCGATATCGCCCGGATGGGCGTTGACGGCAGTAACGTGCACGACAAGCGTGCCTCCACGATCGAAATAGCAGCATCACATAATGTGGATTTGCCTGGAAATCTGCGTCTTCTCATCATCCCGAAGCAGTTTCTCGAGGGCAACACTGGACTTGAACGGGATGTCGCCGTCTTGAAGCAGCATGGTACCGATATCGAACTCTATGATTGGCAGCCCAACCGACGCCCAAGTGAATTTCAACGAGATCTGATGCGCATCACGCGCGAGTGGTATGCGCGTCAGGGGCTCATAAGATGAACCGCGAATTAGCGCACATTTCCATGGAGATCATGGGATATGTCCCTTTGGCCGACATAGGCTTCGCGCTGCCTGTCTATCGAGCCGCCGGCCATGGCGGCAACGCGTATTACACTGCGATTCCTTCGGTTGAGGGCGATAGACAGTCAGCGATAGCCGATTTCGAAGTCTATGAGCACAATATTCCTGAAACTGCCAGATATCATCGCCGCGTCGGCGCCAGCGATCCTTGGATCGACGTGTTCATTTGGGATGGCCAAGCGTATGTCGGGACGGCAGAAGAACTCTGCGCCGCCTTGCATTCAGACTTTGACGACATTCTTGCGGTTTCCCCCACCACTTTGTTGGATCTCCTTCTCGCGTCGAAGGCAGAAGGTACCGCGGCAGTAGCCGCGACTGCACGGAAGTTCCTTGAGCTCGCGCTGGGAAGTGACCGCGCGCCCAGAATCTTCGGTGACATAGTCGTCCGACCGGGCGTGATGACGCGGATCTTCCGTGTCCTTCGGAATGACGTTGCGATCGAAGAAGTGCCGGATGCACTCCTCAATGTCGGTATCACCCCGCTCCCGCAGAATCGCTACTGTGTCACATTTCATCTGCCGATTGAAAACTGGCTCAAGCCAGGAGCAAGCGTGAACTCGCTGCAACAAGAGATCGACAGTTTTGGCATATCGATCGGCATATTGTTTGAGTTCGAGGGTTTAGAGACTGACGACGAGCCAGACCTGCCAAAGATCATCCCTCCGCCCGCTGCAAACACAGGGTTCGAGGATCCTATACAGCGCGCGGCCCGATCCCGCCTGCTCGGTTTGGCACAGGAACTGGCAATTGATCTTGGTTCCGAGAACACGCGAATATTCGCGCGGGATCGAGGAGTGGTATTGGAGGTTCCCTCCATAGTCACGGTCGATTGCAGTTCGCCTAAACGCCCAATCATTGCCGTGGGCGAGGAAGCGAAGATGATGGTCAATAGGACCCCCGACCATCTCGAGGTCGTGCGGCCGATACGCGATGGAGCAATCGCGGACATTGATATCGCCGGGGAGATGATCAAATATTTCATCGGGTCGGTCTTCAAGCGTCGCTGGAAGATACGCCCTTTGGACGTGATCATCTGCGTGCCTGCCAACTCCACCCCAATGGAGCGGCGTGCGCTGAAAAACGCCGCCGAGAAGGCAGGAGCAAGCCGGATATTTTTGATCGAAGCCCCAATGGCGGCTGCAATCGGAGCCGGGATGCCAGTCCTAGAACCTATAGGCTCAATGGTCTTGAATATAGGTGCCGGAACCACCGAAATCGGTATACTTGCGCTGCGAGGTCTGGCTTATGTCACAGCCGTCAGGGTCGGCGGCCACCAGATGGATCAGGCGATCGTCTCCTATCTCCGACGGCACTATAATCTCATGATCGGCGAGGCCACCGCCGAAAAGATCAAAAAAGCATATGGTATTGCGGTCCGCCCTGCGGATGGCCGCGGTCTCAGCTTCGCAGTCCGCGGACGCGATTTGGCGAATGCGGTGCCGCGGGAAATCACCATCACCCAACACGATCTGTATCAGGCGATGGCTGGAACCATTGACGTCATCATCACTGCTGTACGAATTGCCTTGGAAGGTACGGCTCCAGAACTTGCTGCGGATATTCTCGAAGGGGGACTAACCCTGACCGGCGGCGGTGCGCTGCTCGACCGGATAGCCGAAAGAATCGAAACCGAAACCGGACTATTCGTGACCGTGCCACAGGACCCGATTACGTGCGTAGCGCGCGGCATCGGGCGTGTGCTTGAGGATGCGGCCTTCCGTAATGCAGTTCTTTTGCCGAACTGACTTCCACAACAAGCCATGCTGTAGGACTTTCAGCAGCTCAGGGCCAACATGCTCAGTTGGAGAAAAAGGTTTGGCCTGCTGTTATAGTAAGGAAGAGCGGATATTTCGCATGCGCCGCTTGGAACCGACTGTACTGTAATCAACAAACCTTGGGCATCATTTCAGATAGCTGACCGTCTCGATCTAGGCATCGAAAATTAGCCCGTAGGCGGCAAGGAAGGGTCGATGGCAGCGGCCGCGCGTTCATCCCTGTCGCGGCCGCCACGGGAGCCCTTCTCAAAGCCAGCCGATTTCGCAAGTCTGGCATCTGTCAGGCAAAATCGCCCTAGTATTGGGAATGCGTCGCCTTGACAGCATAGTAGGTGGGCATGACGCCCACCCACTTGTTTCAGGCTGCGAGGTGGTCATTGAAGAATGCCGTGAGCTTGTCGAACGGGATGATTTCTACCTGATCGTAGAGGTCCGTGTGGGTGGCGCCCGGGATGATCATCAGTTCCTTGGGCTCGGCCGCTGCCGCATAGGCGGTCTCGCTGAAATAGCGCGAGTGGGCCTTCTCGCCATGGATCAGCAGCACCGGTCGGGGAGCGATCTCCGCGATATAGGTGAGGATCGGCAGGTTCATGAACGATAAGGGGGTCGTGAGCGACCATGCGGCATTTGAGTTGACTGCACGCGGATGGAAGCCGCGCTTCGTCTTGTAATAGGCCGCATATTGCACGACGAACACCGGCTCGCCGCCCTTCAGCTCCAGTGAAACCGGGCCATAGGCGGGGCTGCCCTTCTCGGCGTCGGTCCAGCGCTGACGGCTCAACTGCTCCAGCGTTTCTGTGCGCTGCTGCGGCGTCACGCTGTCATTATAGCCCTTCGACATCACGCGGGTCATGTCGTACATGGTGCTGGCGACCACGGCCTTGATCCGCTTTTCGATGGCGGCGGTGCTAAGTGCCATGCCGCCCCAGCCGCAAATGCCGATGACGCCGATCCGCTCGCGATCGATCTCCGGGTGCAGCCCGATGAAATCGACGGCGGCACTGAAATCTTCGGTGTTGATGTCGGGCGATGCGACGTTACGTGGCTCTCCGCCACTCTCGCCGGTATAGGAAGGATCGAAGGCAAGCGTCGCGAAGCCGCGCTCGGCCATGGTCTGGGCATAGAGGCCCGAGGACTGCTCCTTCACAGCGCCGAATGGTCCGCTGACGACGATCGCCGCGAGCTTGCCCGCTCCGCGGTCCTTGGGGATGTACAGATCGGCAGCGAGGGTGATGCCGTAGCGGTTCTTGAACGAGACCTTCTGGTGATCAATGTCGTTGCTGCGCGGGAACGTCTTGTCCCAATCCTGTGTCATGGTTCGTGCCTTTGCTGAAGAAATATTGGAGATCGAAAGCGTACCGAGGGTGGCGAGACCGGCTGCGCCAGCCTTCAGCACGCGCCGGCGCTCGAATGGGAACGATGCGTTGGTCATGACTGGATTCTCCCTGTCAGGCCGGTTGTTCGGCGAAGCTTTGCGTGGCACCGGTGCGGGACGCGACGATCGCCAGCAGCGAGGCGATCACGAGAAGTCCGGCCGCCAAGCTGAATGGACCGCGATAGCCCCAGGCGTCGAACAGCGTGCCGCCGACTATCGCGCCCAGCATGATCGCAAGCTGGATGATCGCGACCATCAGCCCGCCGCCGGCCTCCGCTTCGTGCGGCATGGTCTTGGCCAGCCAAGTCCACCATCCGACCGGCGCGGCGGTTGCGAGTAGGCCCCAGAGTGTGAGCAACAGGCCGACGTTCAATGGCGTGCCATCGATCTCGACCAACGTGACGGCGATGATCGCCATCATGGCCGGGATTGTGATCAGCAAGCTGTAGAGATGCGACTTGAGCAGCCAGCCGATCACGATCGTGCCGACGAAGCCCGCAACCCCGAGCGCCAGCAACATGGCCGAGATAAGCGGCGCGTCGTTACCTGTCACCAGGTCCAGAAACGGGCGCAGATAGGTGAAGAGCGTGAACTGGCCGAAAAAGAACAGCGACACGGCGATCATGCCGATTGCAAATTGACGATGCTTCAGGAGAGCGAAGACGTCGCGGGCGCGGATCGTCGCCTTTTCAGGCGGCAGTGTCGGTAGGCTGCGCCATTGCCACAAGAACGCGATGATTGCGAGCGGCACCACGCAGAAGAAGGCGCCGCGCCAGCCGATCAGACCGCCTAACAGGCTGCCGATGGGCGCGCCCAATGTAGTCGCCACCGCGTTGCCGCCGTTCAGCAGGGCCAACGCCTTGGGCACCGACTCCTTGGGCACGAGCCGCATGACAATCGCGGCCGATATCGACCAGAAACCGCCGATCGCGACGCCCAGCAATGCGCGCCCTACCATGAGCAGCGGGGCATTGGGCGCGAGTGCGACCATCACGCCGGATACGACCATCAGCGCCGTGAAGATCAGTACGACGCGGCGGCGATCCGACACGCCGATGATCGCCGAAATGAATAGGCTGGTGATGAGCGCGAAGAAGCCGGAGATGGAGATCGACTGCCCGGCATGCCCCTCGGTGATCGCCAGATCGCGCGCCATCGGTGTCAACAGGCTGACGGGCATGAACTCCGACGCAATCAATATGGTGGCGCACAGCGCCATCGCGATCACCGCGCCCCAAACGGGCGCCGTCGCCGCTTTGCCGGATGCCGGCATGGTTTACCTCATTTTTCTCGGATAAATTTCTCCTCTCCTACCTAGCCCAAGCGTTGATCCATTATTAGATGCATAAGTCTTCTGACAATCAGTAGGAATTGTAATCAATGGCGCGCGACACGCTGAGCGACATCACCGCCTTCGTAGCAGTGGCCCGCGAGCGCGGCTTCACTAGGGCAGCCGCAAAGCTTGGACTTTCCCAGTCCGCGATCAGCCAGATCGTCAAGAAGCTGGAGGATCGGCTCGGGGTTCAGTTGCTGGTTCGCACGACCCGCAGCGTGGCGCCGACCGAGATCGGCGAGCGGCTGCTTCAGAAGGTCAGTCCCTATCTGGACGGGATCGAGGCGGAGCTGGCGGCCGTCAACGAAGCGCGAGACAGGCCTACCGGCAAGATCCGCATCAGTGCGTCGGACCATGCGATCAACGAGCTCCTGCTGCCAAAACTGGCCGACTTCATGAAGAAATATCCCGACGTTCAGGTCGAGATGATTACCGATTACGGCCTGATCGACATCATAAGTGAGCGCTATGACGCAGGCGTGCGCTACGGCGAAACTCTGGCGAAGGACATGATCGCCGTCCGCATCGGCCCGGACGCGCGCATGGTCGCCGTCGGCTCACCGGGCTATTTCGAGCTTTATGGTCGGCCTCAAAGTCCATCTGATCTCCAGTCGCACAATTGCATCGGGCTGCGCCAAACCTCCGGACGGCTCTACGCCTGGGAATTGCAGCGGGAGGGCGAGGCCGAGATTAAGGTGCAGGTCAGCGGGCAGTTGATCTTTAACAACAGCTATTCCTGCCTTAGCGCAGCCCTCGCGGGACTTGGTCTCGCCTTCATTCCGGAGGATCTGGCGGAGGCCCATCTGCAAGCCGGCAGGCTGGAACTCGTGCTCGATGAGTGGAGCCTGCCCTTCCCGGGCTTCTACCTATATTACCCGACGGTCACGCAGCCATCCCCGGCCTTCTCATTATTGGTGGAGGCATTGCGGTATCAATGGCCGGAACGGACCATAAGATTGGACGGCAAGTGATCGTGGAGTTGTGGGGTACAGGGCGACCAGGGAAAGCGGACTGACAGCACCTAGCAATCGAAAATCGTCCCTTGGATGGCGGCAAGGGGTCGGCTTTGCCGAGCGCCAAACGCCGCGTGGTGGGACAAGCCGTCGTTCCAAGGTTGCCACTTGAACAACGGCTTTCAGCGCGAGCAGACGCTGCAGCCTGCACGGGTGCAACTTTGTCTGACTGTCGCTGGCCCGGCAGCGGACTGTTCAGAACGGGCTTAAAAGGTAGCTAATCAAGGGGCGCAGCAGCATTATGTTGATGAGACCGGCCGAGAAATGGCATTGATGAAGTTGGGCGGAGTGAATTGGGGGACTTGATGCCAAACACGATCATTCATGTCGGGGTCCATGACCTTCGCAGGACCGATGAGGGCTTGCAGGTTGTGCTTGGTCAGGATGGCTTGCCCGTCAATCCCACGACGCAGCGCGTCGTCGACCTGCTTGATGAACTCTATGGAAAGCGCGCTTCGAAGGCGCATGGTCAATTTTCCGACGATCTCGAAAATTACCCGACGTTGGGCTATTTCACCGACTATGTCGCCGAGGAAAATGGAGACTTCGCGACGCTCACCAGCCGGTTGATGACAACGCTGCAGGCTCGGGCGCGTAGCGTGCCGAACGCTGGCGCGGGCCATGTCTTCTTTGCGCATTTCGAGCGTGACGGACGCCAGCTGGCATTGATTGCCATCGTCAACGAGAAGCTCGGCGCGCTCCTGACCAATGATTTCGAGATTCGCGATGTCACGCATCTCGATCTTGATGGCTTCCGCTTTGCGGGTCGTATCGATCTCACCGCGTGGCGGGCGGGAGAAGAGCGGTATATCGGGTTTCTGCGAGGCCGCGGCGAGGTCGCCGAGTATTTCAAGGAGTTTCTCGGCTGCGTTTCGACATCGACCGACAAGGCTAAAACCCAGGAACTGGTGACGGCGCTCAAGAACTTCGCCGCCGATCAGGGGATGGCACCCAACGTGCGCGATGAGTTCATGGTTCGCGCCAAGTCGATCCTCGACAAGACAGCGCGCGACGGCGGCGAACTTGAATTCCAGACCCTGGCCAACGAGCTTGTTCCCGCTGAGCCCGAGGTGCTGACCGAATATCTTGGCGAGGCCGACCGGGCGCTTGGCGACGGTTTCGTGCCCGATCGGCGTATGATCAATATGCTCGTCAAGTTCCGCGCCCGCACGGCGCAATGGTCGATCGAGATCGACCGGGCCGCGCTCCGGGACGGCCAGGTCGTGTTCGATCCTGAGAACAGGACCCTGACAATCACCACGCTGCCCGACGATTTCGTCGCCGATCTGCGCGCAGAGTTCGCCGACAATGCCGCCGATTGAGTTCAGCGACCTCGTCGGTCTTTATTGCAACACGACATTTGGCCCGGGCGGCGATGAGGATGAGTCGAGGCTGAGGGTCGCCTCGCAGGGCATCGTCGACCTGCTGACGCGGTTGGAAAGTGATGGCCAGGCGGCGCGCGACGCCAACATCATCCTGCTTGACGATCTCAAGGATGTGACGATCGGCGCGGAGGTCAAAGTGCGGGTGCTTGCCCCACGAACTGGCCTCGGCATCCTCGCGCGAACCTTGGATGAATTGCTGGCCAGCCCGTCGGCGAAGCTGTCCGAACCCAGGCACCTCTATCTTGCCAAGCCGGCTTATGCCTCGGGCGATCAGAAAATACCCGATCCGATCGCGCGCTATCGCAAGGTCCTGGCGGTGATCGATCTGTTCGCGCAGGCGGCGTCGTTTCTCGATGCGACGCGCGGCGAGCTCGTGTTCGTAAAGGATAGCCGGGTCGTTGTGCCCGTAAAATACGTGGCCGCTGACGTCACCGGCTTCGACGTGGACGGAGCGGACAGGCTACTTGAGCAGTTCAACGACGACCTGCACAAGGATCAGAAGCTCGAGATTTTGTTCGAAGCGCTGGTCGAACTCTGCCGCGGTCCTTCGCAAAGCACGCGGATGAGCGTCGCCTTGCACGCCGTCGATGACCTCGCGACGGCGGTGAGGAGCGGGTACAAGCTCTTTGCGTCCAGCTTTTCCTACAACAAGATCCGCAGCGAGATCGAAGACGCCCGGATCGACTATACGCAGAAGATCCATAAAACGATCGTCGATATCCAGAGCCAGCTGCTCGGCATACCGGTCGCAACCGTCGTCGTAGCCTCGCAGATGAAGGCGCCGACGACCTGCGGCGCTGAATTGCTCGTCAATTCGGCCATCCTGGTCGGCGCATGGATATTTCTTGTTTTGCTGATTATCGCGATCGTCAACCAGTGGCTCACCTTAGGGGTGATCAAGGCGGAGATCGAACGTCAGCGGTCGAAGATGATTGCAGACTTCCCGACGGTCAGCGATGATTTCGCAGGGACGTTCGACGCACTCAAGGGGCGCATCTGGTGGCACCGGGCCGGGCTCGTTGTGGTGGCGATCATCGGTGTAGGAGGCGCCGTCGCAGGCTCCTGCTTCCACGACCGTATTGCCGGAATGATGCCCCAGCCCTGCGCCGCCTCGAACAAGACTGGAGCCACGCCGACTCCTGCCGTCACCAACGGCCCGCAGGAAATCTCCGCCCCGACGAACACTGTCGTTGAGGTACCGGAAGCTTTGTCAGGAAATTCCTTCGCGACCCCATAGAACAAAACCATGTTACAAATTTACAAGCAAGAGAAGGCATCCAATCAGCCTATATGGTATCGGAAACAGGAGTTTGATGCTTCACAGGCCGCCAGATGAGCAATGTGGCGAAAATAATGCCCGCAAGCTGGGGCAACGCGAGGCGTAGCCAGGCCGCTGAGGCAAGGAGTTTCGTGTCATCGAGATAGTCACTGACCCGGAACGCGGTGATGCTCACGCCATCACGCGCCGTCGCCGGCAACCAATAGCCTCTGTTAGGTTCGTCATTCTGGCTCGACCAGCCGTAAGCGATAGCTTCGGCTACGGCTTGCAGTTGCGGTTGGAAAAAGCCGTAGCTCACCAGCAAGGAGCAAAGGGCAACGAGCGCCCCCACGACGAAGATACGGAAATTTGACGGGTGCCGTATTTTAACTGTCCGGTTGATGGCAAGATAACTGCCGCCGGCGATTATAAAAGCGAGCGGACATAGAGCGCCGCCGATCGCTTCCCATGCGAAGCGAAAAAATTCTGCCAGCGTCGTTCTAACATCGCCAAAGACATCGGCATCGCTCGCCCCAAAGCCGCCTGGCATGACGAGCATGGCGGTTAGATGCATCGCGAGATAAGCAAGCCCTTCGATGGAGATCAGCGGGAGCGCCTGAAGAGCAAGCGTGCCGATGGCCAGCACCGTTGCCCGGGCCGGCGACAAAGCGAGTCGTCCCGCAACGACCAGCACAGAACCGACAGTCAGCCCCTGCAAAAGAGCCACCGACAGCGCAAGAAGAAGTCGATCCCAGCCCTGGCTGCCTTGATGAAATTGGAGAAACCATAGGCACAGGATGGCAATAGTAAAATAGCGCATCTTAGGCGTCGCGAGCCGCTGAGGATCGCGCAGAAGAGCGACCCGCTCGCGCGACGGAAAGTGGCTGAGCACAGTAGAAATATAGGCAAGTCCTTGATCGAGCATTGAGACGGGCTTCACGGTCGCGTCCCGTTCGACTTGTGACGAGAATTCCTTTAGCCCGCCGCCCCACAAGCCGGCGCTGACATCGGCGCGCATTTCGGCAAGGGCGACAAGCAAGCCGGAATAGCGCTGCAGCGCATAGCGCCCGAGCAGCAGAGGCAGGACCACGATCAGCGTGGCGAATGCGATCGCAGCGTGGACAAGCACGATATTGGCCAGGTTTGGCGATTTTGGAAACGGGCCGAAGTCGGTCAGGATGACCACGACCGCGGCGGCGAACAGACAGATCAGCATCGCCCAATTCGCCGAGAAGAGGGCTGCGCCCGCCAGCAAGCTTTGCAGGCGGATCGCGGGAAGGTCGTCGTGGACCAGATGCGCCATTTCATGCCGAAGGATCGTCAGGCCGAGCGGGTCGTTTTGGACAAGTCGGGTTGCGAGGCCCGAGCTGATCTCGATCGCGCACCCGGTGGGGCCATCATATGCGTGGGCGGTGATACGAAAATTAGGTAGGCAGATGAGCCGTGGCGCGCTGCCAGCACCGCCAAGATCCCGCCAAACACGCTCGTAGATTTCGCAAAGCTTTGCCCCCTGTCGATCTGGCAGGCGCATTCCGACGATCAATGCAGCCTGATCCGCCTTCGCGCGCTGTGCACGCTCGCGAAACCAGCCAACGGTCAGCGTGACGACAGGCAAGCCAAAGCCGATCAGCCAGGGCGCGAGCGCGCCGGGACCGCTCGACATGTCGTGTTCAGCGACGCTGGCTAACGTGATGAGCGCAAAGGCGAACCCTAAGGAGAACATCAGGGCGGGTAACCAATAGCCGAGCAATGGGACGAGCACGAACAAGAAGAGAATGCGGTGAACGCGAATTTCGAGGCTCGTTGCGTCGATGAGCCATTTGTCGATTACTGGGATCGCCTCAGGGCGCAATCAACGTCTCGGCTAGTCGAGGGTTATTGAGCGTGACAATCAGCTTGTCGGCCTGCTCCGCATTGAGTCCCGACGTGATCGCGATCGAATGCAATTGCTGTTCGGCCTCGCTCATCCCCTCAGGCGTCTTCAGCTTGGCGACAAAGAGCGATTTGACCTTTTCGACCGTGAGGTCTGCCAGCGCCTTGCCGCCCTTGTCGACCAATGCCTTGCTGTAGCTCCGCCAGACCATCCGACCGAGCTCGACAAATAGGATTGGCAGTAGCGGACCGATGAACTCCATGCCGAAGTCGCCTGGGCGGACGTCCTGCGACGCGGCAGCCTCCAGCTTCGCAGAGAAATCGGAAGAACTCTTAGCTTCTTCAAATAGCTGACCAAGGCTTTCCGCTGCAAATTCATCCTCGTCTGCGCGGAGCATCCCGTCCGCGAGCCAGACCGCGAAATTGTCCTCCTCGTCCATCATGTCCCCCCGTTGTTCGCACAGATCTGCGCGGGCCAGTTACTTTTTTCGCCGCCGCCTCCGCGAAAGCGGGATGTCGCTCGCCTGATCGACTCGTTCCTCCGCAGCCCCCTTGCGCACATCGGCGTCACGCACAGCCTTTCCGAAATCGAGGCCGGTCGCGTCCTCGACCGCGGTGATCGTCGACAGAAAGTCTTCGACCTTGTCGAGTTCGCCCTCGTCCATGAAGGCTTCCGCCGCGCCCAGCGCTTCGCCGCCGGTAAAGAGCGCCTCGGGCCAGACCTCGATCAGTTGGCTTTGATCGACGATCATCGCGAGCGATTGCAGATCGCCGTCTTCGACCCAGACTGTGACCTTGAAGAATCTGCCCGGCACGAGGACGCCGCGATAGTCGCGATCCTCGTCGGTGAAAATCGGGCCTGTGAACGAGGTGACGCGCTGCTTCTCGGCGACGGCATTACGCAGGACGTAGTTTTCGGCGGCGCGCCACAGCTGGCCGCGGCCGGTGCCAGGTTTGTTTTGCGCGGCGGTGCCCTGGTTGAAGAAGCCTACCTGCGGCGAGCAGTTGGTCCAGTGGAAGCTGTCTTCCTCGGCCAGGAGCGCGATGCTGTCGTCGCCCCAGCACGGATCGAGCCGGCGCACGAGATGTCCTTTCTGGAACATCCGCGCGATGCGGCGCTTGTCGTTAGGATTGGGGAAGCCCGGGATCACCTGCTTTGCGTAGAAGGCCTCGCCGGTATACTCGTCCGGCTCAATGCGGGGATCGCGACGCCATGTGTCTGCCTCGGCGTCGGTCGTCATCGCTTCCAGTCCGGCGCTGTCTGGCTTGAGCGGCGTGACCCGCTTCGTATCGCGGTCGATGCTCTTGGCCGATCGGCCATCGATGTTGCAGGCGGTGAAGAAGGCGAGCTTGCGCTCGCCATTCATCACCAGACTGAAGTGATGATATTTGAGCTCGAAAGGATCGTCGCCCGCTTCGGCAGTCTGGTTGCGCGCCGCCACTTGCTGCTGTTCGTCGGACAGCGCGGGCATCGGCACGTCGAAACCTGGCAGAAAACCGCGCTTGTAGCCGCTTCGGTCGCGGTAACGGTCGGCCGTCGTCCGCTCGGCGACCGGCGGGGTGTCGCTTTGCACCGCTGCCGGCCCGGCCGGCGCCATCGGCGCGCCGGCCAGGGCCGGGATCTGCACCGACAGCTCGAGCGGAATGGTCCAGGTCACCCGGCCGGTCGGATCGACTTTGGGCGTTTGCGTGCCGGTCTGGCCCCGGCCGACCTCGTCGCTCGGCTCCAGCTTGATCGGATTGGTCTCCGGCTGCTCGCCCATATCGAGCGCCGCAGCGATCCGCGCGCGTGTCGCGGCCGGCATATCGCTGAGCCGCGCGCGCAACTGGCGCACGATGGCGCTGACACGGATGCCTTCGTTGATGTCCACGCGCGCCGGCGTGCCGTCGTCGCCGAACACTTCGCGCCACGGACCGCCCCAGTGATGGAGCGCGATCGGCCGCCATTCGCTATTGAATACTGGCGAGCCCGACGAGCCGGGCTCGGTGTCGGCGACATAGTGGAGGGCGTTGTCATAGCGGCCGACCAGGCGGTTCTCGCGCAGGACGACCTCCTTGTAGCGACCGCTGGGATGTTGGACGATATTGGCGAACTCGCCGAGCATATGCTTGTCGCCAGCATCGGACAGGCCGCTCCAGCCGAAGGTCTCGATCGGTAAATTCCCCTGCAGCAAGGGGCCGACCGCGACGATGGAGTAATCGAGCCCGTCCTGCGTGTCGGGATCGGTGACGAACAGGCTCGGATCGATTCTGAACCGCGTCACCGAGCGGCGATTGCCGACGATGTCGAGTTCATAATCGAAATCGAGGGCGAGTTCCTTGGCGAACTGCGCCGAAGGAATGACGTGGTTATTGGTGATGAACAGGCCGTTCCCGATCAGGAAGCCGCTGCCGAGCGGGGTCTCATTCTCATACGAAACCCGACCGACCGCGCGAGCGATCCGCGCGCCTTTTTCGAGGAAGCTCACGTTGACGAAGTCGACAGTGTCGCCCCAGATTTTCTCCGGACCGCCGGTGCTAGGCAAGACCGCCTTGGTGAAGGCAATCTCCGCGCTGTCCGCGAGGTCACGCACGGTGCCCATCGATCGGATCGTCGCGTCGATCGCTTCCGCTTCGCGATGGGACAGGTTAGCCTTGCTCTGGAGCCGCGCTACCCGGCGCCCGGTGTCTGGCTCCGCCGCGAGCGGATTGCCGGCGTTGGCGGCCTGCATCGAATGGGTGATTTCATTGTGATTGGCGCGCAGCCGTGACTTGATCGTTTCAACAGATGTCGGAGTCATAGAATCCCCCTGTCGCCCGGCAGGACAATAGCATGGTTAAAGACGGATTCGAACATCTTGCTGCGTTCGATTTGCGACAATTAGCATGGGCAGCGTTATAATTCGGCGTCAGACAGAACAATTATTTCAAAATAAAGGAAAACCTTTTGCTCTCCGCCTAATGCCGTCTGAAAGCCGCCTCGACGGGCGGACGTCTTCATTGGCTTCCTAGACGCCGTAATGGGCCGGCGTCTCACGGCTAGGCAGTTGGGTGGCTGTCCCTCAGAATGATGGTGTTGGAAACGAGGTCCGAGCGATCGGCCTCAAGCATCATGAGAGGAACAGCCATGGAGCATTATGCCGGAATCGATGTCTCTCTGAAAAAGAGCAGCGTGTGCATTGTGGACGCGAAGGGCAAGGTGGTTCGCGAGGCCAAGGTCGCCAGCGAGCCTGAATGCCTCGTCGGCTATTTCGACGAATTGGATTTGTTGGTGGTCCGCGTCGGCCTTGAAGCAGGTCCGCTTTCTTAATGGTTGCATGCTGCCCTTGCCGCATCAGGGCGGGAGGTCGTGCTGCTGGAGACCCGGCACGTGAAGGCGGCGCTTTCAGCCATGACGGTGAAGACCGATCGCAAGGATGCGCGGGGAATCGCGCAGCTGCTCCGCATGGGTTGGTATCGCCCGGTTCACGCAAAGTCATCACCCGCCCAGGACACCCGGGCGCTACTGGTTGGACGCAAGCTTTTGCAGGGCAAGCTTCTCGACGTGGAGCTGAGCATTCGGGGCATTCTGCGCGGCTACGGATTGAAGGTTGGCGAGATCAGCCGTGGTCGCTTCGAAGCGCGCATTTTCGAGCTGATCGCAGGACACGCCACGTTGTCGATGGTGTCGGCGGGATGCTGGCAGCGCGGTCCGCACTGTGGGGTGAGTTCACGAGGCTCCACCGGGAGATGCTGAAGATTGCCCGTACGGACCAGGTGTGCCAAAGATTGATGACGACCCCTGGGGTTGGAGCGCTCGTCGCCCTGACCTGTCGATCGGCTGTGGACGATCCGACCCGGTTCGGGAAATCGAGTACGGTGGGTGCCTATTTCGGGCTCACACCGAAGAAATATCAATCGGGCGAAACAGACCGGGATGGCGGCGTCAGCAAAGTCGGCGACGCCATGGCGCGGACGGCTCTGTTCGAGGCAGCGCATATCATGCTGACGCGGGCGACGCGCTTTTCCAGCCTTAAGCGCTGGGCGCTGAATGTGGCCCAGCGTCGCGGCATGAAGCGTGCAAAGGTGGCTCTCGCCCGCAAGCTTGGCGTAATCCTGCACCGTATGTGGATGGATACGACCGATTTCCGCTGGGGCGCGGCGCCGATGGCAGTGTGAGGCAAGATATCTGATTGAGGCGGACCGGATAAAGGTCAGCTTCGAATGAGGTCCCGTCGCTGGGACGCAGGCTTGGCAAGGTCGTGTGTAGTGCTGTGATCGCCTCTACCTCAACCACCGCCGCCGCCTGCGAGATCGTGCACTGTTCGATCTGGCGATCGACAGCAAGCTCCGCGGTTGCGACCTCGTGCAGATGAAGATCGGCGATCTTGTCAGCGGCGGGCAGATTCGAACGCGGGCGATCGTGATGCAGCAGAAAACAGGGCGGCCCGTTCAATTCGAACTGCTGCCAGATGCTCGGGCCAGCTTGTTGGCATGGCTCGAACGTCGGGGCGGCACAGTGGACGACTATGTGTTCCCAAGCCGGGTTGATCACAATGGGCACCTGAGCACACGGCAGTATGCTCGGCTTGTCGACGAATGGGTGTCAGGGGTCGGCCTCATGCGGAGCGAGTATGGCACCCACTCGCTTAGGCGAACGAAGGCATCGATCATCTACAGGGCGACCGGCAATCTACGGGCTGTCCAGATTCTTCTCGGTCATAGCAAGATCGAGAATACCGTGCGCTATCTCGGAATCGACGTGGAGGATGCGCTTGCCCTTGCCGAAAACACCGAGATCTGAACCCTTGGGCGCCCGTTTCCGGTAGAGAGCCGGACACGTGCGCCTGGGACATGTACGTTCGCGCGCGACCGGCCCGACGGCAGCTTTCGTCAGAAGCAGACGTTCAACATTAGCCCGGCCGGCGTCGAGTAGGACAGAACCCGGGCCGGGAGCAGAAGGTCTGCTTCAGGCCTATATTCTATGACAGGGGACATCAAGGATATGTAACTCGCTGCCCCTTGGCGACCTCTCGCCTAATTTCACTTCATGATCTGAGATACGCGGGGCTAGGCTTACGCCTGCACCATCGCCTCTTCCGCGCGGCGATGGAGATTTTTTGGCAACAAGATCCCATCTCCCCTGCAGCACCACCATCTGCGGGTCGAACTCGGCGAGGGGCACTCTGGTTCAGGAGTCGCCCCTGATTAACCGGGAAAGCCCGTGAAATGGTTCAGGCGGTTGCCTGGTAACGCGGAGCCGGGCTGGCGCTGGAGAGCTTGCCGGCCATCGCCATACGGGCCTCCTCATAGGCTTCGTACAGCGTGCCATCCTGCAGCGAAGGAATGCAGGCGAACTCGCCGCGATCGAGCCCGACCAGCGCCGCATCGACTAAGTCCTCGCCGCGCATCACGGTCGCGCTGGGCAGCAACTCGACCGGGCGGCCGGCGATCTCCCAGAAGTCGGTCGCGGTCGCGCCAGGCAGCAGCACCTGGACGCGGACGCCGGTGCCCTCCAGCTCGTGGCGCAGGTTCTGGCTGAACGCGACGACGAACGCCTTGGAGCCGCCATAGACGCCGTTGAGCGTCTCCGGGTTGATCGCAACGATCGAGGCGATGTTGATGATCGTGCCCGCGCCGCGAGCGATGAACTCCGGTACGACGGCGTATGTCAGCCGCGTCAGCGCGGTGACATTGACCGCGATCAGCGACGTCATCTGGTCGACATCGGAGTCGATGAGCTTCAGCGCGCCGCCCAGACCAGCATTGTTTACGAGCATCGTGATGGCCGGCGTAGCCTTCAGAAAGGTCTCGACGCGGGCGAGATCGGCGGGGTCGGCCAGATCGGCGGGAAGAATGTCGACCTTGCGGCCGGTCTCGGCGCGGATGCGCTCGGCGACCTGCGCCAGCTTGTCGGCGCTGCGGGCGACCAGGACGAGGTCATAGCCTCGCGCCGCGAGGCGATCGGCATAGACGGTGCCAATCCCGGTCGATGCGCCGGTTACGACGGCGGTTCCCAATGCATGTTCCATGACGGTAGCTCCTAGACCCTGTGGGAAGCGTCGCTCTGCGCGACCTCCGGCAACGTCGAGATACCTAATGGTGTAGATTGGCAGCGGCAGTGCCGCGGAACGATAAGCAGCCTCTCGAAATGCCGCACTGTACGATCGCCGGCGCAGTTCCTAGGTCCGCAGGACCCTATTGGAGAAATGCCATGACCCGTTTTGCCCAGAAGACCTATATCGCCGCCGGCCTGCGCACGCCGTTCGGCAAAGGCGGTGGCGCGCTTGCCGATTATGACGCCAGCAGCCTGTCGGTCCCGCTCGCCAAGGCGATGGCCGACCAGGCCAGGCCGGACCTGTTCGCCTGGGGCACGGTGATCCCCAGTCTGGGCTGGAGCAACATCGCCCGCGAGATCTGGCTCGATGCCAAGCTCGATCCCACCGTGCCGGCCTATTCCACCATCCTCGCCTGCTCGACCAGCATGGTCGCGGCGCTCACCGTGGCGGGGCTGCTGGGCGGCGACAAGGACCTCGCGCTGGTCGGCGGCGCGGAGGTGATGAGCAATCCCTTTATCGGCCTCACGGTGGAAGCTTCCAAGCGGATCACCAAGCTGTTCCGCCAGAACCCGGCCGAGGCGATGGCCGCGCTGCAGGGGCTGAGCGCGAACGACCTCACCCTGCCGATCAAGGGCTGGGCCAATCGCATCACCGGCCGCACGATGGGCGACCATATGGAGGAAACCGCCAAGATCTGGTCGATCGGCCGCGAGGCGCAGGATGACTGGTCGCTCAAGAGCCATCAGCGCGCGGTTGCGAGCTGGGAGAGCGGCTTCTTCGACGATCTCGTCCTGGCGCTCCCCGAGATCAGCCGCGACGCGCATCCGCGCGCCGATACCTCGGCCGAAAAGCTCGCCGCGCTCAAGCCGGCGTTCGACAAGACGGGCAGCGGCTCGCTGACCGCGGGCAACAGCTCGCCGATCACCGATGGCGCCGCCGCTTGCTGGGTCGCAACCGAGACCGGCCTGACCCGGCTGCCGGAAGGGACCTTCCATGCCGAGCTCGTCGATCACGAGATCGCCGCGGTCGATCACGCTGTCGATGGCCTGTTGATGGCGCCGAGCTTCGCGATCGCGCGCCTGCTTGCGCGCCACGGCCTCAAATATGCCGATGTCGCGTTGTGGGAAATCCATGAAGCCTTCTCGGCCCAGGTGCTCGCCAATGTCGCGGCACTCGAGAAGCCGGGCTGGACGCGCGACCGCGTGGGCATCGACTTTGATTTCGGGCCTTTCCCCTGGGATCGGGTCAACCCCAATGGCGGTTCGGTGGCGATCGGTCATCCCTTCGCCGCGACCGGTGCGCGCGACCTGAGCCAGGCGGTGAAGGAGCTCTGGGCGATGCCTTCGGGCAGCTATGCGGTCGTCAGCATCTGTGCCGATGGCGGGCATGGCACGGTGGCGCTGCTGCGCCGCCCGTGATCCCGGAACAGCGGCGGAATGAGAGGGCTCCTCTCGTTCCGCCGGTCTGCTGGGCGGGCGCGGGCGCGCCTAACTCTCCTTCGTGAAGTCCTCACATTTGGGAGAAGTCGTCATGCATCCGTTACGTGAATTGCGCGAAGCCGGTAAACCCACCCAGGCGCAGGTGAGCGCGCTGCTCGCCGACAATGTCGTGTTCAACAGCCCGATCCTGATCCGCGCGATCGACGGGCGCGAGACCGTCGCGGCGATCTTCGCCCAGTCGAGTTCCACGCGCGGATCGGGCGCCTATACCGCCGAGTACAAGGTCGATGACCGCACCACTTTCCTGCGCTGGGAAGGAACGATGGACGGCCACAAGCTTGAAAGCTTCGAGGTCATCATCGACAATGAAGAGGGCAAGATCGTCGAGCGCACGATCGCGCTTCGCCCGTTTCCGGCAGTGAAGCTGTTCCGCGACGCGATGTATGCCTCGCTCAAGGACAAACTGCCGGACGATGTGTGGGATTATGCGGACTAATCCCCGCTACGCCCTATTCGTTGCACAAGGCGCGGTCCCGCCATCGGGGCTGCGCCTTTTCATATGTGCGCAGCTTCCGATGCTCCGTTTCCGAGAGGCTGGTTATCACTTTCCATGGCTGCCGGCCGCCGCCGCGCCTCTCTAGATAAATCGGCGTCGCCAGACGTCGCTGAACGTGGCGCCTCGCGTTTCCAGAGGAGTTACGAAGATGAGTTCGAAGACCCTGTACACTGCGAACGTCCACACTGTCGGCGGCCGCGAAGGCGCCGCGCGTAGCACGGACGGCCAGCTCGACATCAAGCTTTCTTCGCCCGGCTCGGGCAAGCCCGGGACCAATCCCGAGCAGCTATTCGCCGCCGGCTGGTCCGCCTGTTATGAAGGCGCGCTGGGCATCGCGGCCAAGGAAGCCGGCGTCGCGCTGCCGGCGGAGACCGCGGTCGATGCCCAGGTCGAGCTGCATTTCGGCCTGGACGAGGGCTATTTCCTCACCGCCGAGCTCGACGTGAGCCTTCCGGGCGTTCCGGAAGAGACCGCCAACTGGCTGGTCGAGCGGGCGCACCAGGCCTGCCCCTATTCCAAGATGACCCGCAATGGGATCGAAGCACGCGTCGCGCTTCGTTCGGCGGAGACCGCCTGACCCACACCTGCCGGGCGAAATGGTTCGAACAAGGAGATCCGAGATGAGGAATAATCTTCAGACCAGGCCGGTCGAGAATGACCGGGTGCTCGAAGCCGGGATCGAATGGATCGTCGCCCGGCAGCTGGCGCCGTTGCAGGACGAGCTGACGCGCCTGCGCGCCTATGTCGAGGCGCTGCGCGCGGTGGTCGAGCCGTGGTGACCGCCGCTCCCCAGGCCGAGCCGTTCGCGCTCGCCGAGGCAACCGGCGCGGGCCTCTTCCAGGCACGCGTCCGGAGCGGCGGCCACGACCTGCTGATGAACGAGCCGGTCGATGTCGGCGGGCTCGATACCGGGCCCAACCCGTTCGGTCTGCTGCGCGTCGCCCAGCGTTGCCCGGTGCATCTGCTGCTCGAAAGCGGCGCGGACACGCCCATTTCGCTCGCCCCCTGAACCCCTTTGCCAAGACCCCTGAAAGGAACCGACATGGCCACTGCAATCAAGCCTTCGGGCCCCAAGCCGCTCCCCGTGCCGCATGGCGATTTCTACCATATCGAAGGCACGCTGACGCCGGACGAACAGGCGATCCTCACCAAAGTTCGCGACTTCATGCAGACCAAGGTCGCGCCGATCATCAACGAATATTGGGTGCGCGATGCGTTCCCGTTCGAGCTGATCCCCGAGCTCAAGAAGCTCGATATCGGCAACCTCCACGCCCAGGGTGTGCGCGATCGGCTGATGGGCATGCTGATCATGGAGATGTGCCGCGTCGATGCGTCGTTCGCGACCTTTTTCGGCGTGCATACCGGCCTATCGATGGGCTCGATCGCGCTGCTCGGCTCGGAGGAGCAGAAGACGAAATGGCTGCCCGCCATGGCCGCGCTCGATCGGATCGGCGCCTTCGGCCTCACCGAGCCGCTGGTCGGATCGGGGACCGGCGGCGGCCTCACCACCACCGCGAAGCGCGACGGCGACAGCTGGGTCCTCAATGGCCAGAAGAAATGGATCGGCAATGCGCCTTGGTGTGACATAACGGTGATCTGGGCGCGCGACGTCGAGGACAATCAGGTCAAGGGCTTCATCGTCGAAAACAAGACTACGCCGGGCTTCAGCGTCGAGAAGATCGAGAACAAGATGGCGCTCAAGGTCGTCCAGAACGGCCTGATCACGATGACCGATTGCCGCGTGCCCGAGGCCAACCGGCTGCAGAACGCGAACAGCTTCCGCGACACCGCCCATGTGCTCAAGCTCACCCGCTCGGGCGTGGGCTGGATGGCGACGGGCGTGCAAATGGGTGCCTATGAGGCTGCGCTCAAATATGCGCAGGAGCGCGTGCAGTTCGGCAAGCCGATCGCATCGTTCCAGATGGTGCAGGACCTGATCGCCAAGATGCTCGGCAACCTCACCGCCAGCCAGGCGCTGATGCTGCGCCTCGCCGAGATCGAGGAAGCCGGCAAGCTGGAGGACCAGCACGCCTCGCTCGCCAAGGCCTTCACTACGGCGCGGATGCGCGAGACGGTTGCCTGGGCGCGCGAGATCTTCGGCGCCAACGGCATCATCGTCGACAATGATATCGGCCGGCTCTTCTCCGACGCGGAGGCGCTCTATTCCTATGAGGGCACCTTCCAGATGCAAAATCTGATCGTCGGCAAGGCGGTCTCGGGGTTCAGCGCCTTCGTCTGATCCCCCTCCAACCAGGAGAAACATCATGACTTCGCTTCAGGCCGCTTCGGCGGCCCAGGGAACCCGTGTGCCCGCGCTCCAGCTCGAGACCATGGTCTATGAGAAGGCCGACGGCATCGCCTATCTGACCTTCAACCGGCCGGCAGTGTTCAACGCCGTCGACGTCGCGACGCTCACCGATATGCGCACGGCGCTGGCCGATGCGCAGGCGGACGAGACGGTCCACGGCGTCATCCTCACCGGCGCGGGCGACAAGGCCTTTGCCGCCGGCGCGGATATCTCCGGCCTCGCCACGCTCGATGCGATCAAAGGGCAGGGGCTCAGCGCCTTCATCCAGGAGACGCTCGGCCTGCTCGAGACGCTCGGCAAGCCGGTGATCGCTGCGATCAACGGCTTCGCGCTGGGCGGCGGCTGCGAAGTGGTGATGGCCTGCACGCTGCGCATCGCCGCTGAGCACGCCCGGTTCGGCCAGCCCGAGGTCAAGCTCGGCCTGCTGCCGGGCGGCGGCGGCACCCAGCGGCTGCCGGCTTTGGTCGGCAAGGGCAGGGCGCTCCAGCTCATCCTCACCGGCGGCATGATCGGCGCCGAGGAGGCGCACCGCATCGGGCTGGTCAACGAAGTCGTTCCCGCCGCCGATCTGATCGCGCGGGCCGAAGCGATCCTGCGCGAGATTGCCGCCAACGCCCCGCTCGCCATCCGCTACGCGTTGCTCGCGGCGAATGCGGACGGGGAGGCGGGCTATGCGCTCGAGGCTTCGTATTTCGGCCTGCTCGCCGGCACCGAGGATCGCCGGGAAGGCACCGCCGCCTTTCTCGAAAAACGCGCGCCGCAGTTTCGCGGACGCTGACGCACGCTCTCCAGGAGACTGAACATGACGGACGAAAACATCTTTTCGGGGCTCAAGGTCGTCGACCTGTCGAGCTTCGTCGCCGGGCCGGGTGCCGCGGTCATCCTCTCCGATTTCGGGGCGGAGGTGATCAAGGTCGAGCCGCCGCATGGCGATCTGTGGCGGCGCGCGAACAAGACGCCGATCCAGCCGCAATCGGATCAGGCCTATCAGTGGCACCTCGCCAATCGCAACAAGCGCGGCATCGCGCTCGATCTCAAATCGCCTGGCGCGCACCAGGTGCTGTTCGAGCTGGCCAATTGGGCGGACATATTCATCGTCAACACCCCGCATGAGGCGCGCCGCCGTCTGCAGCTCGAATATGAGGATGTCGCGGAATGGAATCCGCGACTGATCTATGCCGATCTGACCGGGTTCGGCGAGAACGGCCCCGATGCCGGGCTGCCGGGGTTCGACATCACCGCCTATTGGGCCCGCAGCGGGCTGCTCGCGCTCACGCGTGACGCCGGAGCGCCGCCGCCCTGGCCGGTGAGCGGCAGCGGCGACAACGCCACCGCAGTCGGACTCTATGCCGCGATCGCGACCGCGCTCTATCGGCGTGAGCGCACCGGCAAGGGCTCCTATGTCACCACCTCGCTGCTCGCCGAGGGCGTGTGGTCGGCCAGCGTCTCGATCCAGGCCGCGCTAGCCGGTGCCCATTTCCCGGCCCCGCATGACCGCGCCAATCCGGCCAACGCCGCGATGAACCATTATCGTGCGGGCGACGGCGCGTGGTTCGTGCTGATCGTCACACCGGACAAGTTCGCCGCCGTCGCCAATGCGATCGGCCGTCCGGAGCTACTCACTGATCCGCGCTTCACCAGCGCGGAGGCGCTGGCGGAAAATATGGGCGCGCTCGCCGCGATCTTCGACGAAGTGTTCGCCGCGCATCCGATGGCGCACTGGCACAGGGTGCTGACCGAGACCTATGCCACCTTCGGCGAGATCAACGGGCCGGAGGCGGTGATCGCCGATCCGCAGCTTACCGCGAACGGCATCGTCGTGCCGCTCGAAGGCGCCGGCGGCACGATGACCCGGACGATCAGCAGCCCCTTCCAGATCCACGGCGTCGCCAAGGCACCCGCCCGGCGCGCGCCCAGCATCGGCGAGCATACCGAGGAGATCCTTAGCGAGCTCGGCTTCGACGCGAAGAGCATCGAGGCGCTGCGCCAAGAAGGCGTCATCCCCAGCGCGGCCAAGCGCGCCGCCTGACCCGAAGGAAGGATCATGACCGTGCATCAGCTCTTCAAGCCAGCGCGTGAGCCGGCCACCTCCCGCACCGGCCGCCTATTCGTCCTCGAGCTGAGCGGCGGGCGGATCCACGCGATGAACCCGGACGGTTCGGGCCGCCGGGTCATCGTCAGCGATTGCCGCCACCCGGACGGCATCGTCGTCGATGCCGAGGCCAGGCATATCTATTGGACCAATATGGGCGTGCCCAATCAGGGCGACGGCTCGATCGAACGCGCCAATCTCGATGGCGCCAACCGGGTGGTGATCGTGCCGGCGGGCGTCGCCTTCACCCCCAAACAGCTTCATCTCGATAGTGCCGGCGGCAAGCTCTACTGGTCGGATCGCGAGGGGATGCGCGTGATGCGCGCCAATCTCGATGGGTCGCATGTCGAGACGCTGATCGAGACCGGGCATGGCGATGCCGATCGGCGCGACGCGAGGCGCTGGTGCGTGGGGATCACCGTCGATCCGGTCGGCGGCAAATTCTACTGGACGCAGAAGGGCGGCGACAATGAAGGCGTCGGCCGCATCCTGCGCGCCGGGATCGACATGCCGCAGGGCGAAGACCCGGCGCACCGGTCGGACGTCGAGCTGCTGTTCGGCGCGCTGCCGGAGCCGATCGACCTCGAGCTCGATGTCGAAAACCGCATCCTCTACTGGACCGATCGCGGCGATCCGCCCGACGGCAACACCGTCAATTGCGCGGCGATCGACGAATGCGATGCCGAGCCGCAGATCCTTGTCACCCGTCTGATGGAGGGCATCGGCATCGCGCTCGACGTGCCCGGCAACCGCATGTTCGTCACCGATCTGGGCGGCTCGATCTACGTCGCCGAGCTCGACGGATCGCACAAGCGCACCCTGCTCGGTGTCCAGGGCAATCTTGCCGGCATCGCCTACGCCGAAATCTGAACCCGGAGACCTGACATGACCGACCGCAACATCCGCCGCATCGCCATTGTCGGCAGCGGCGTCATCGGCGCGAGCTGGGCCGCGCTTTACCTCGCCAAGGGGTTCGAGGTGATCGCCACCGATCCCGCGCCCGACGCGAGCCACAAGGTCCGCAACTTCATCCAGAAGGCCTGGCCGGCGCTGGAGCAGCTTGGCCTCGCGCCCGACGCCTCGCTCGACAAGTTCGCGTTCAATGCCGATCTCGCTGAGGCGCTGGCGAGTGTCGACTTCGTCCAGGAGAATGGCCCCGAGCGGATCGAGCTCAAGCAGCAGCTTTATGGCCAGCTCGACGCGCTGCTGCCGCCCGATGTGATCATCGCGTCGAGCTCGTCGGGGCTGCCGATGAGCGAAATCCAGCGCGGTGCCACCGCGCATCCCGAGCGCTGCATCATCGGCCACCCGTTCAACCCGCCGCACCTGATCCCGCTGGTCGAGCTGGTCGCGGGCGAGAAGACCGCGGAAGACGCGATCCGCCGCGCCGATGCCTTTTACACTGCGATCGGCCGGCGCACGGTGCGGATCCACAAGGAGATGCCGGGCCATGTCGCCAACCGGCTGCAGGCCGCGCTGGCGCGCGAAGTCTATTATCTCGTCACCGAAGGCGTGGTGAGCGCCACCGATGTCGATACCGCTTTGTCCTGGGGCCCCGGGCTGCGCTGGGGGCTGATGGGCAATATGATGCTCAACCATCTCGGTGGCGGCGGCGGCGGGATCGAGCATTTCCTCGCGCAGTTCGCCGTACCAATGATGCGTTCGTGGAAGAGCCTGGGCCAACCCGATCTGACGCCGGAAGTGCAGCAGCGGCTGATCGACAGCGTGCACGAAGAAGTCGGCGGGCGTAGTATCGAGCAGCTCGAGATCGAGCGCGACGCGCTGCTGCTCGGCCTGCTCGATTTGCGCGCGCGCCACGAGGCCGCGGCTTCGGCGCCCGACGCCAAGGCCGCCTGAGGGGAGGATGGACATGCCATTGCTGGACGATGTGATCGAAGCGCATGGCGGCCTCGCCCGCCGCGCGGCATTCGAGCGGGTGGAGGCGGACGCCGTCACCACCGGCGGGCTGTTCCCGCTCAAGGGCCTGGCCACGGATACGACTCGGCGGCGCATGTCGGTGTGGTTGCACGAACTGCGCGCTTCGGTCTCGCCCTTCGGCGCGCCGGATCAGCGCACCGCCTTCACCGCCGATCGCGTGGCGGTCGAGAAGACGGACGGCGCGGTCGTCGCTGAGAGCCGCGATCTTCCGGGGCTGTTCGCCGGCCACGGGCTGAGCACGCCCTGGGGCCCGCTCCACCGCGCCTATTTCAACGGCTATGCGATGTGGCTCTACCTCAACTCGCCCTTCGCGCTTGCGATGCCCGGAGTTGAGGTTCGCGAGCTCGATCCGTGGCGCGAAGGCGAGGAGGAATGGCGGGTGCTGCGCGCTTCCTTCCCTGGCGACATGGTCACGCACAGCCGGCAGCAGGACCTTTATTTCGACAAGGCGCTCGACCTTCGCCGGCACGATTATCGCGTCGACGTCGCCGGCGGCTTCGCGGCCGTGCAACTGGTCAGCAATCCGGTCGAGGTCCAGGGTATCCGCGTGCCCACGCGGCGCCGCGCCTATGTCCGCGGGCCCGACAATCGGCCGGTCGAGGATATGCTGATGGTGTCGATCGATCTAAGCGACGTGCGATTCAGCTGAGGAAGCGTTGATGCAGATTGCGATCCTGACCTTCGATGGCTTCAACGAGATCGACTCCTTCGTCGCGCTCTCCATCCTCAACGGGATGAAGGCGCAAGGCTGGGCGGCCTATATCACTGCGCCCACCGAGCAGGTCCGCTCGATGAACGGCGTCGTCGTCCAGCGCCAAAAGCCGCTCGCGTTCGCCGCTGAGGCCAATGCCGTGCTGATCGGCAGCGGCATCCTAACGCGCGACATCGCCGCTGACTCCGATCTGCTCGCCCGGATCAGGCTCGATCCTTCGCGCCAGCTCATCGGTTCGCAATGTTCGGGCGCACTGCTGCTGGCGAAACTTGGATTGCTCCAGGGGCATCCAGCCTGTGCCGACCTGACGACCAGGCCCTGGCTGATCGAGGCCGGCGTCGAAGTGCTCGATGCGCCCTTCAATGCAAACGGCAATGTGGCGACCGCGGGCGGCTGCCTTTCGTCGCAATATATCGCGACCTGGATCATCGCTCGCGGCGCTTCGATGCGCGCCGCCGAGGAGGTGCTGCATTATGTCGCCCCGGCCGGCGAGGAAGCGGCCTATATCGAGCACGTCCGCGCGGCGGTCGCTCCATTCCTGCCTGCGGACAGAGCTGCCGCCGCCTGAGCCCGGGCGGCCCAGCTTGGCACCCGCATCGCGTACCGCTATTGTCGCCCGACGCAGGCGATGGGGGATCGCATGGACCGTCTCGATGCAATGCAGGTGTTGTTGGCCGTCGTCGATAGCGGCAGCCTCTCGGCCGGCAGCCGCAAGCTCAACGCGCCATTGCCCAGCGTGAGCCGCAAGGTCGCCGATCTCGAGCGCCATCTCGGCACGCAATTGCTGATCCGCACCAGCCGCAACGTCCAGCTTACCGATGCCGGGCGCGACTATGTCGATGCGGCGCGTCAGATCGTCGCCCAGATCAGGGACGCGGAGCTGCGTGCGTCGGGCGAATATGAAGTGCCGCGCGGCGAGCTGAGCATCACGGTGTCCATGGCATTCGGGCGGCTGCACGTCCTGCCGCTCGCCTATCAGTTCCTGTGCGACTATCCCGAGATCAACCTCAACGTGCTGTCGGTCGATCGCACCGTGCATCTAGTCGAGGAGCGGGTCGATGTCGGGTTCCGGCTCGGCGCCCTCGAGGACAGTTCGCTCCACGCGACCAAGCTGGGCGAGTTCCGCATGCTGACCTGCGCCAGCCCCGCCTATCTGGAGCGCGCCGGCTACCCAGTCTCGCCCGCGGACCTCGCCGGGCACGAGAGCATCGTCTTCGCGCCGATCCGCGACACCGCATGGATCTATCAGCGCGACGGGCAGAGGGTGATGGGCGCGCCGCACGTCCGCGTCTTCTCGAATTCGGCCGCAGGCGCGGTCAGCGCCGCGGCCCAGGGCATCGGCATCGCGCGCTTACCGAGCTACCAAATCTCGAAGGAACTCGAATCGGGGGCCTTGGTCACGGTGCTCGACGATTGCGACGAACGCGCATTCCCTATACATCTGATCTACGTCCGGCAGGGCCTGTTGCCGCTCAAGACCCGTGTGTTCATCGACTGGATCACCCCGAGGCTGCGCAAGGCGATGTCCGACATCTCGAAGCTCGAACCCGCCGCACGGGCGCGCCCAATCTAGAAGCGCGCCTCGCCGTCGCCCGGCGACCAGCCCCCACCCATCGCCTGGAACATCTCCACGCGTGCCAGCAGCGCGTCGGCGCGCAACTGGACGAGCGACAGCTCAGCGCTTAGCAGGCTGCGCTGTTCGTCGAGCTGCTCGAGATAGGGCGAAGAGCCCTCGCGGTAGCGGTTGGTCGCCAGCCGTAGCCCCTTGGCCCATGTGTCGCGCTGCGACTGGGCGAGCAGGATTTGCCGGTCGGCGAATTTCACCGTCGCCAGCGCGTCTTCGACTTCGCGGAAGGCCGTGAGCGCGGTACGGCGATAGCCCAACGCCGCCTGGTCGCGTTGCGCTCCCGCAATCAGCAGCAGATTGGCGGTGACGTTCGTCATGTAATAGGAAGCGATCAGCCACGCGCTTTCGTCGGTGTTGAGCCCGAGCGTACCCTGCGCGAAGTTCAGATTGACCGCGACCAGCGCGTTGCCCAGCCCGCCGGTGATCCCGATCAGGCAGCCGATGATGAAGTAGATCACTCGCCGCCGGGCCGGATGATCCGGATTGGCGGGCGATCCCGGCAAGGTCGGCCGCTCATGGAGCTTGAAGACATAGGCCGTCATCGTCCTATCCCATCGCGGCCATGTCGATCACCGCTTGGGCGAAGGCGGCAGGTGCTTCCTGGGGTAGGTTGTGGCCGATGCCGCCGGTGATCGTCCGGTGCTGGTAGCGGCCGGTGTACTTGGCAGCATAGGCGACGGGCTCCGGATGCGGCGCGCCGTTGGCGTCGCCTTCCATCGTGATCGTCGGCACGCTGATCACCGGCGCAGCGGCGAGCAGTTGCTCGGTCGCGTCGTAGCGCGGTTCGCCCTGTGCCAACCCCAGCCGCCAGCGGTAATTATGGATCACGACCGCGACCTGATCGACATTGTCGAGCGCCGTCGCCGAGCGCTCGAATGTCGCGTCGTCGAATACCCAGCGCGGCGAGGCCGTCTGCCAGATCAGTCGGGCGAAGGCATGGCGGTTCTTCTCATAGCCCAGCCGACCGCGCTCGGTCGCGAAATAGAATTGGTACCACCATTGTTGCTCGGCTTCGGGCGGCAACGGCTTCTGCCCCGCTGCCTGGCTACCGATCAGATAGCCGCTGACTGCGACCAGCCCCTTCACCCGTGCCGGCCAAAGCGCGGCGATGATGTCGGCGGTGCGCGCGCCCCAGTCGAACCCGGCCAGGATCGCGCTGGGGATACCCAGCGCGTCCATCATCGCGACGGTGTCGAGCGCCAGCGCCGCGGGCTGGCCGTTGCGCAACGTATCGGCCGACAGGAAGCGCGTTGCGCCATAGCCGCGCAAGTAAGGCGCGATCACGCGAAAGCCCTTGGCTGCCAGCACCGGCGCGACTTCGGCAAAGGCGTGGATGTCGTAAGGCCAGCCATGAAGCAAGATCACCGGCGCGCCCCCCGCCGGGCCATATTCGGCATAGGCGATCTCGAGCAGGTCGGTCCGCACCGTCTTGAGCGGCGGCAAGGCCGGCGGCTCCGCCACACCGGCAAGAGCCGGCACGACGGGTGCCACGACGGCGATTATCGCCGCCCTCAACAGCGTGCGGCGAGTCGGAGCGATCGTTTCCATAGCGTTAACTACTGCGCCTTGGCCACGTTTGCAGCATCTTCGATCATCGTTGCGACTTCGTGCGGATGCGAGATCATCACGACATGCGAGGCGCCGGGTATCTGGACGACCTTCCTGGCGCCGGCACGCGCGGCCATGAACTGCAGCGCCGCCGGCGGGATGGCGAGGTCCTTCGAACCGAAGATCGTCCAGGACGGGATCGATTTCCACGCCGCGACGCTTACCTTCTCGTTGCCCGCTTCGTTGGTCAGCGGACGCTGGGCATAGCCGGCGATCTGCGCCACCAATGCCGGCAGATCACCCGCGAAGGCGGCGGCGAAGCGATCGGTGCGGATATAGAGGTCGTGCAGACCCTCGGGCGTCGTCACCGGCTGCGCCAGCACATCGCCAAGCACCGAGCCGGGGAACTTGCCGGCGAGCTCGAAGCTGCTCTCGCCGACATCGGGCGCGAATGCGGAGACATAGACCAGAGCCTTGACGTTGGGCGTGTTCGCGGCGGCCTGGGTGATCACCGTGCCGCCATAGCTATGGCCGACCAGCACGACCGGGCCGTTCACCGAATGGACGATCGAGGCGACATAGGCGGCGTCGCTCGCCGCGCCGCGCAGCGGATTGGCCGCGGCGATCACCGGATAGCCGTCCCTGGTCAGCTCGGCGACGACGCCGTTCCAGCTGGTCGAATCGGCAAAGGCGCCGTGGACGAGCACGATGGTCGGCATCCGGGCGGGCTCGGGCGAAGGCGCGGCGGCGGTGAGCAACAGGCCGGCGGCAATGGCGGCGGATTTGAGGAAAGGCATCGGAAAGGGTCCTTTGTAGGGGAGCAGAGGGTTGGGTGGCGCGCTTGGGGGACTGCGCGCCGCCCGGCTCCGCTCTGGGGGATCAGCGGAGCGAACGGAACGCGGTGCGCATCTCGCCGGCAAAGGCGGCGGGCTGCTCCCAGGCGGCGAAATGGCCGCCCTTGGGCATGCGATTATAATGGATCAGCCGGGGATAGGCCTTTTCCACCCAGCTGCGCGGCGCCTGATAGATCTCGTCGGGGAACGCGCTGATCGCCGCCGGCAGCTTGACGCCCTTGGGCGCGAAGAAGGCGAGCTTGCTCTCCCAATAGAGCCGGGCGGACGAGACCGCGGTGTTGGTCAGCCAGTAGAGCGCGACATTGTCAATCAGGTCCTCGCGCGACAGGCCTTCTTGGGCACCGTCGAACACGCGGGTGATCAGTCCCATGCTGCGCGCGTCATGGTCGAACATCCATGCGGCCAGCCCGATCGGCGAATCCGCCAGCGCGTAGAGCGTCTGCGGGCGCTTCGCCATCTCGGTCGCATAGCCCAGGCCGTTCTTGTAGAAATCGTCGAGCTGGCCATAAGCGCGCTGCTCGTCGGCGGAGAGGCCGGCAAGTGCCGGGCCGCCCGTGGCGAGGGCCTTGGCGATGTCGTCGGGGATCGAGGCGGGCATGTTGGTGTGGATGCCGATCAGGCCCTGCGGTTCGAGCAGCGCGAGCTGTTCGGTCACAGCATTGCCCCAGTCGCCGCCCTGGGCGACATAGCGGGAATAGCCCAGGCGCTGCATCAGCACGGCCCAGGCCTTGGCGATGCGGATGGGATCCCAGCCGAGCTCGGTCGGCTTGCCCGAAAAGCCATGCCCGGGCAGCGACGGGATGATCACGTCAAACGCGTCCGCCTCGGTGCCGCCATGCGCAGTCGGATCGGTCAGCGGGCCGATGATCTTGAGCTGCTCGAAGATCGAGCCTGGCCAGCCATGGGTGATAAGGATCGGCAGCGCGTTCGCATGCTTCGACTTCACATGGATGAAGTGGATGTCGACGCCGTCGATCTCGGTGACGAAATTGGGGAGGTTGTTGAGATAGGCCTCGGCCTTGCGCCAGTCATAGCCGGTCGCCCAGTAGCGCGCGACCTTCTGCATCGTGGCCAGCTTCAGGCCCTGCGAGGTATCGGCCACCGTCTCGCGGTCCGGCCAGTTGGTCGCCAGGATGCGGCGCCGCATGTCGGTCAGCTTCGCCTCGGGCACATGGATGTGGAAGGGGCGGATGGCAGCCGGACCGGTGGGGGCGGACGCCGTTTCCGCGATCGCCTTGAGAGGCGCAACGCCGGCCAGGCCGACTACACCCGCGATCGACGTGGCGGCAATGAAGCCCCGTCGGTTGAATTTAATATCAGCGTGCATCGTTGATCTCCGATCGGGCGGCGATCAGGCGCCGCGGAACCGACCGGGATATGCGACCGTCGAAGCGGCCACGGCAGATGTTGAAATCGAAAGCAACCCTTCCACGCGGTGAAAGGTGGAGTGCGTGGGGGCGGTTTCATCCGTATCTGCTGCGTCCACTTTTTGGGAGCTCGGAATACGAAAGGAATGCTGTTGAAGCCTCCTAGCATTCGGAAACGGCCAGTTTATTTGCGGCATTCAATGCACGCGTAGATAAGCATGAGCCTGCTGAGCTAGTCGCCAAACGCTAGGCGTAACCTATTGCTCATCCCCTTTTTAACTTTGCCCCTGACCGCTTCCTGGACAGGCAAGACGGGAAGCTGCGTGACAGCAAAATCACAAATGTTGGGCATTCTGGGGTCGTTCAGAGCGAGATGAACGAATGACGGGTTTCGAGATTGCGCCGAACGCATCCGAACGACTGAGTTTGGGGCGCCTTCTTGACGGACTCCATTGCAGCGGTCCATCGGCAACCTCTGTCAGGAGCAGACGTTCGCGGTGCCTGATTTTAACGACCGGCTCTGGTCGGCTGCTGCTATATGATTACCCCTTCGCTATCCGCGTCATTGCCATTCGCACACTGGTCAGGTCTTTCCC